>CAZTYU010000061.1:0-2784 GCA_964617535.1 uncultured Bdellovibrionales bacterium | reverse complement strand
AGCGGCAGCAGCGGCAGGGGTTGCCACCGGAGCGGCAGCAGCGGCAGGGGTTGCCGTCTCAGCGGGCAACAGTGCTTTGAGTTGGTCCTCCGACATGTTCACAAGATCGCTCTCCTTCCACACCTTGGAATTCGCAACGATCTTGCTGATCAGTTCTTTTTTGTTCATGTTTTGTTGAGGTTGGGACGGATTCGTATTGCCGACAAAGGCACCCGTAACCGTCCGGTATTCCGTCACCCGCACAACCTCAACAGGGGCATCCTCACTCAGAGCGATCCCCGTTTGGGTTGTCGTGTATCCCAAACGATACAATTTTGAATCGAATTCGTAAACGACAAAGTTGGAGTAAACGTCTTCGACCCAAAGACCCGGACCCATCATCGACTCCGAAGCAGCCTTCGGGACGAAGCGGGCACGCAAGGCATCACAGAGACTTTCCCGAATGTTCGAGAAACTCATTTCGTTGACCGTGACGCCAGCTTTCCGAAAAATCGATTTAAGAAAGGACAGGACGGTGGCAGACCCCTGTTGATCTTGATGGCGGGAGTTGCGAAGAAAGCCAGCTCCGTCCGCAATGCTGCAAGCGCCAATCTGGTCTGGAAGAAGAGCGAGGTGGTCCGGCCGGAAGTTTCGAGCAATGCCGACGTAGCTCTCACTTCCCCACACTCCCGGCTTCGTCTCCGCGTCAACGAAGACGCCCGTCGAAAGCTCCATCATCTCCTTGCGGTCGATGGCGTTCATGATGCGGCTATCAACCGCATCGGCACGGGACTTCTCAATCCATGCCTCAGATACCAGCCGATTGCCATCAAGCTTGGTGTTCATCATCACACCAACTTTGCGGGTGTTGATGACGGCCGGATCGCAGGCGGAGATGCCCTGTCCGTTCATGGTGGGGTGGTAGACCACCACGGGCTTGTGGTTCCAGGACTCGGGGGTTTTGCCAAGTTCGTCTTTGCCGTAGTAGAGCGGCCCTGAACTCCCATTGTGAACCCCTTCGGTGAGGATCACCATCGGGACAACGATATGCTCCCGACCCTCCAGTGTCTCAATGCGGCAGCAAGTAGGGAGAAGATTGCAAATGTATTTGGCTAATGAGCCTTGGCCCTCGTTCAGAACAAATGCTTTTTTCATTGGTCGCTTGTCTTGTCAGGGAATAACTACCCTGGACACCAACAAACGCAACAAATAAATCAAGCAATTTGTTTTACGAATTCGTTGAAATGTCGTAAAGGCTGTCCGTAAGCGCAACCTCTTTTTCAAGCTTGAGGCTCTCTGAGGTGAACTTGTAGACCCACGCCACCGTGTTCGGCACCAAGGCATCCGTGCGAACAAGATCGACGTAGAAGTTACCATCTCCGTCCATCAAGCGGCCTTCTTCGTTGGTCGTGACCGTGATGACTGAACGGTTAATCGCAAAACCATCCACCGTGGCATAGTCCTCTTCCGGAAGAAGCTCAATGGTGATTTCCGCATTCTCCGCAGGCCGTCCATCTGCCCCGATAACGTAGCCATAGACCCGGCAGAAGTTAGGAGACGCTGGGGTCCCTGGAACCACCGTTGCCGTGTCCTCGGGAGCCCCCACGTTGAGCTTTTCAAGGGCGCGGGAAACTTGAATTGTGGGGAGAGACTTCACCCGATACTGCGCCGCGACGTAATAGTCTACGAACACAAGGATGTCATCTCCTTCTTCCGCATTCCCAGTGTCCCCAGTCAAAATGTATTGCCCAAGCCCCACTGATTCCACCGAAGCAACGACAGAGGAGTCCACCAAACCATTGAGGTAGCAGGTAGCGACGGGGAGACTATCAGGAGATTCAGCGCCACCCATACTGTCGGTAATGGTGAACGCCAATTGAAACGTGGAAGAGGGGGCGATGATCATATCAAGAAATCAAGCTAGAGATGTCCAAGGTGGAGGCAGTTAGTGTAGTCTCAACACTAATCTTGGCCTCAGAGCACTTGATGGAGTATTTCCATTCCGTGGTGTTGGGGAGGATGTAGTCCGTCCGAAGAAGTTCAACGAAAAGCTCTCCGTTCTCGGACTTGATGCGCCCTTCTGAATTGGTGGTGAAGGACACCTTCCGTCGAATGATCGGATAGCCTTCGACTTTCGCCGGAACAGTCGCCGGAATGAGTTCGGCCGTAATGGCGGCATTGGCGGCGGGCTGCCCCTCTTCGTCCAACACGTAGCCAAACAGACGGCAGCGGCGAATGTCCTGGGGAGGGGATGGAACAACAATGACCGGATCGGCCGGATCCCCAACGTTGAGTTTCCCAATCAGAGCCCCAACACTCCCGTCTGCGTAATCAGCAGGATCAGCCGCGAGAGGGTCAGCAATTCGGACAGCATCGATGCGCCACGGACCAGCAGAATCCAAATAAGTTTTGCCACTGACAACAACAGCAATGTCGATGGAGACGAGATCACCGGCCGCACCCGCCTGAAATGAAAACTGATAGCGACCCGTTTCGATGTGTGTAATGTCCACAATGTCCGCCGTTACGTCGCCATTCACTCGGACAATGACGGTAGGTGAAACGTCAGGATCAATGGCGCCATTGATCGCGTCATTGAGAGCAAACGGATAAAGGATCGTGTCCCCAGCGATGTAGCTACTCATAGAATTTTGCGTCATCCTTATACTTTTGGTTGCTTGGCGCAAGCTTCCTGGCGATCTCCCAATGCAGCCGACTCAGGGCCTTCTGACCCATCCACCACAGGGACACATAAAGAATCTCGTGAGGGAGTTCGTTGTAATTCGGAGTTTCGTTGAAATAGAA
>CAZTYU010000060.1:0-2884 GCA_964617535.1 uncultured Bdellovibrionales bacterium | reverse complement strand
TTGAGCGTAGCCTCGGTATGAAGTTCATCGAGGTACTCAGGTTTCAGCTCGTAGATATCCGCAAAAGGATATGAGTCAACCTTAGTATAGCGCTCGAGGAAACCGGAATTATCCTTGAGCAGCCTCCAGGTCGAATCATCGTCGGAGTAGCTTCGCACGACGATCCAGCGCGCCCACTGATCCGGATACTTGATAGCAACGTCGTAGTAGGTACCGGCACCCTCATGGATGAAGCGCTTCATGGGAAGTCCCGATGAAAAGATGACTGAGTCATGGGAAGCGGCCGAGATGAGGATGAATCCCTTTTCCGGACCGGCATGTTCATGGAGCCAGCCGGACACCTCAGAGACGTTCTTCTGACTCGACCCAACCCGCGCGTCGTCAATCGTCACTGCATCAGCTCCGTTGAATTGGAAGAACGTGACGAAGACCAGAAGTCCGATAATAACTGGGCGAAGCCCCACGGCCCGGTGGATGAGATAGCCGACAAAGATCGCGACCGATGGCATCATCATGATTCCATATCGGACATTGAACCAGGTATCACCCGAGATACCCTGAATGTAAAGCACCGAGTGCCCGAGATAGAGCGCCAGTACATTGAAGAGGAGCGGGGCAATGAGTACGACGGAGGCGAGACGGGTCGCGCCATCGAGTTTCTTCGTAAACCAGAGCGCCGCTGCACCAACGAAGCCGAGGAGCATGGTGAATGCACCGACATTGTACGCATAGGCGTACATGTAAACCTTCAAGGAATACAACCAGTCCCCTTTCGATGGGAGTACGCCGGCCGCATTCAGATGAGTCTGCTGCGCATGTGCCGAGTACGGACCAAACGCGAAGTAGAGCGGGTCTTTGAAGATGAGCGCATTCCAGAGAAGCCACAGGAAGACACCGAATCCGGCGAGCGTACAGAAGAAGATAAAGACGCCCTCAGCATGCCAGTAGCCGTATTTGCGGAAGACGAAAATCGTCATGAGGACCGCCGCAAAAAAGAACATGAACCAACCATCATATCGGACCAGGGTCGAGAGCATGATAAAAAACGCGGAATATATCATGTAGAGCGTATTCTCGGTCCGGAACCAGCGGAGGAGATAGTAGGCGCCGCCCGTCATGGTGCCAATAAGGACAAGTTCGGTCATCGCCGTCGACTGGAGGTAGAGAATATTGATGTTGGCAACAAAAAGCGCCACGCCCGAGAAGCGAGCAAGCAGCCCGACACCGATCTCGCGAAGGAAGAGGTAAATCCAGACGCCGGTCATGATGAATGCGATCATCGACCAGAGAGCTCCCGCGAGGCCAGAATGCCACATGAAGTCGTTCCAGATGGTCACACCCATGAGGAGGTGTGTGAGTGGGAGCCAAACGGAACCGAGCTGCGCGGCACCGACATTGAGCCCCTCGACGACGCGGCGGCCAATGTCGAGGTGCGAACGCGCGTCGTTATAAGCGATACCAAGCCCGTTCTGATAGTAGTGAACAAATGCGGTAATCGAGATAGCGATCAGAATAGCTACAACGAGCGGCAATGCCACCGTCTCAAAAGAAGATGGGAGAAGCTGGCCAAGACGGGTACGGATCGATGTGAACATAGAGGTAATCATACGCGACGAGATTTGATCCAATTACCGGCCTTTTGCCACGGAAAGAATTCAGCAACGAGCACAATGAGGATAGCTGACAGTCCAAGGCTGAATACTACTCTATGGTATGCCCGCGCCGTCATGGTGTGCTTGGCCCAGTTCTGGTAGACGAATGTTTTTGATCCCGTCGAGGTATCAAGAAAATCTTCGTTCCGCTCATACGTATATTTCTGTACTCGTCCGGATTGCTTCTCGAGAGACAGAATTTCTGTTTTCGGCGGATTGGCAATTGATGTGACTGCACCCAGGCTACCCACCCAAAGCGAATGAGCGAACAGCGGTAGGAAAATAGCCAGAACTGCTAAACTGTAGCGCCATTTTGACAGTGCCACAGCGATACCGACTGCCAAAAGAGCATAAGTCGGAATGAGGTAACGCGATCCAAATGCCCACCCGCCCTGTGGATCTCCCCACATGGAATACAGGAGAACATTGGCACCGATACAGGCAACGAAAAGGCCCGTCATCCGGCGCTCTCGACCATACAGGAGCACGAGTCCGATGATGCCAATCAAGATAACCGGCGTGAACGAAATGATGCCGCGGTCCGGTGAGAGGAAATGAATATAGAAACCATCGTAGAGGTTGCGCGTCTTGAAGAATCCGAGCGCCGACTTCTCTTTACTCCCCCCTTCTCGAAGCGAGGCAAGCTGTTCGGCTGTCAACGTTTCTTTCTCATAGGTATTTTCTTTCACGGGCTTTCCATCTGGACCGATCTCATCGACACCCCGGAGCGTACCTGGGAGCTGGACTGGGTTGCCATACGCTTCATAGTTATACCAGGCAAAAAAGGCGAGCGGTGGGAGCAGCGCTACAAAAGTAATCAGTCCGAAGATTCCTTTGGTAATTTGCTTCCGCGTATCTTCGGTACGCACCAATTCCCACAGCCGCATCAATGAATAGATTCCGACCGGAAACATGAGGAAGAGGTTCGGATTATCAACAACGACCGATAGAGAACACATGAACCAGACGATCGCCAGGCTCCAGATATTCCGGAAGCGGACCAGTATCCAGAGAGCGAGAAGCAGCAACGTCGTAGAGATGTGGTGCTGATACAGCGTACCGGCATACGCGAATGCTGGGGTCGCAATTGAAAATGTGAGCGCACCAACGAGCGCCGCCCAGGTTTCTGCACCGAGACGAATCGAAATCGAACGGATCAGGAAAAAGTTCAGAAGGGCAAAAAGCGCGACAACCGCATACGCACCAACCTGAGACGCGCCAAACATCTTCCC
>CAZTYU010000059.1:0-2896 GCA_964617535.1 uncultured Bdellovibrionales bacterium | reverse complement strand
ATGCGATCCGCAGCGCGCTCCATCTCCCGGCGCAGGCGACCGACCTCATGCTCCGAAACGCGCTCATCGGCAACACCATCGCCGAGGCCGACCTCGTCGGGTACTATCGCCGTTCCGCTCCCTGACTAGCGGCTTTTCATACGTAAAAAAAGAGCCCCGGGCATCCAGTGGATGCTCGGGGATCGGGGAATGTGCTGCGACGTGGGCTAGTCGTTTTCCGGCAGGAGCGCCGCAGCGGCCCGGTCGTAGAGCCAGCGCGCGTAGTTCTCCTCTTCCGGATCGAGGAAGCCCCACTCTTCGCTACCCAGGCCTTCGGCGATGCGCGCGATGAGGTGTTCGCTCGACTCGCTGCACCAGGCCTCGTCTTCGCTGCCGGTCTGGAGGAAGACCCGCTGATGCGCCTGGACGAATTCATCCGAGGCACGCTCGTGGTAGTAGAAGTCGTGGTGGAGTACCGAGCACCACGGATCGTCCGGATGCGGCAGGCACTGGCTCACCACGATCACGCCCGGGTACCACTCGAGCATGAGCCCACCCTCCGTCATCACCCAGACGGCACCGTAGGCGAGATCGCGGGGGAGGCCGGACTTGTAGTACTTCTTCACCCACTCGCTGTCGCCATCGAGCCAGCTCGGGTTGAGCCCCATGCGCTGGACGACCGCGTAGGGGTTGCCGACGTGGGTGTAGCGCGTGACGTCGACGAGCCGGCCCAGCGTGTCGGCATGTCCGCCGAGGTGGCGGATGTCGAGGTAGTTCACCAGCGTCGTGAGCGCATCGGCTGTCTGCGGGGCCTCGACCGATCGACGGAGCACGTAGTCCCGCAGGTCAAAGATGTCGCCCGTCTCCTGGGTGATGAAGCCGAGAGCGAGCTCGAGCGACCCCCGGGCGGCGATCACGTCGCGGCCGAGCTCGAACACGAGCCGGTTCTGCCAGACGAGCTGCTCACTTTTCGGGCATTCGGTCTCGGGGAGCGACTCGACCCCGATCTTCATCGCGCCGGGTCGGACGAGCCGGCCGCAGTCGGCCTCGTAGGTCGAGCGGTGCCAGTCGCACTGGATCACGTCGCCCTCACGCAGGTGCAGACCGGGTTTCGGGGTGATGAGCTGCTTGCCGGCGTGGAGGCAGGCATTCGCGTAGATCCGCGGATTGCCGGCAGCATCGATCGCGAGGACACGCATCGGACGGACACGGTTCACGCGCTGCGATTTCCGGCGGGCCGTGTCGCCCAGGTAGAACGAGCCGCGCATTTCGAGCAGTTCGGTCCAGCGCTCGCCAAACAAGCGGTGCAGGTCGGGGCTGCCGCGCCGCAGGATGCGGGGAGTGACGGGCATCGCCATGGATGACTCCTTTTGTCGTGGTTGATGGGGAAGGGATGGGAAAGAACCCCTTCTCTGTACCACGGATTCATGCCCCGGGCAAGTATCGAAAAATCGCTTTTGATCAAGAAAAAACGGCTCGAGCAGTTTCCTTGTTCGAGCCGCTGATGCGCCCGTACGAAGGGCGACTGGTCGTTTCGACCGTCACTGCGGTCGAGAGGGGTCGGGGAGGGCGCGGTACGCCCGGATGAGGAAATCCCGCCAGTGGCGTTCCCGGGGAGTCAGACTGGCGGTCGGTATCGTCCGCTCGGCTGGGCAGCGGGGCCTCAGCCGGAAGAGTCGAAAGCTGAATCGGGGCATGTAATGAACTCCTGGCACTGGTTGTTGGGAAACGTTGGCGATCTTGGGCCAACGCGAGAGGATACGATACCGCTCCATCTTTGTCAAGAGTCGAAAGAAAGGAAAAGCGGCCGCCCGAGAAGGTTCTCTCCAGGTGGCCGCGGGGCTTTCGTGACGCTTCAGGTCACGACTTCTCGCCGCTCGATTCCGCGCACGATGGGGGCGGGATCAAACACGGCGGGCATGGTGGTGGCTTCGAATCCGGGCGGTTCCGCCGGATCGACCCAATCAGCGGCGCGGTCCGCTTCGGTGAGCGGGATGACGCCGCGGCCCTGGCAGTGGTAGCAGGACCGCTTCACGCCGACACCGGCGCGGAACGAGAAAAAGGAAAGCAGCGGGCTTTCCAGGAAGCGTCGGCCGAGGCAGACGGGACAGACTTGAAAGCTCAAGACGATTTCTCCTTGTCGTGTTGTGGGTCGGAAACGAAGATTGGCACGGGCACCAACGGGAGATATCCTGACACGTTTTGGCGGCGCGGTCAATTCCGCCGCGCCGCGGGAAAAGTGTTAGGATAGAATCGTTAGCCTAATTCTTCACGCTATCCATATGTCGAGTACCAAGAAACCCGCTGCCGCTCCCAAAGCTCCCATGAAGCCGGCGATGCCGCCCCTGTGGCAGGCCGCCCGGCTCGATGGCAAGCAGCGCAATATGGGGATCAAGAATCTCGGGAAGCAGCGCAAAGGAAAGCGCGGCGACCGCTAAAAAGCAAAAACCTCCGCGCCAGTCGGAGGGGGAAATCGAGAGAGGAGAGCGCTCATTGAGGGGTGGAAAATGCGAAAGATTCTTTCGCTCCAGCGTTACAGCCGGACTCTTCCACCCCAACCGAGCAAATGAAGAAAGAACTACTCGAGCGTGCACGCTCAGATATAAAATTGTATCGGACCGAGAATCAGCAGTCAATGTGGAAAAAGCATCACCGAAAATAAAGGAGTTCCTCATTCGCTGGCACCGTCTGCTCATTGTGCTCGTCGCCGTGGCGATTGCATGGACGGCGTTTGTTTTCTCCACCGAGCCCTCGCATGATCGCATCTGGGAACTTGGCCAAGAGGAACTCCCGCGTTTTACGGTCACTGGCGACCGGCTCCGCGTCGATCATTTCCGCAATTTTCGCTGGACGGGCGAGACAGCGGCTGACGTGCGATACGAGACGCGCGAGTATGACCTGCGGACGCTTTCCACGC
>CAZTYU010000058.1:0-2931 GCA_964617535.1 uncultured Bdellovibrionales bacterium | reverse complement strand
TGGTGCCGCTGGTCAGGCGACGTCCTACGTGAGACAGATTACACCACCTCAGCGTCATTGCGTGGATGCCTGGTTTCCGGCATACTGGAGTCAGGCGCAGTTGAGTCTTCTTGGTCCTCCTCGCCGGTCCTCAGGTGGGAACTAGAGCCTCCGGTGTGGTGCCGGGGGCTCTCCACTTGACAGGCCCAGTACGCTTCTGTCGTCCCCCGCCTGGGCAATCCTGCCCACGACGGCCGCACCGACGGACAAGGCGGGGGACTCCTTCTTGACAGCCTGGCGTATGCTGTGGCTCAAGATGAGCGACCTCGGATGGTGGACGATCTCGGGCGAGGCATTCCTTGACGCCCTGCGCAGGGCACACAAAGGCGAAGACCCCGACGTGCTCTACGCCGAGCACTATGCGAACTCCGAAGTGATGGACTACGGCGATGAGTGACGTCCCCAACGATCCGCCGCCTGACGACGAGCCCGAGCCGCTGCCCCCGGCCGCCAAGGACGCTCCGCTGTTCGCCTACGAGCCCAAGCGCTGCGTGCGCTGCGATCGCCGGATGCGGACCGACAAGGCCAAGGCCGTCTACGACCTCTGCAACCCCTGCCGACGAGACGACTTCAAGCGGGCCAAGGCCGAGCGACTGCTCCCGGTCAAGAGCAAGCGGACCGTCGATGAGGTGGCCGAACTCAAGAAGCAGATGCGGATCGACCGGGGCTTCGCCGACCCGAAGACGCTCGCCAGCGTGGTGGTGGAGGGCCGGGAGAAGCTGCGCCCGAGCCCGAAGGAACTACGCAAGCAGAGCGAAATCAGGTACCAGAAATACATCGACCTTCTCCGTGAGGGCCACACCGTCATGGAGGCCCTGGCCGAGCTGAAGATTCAGCCGCCCACGATGTACCAGTGGCGCAAGCGCTGGCCGAACCTGAAGGCCGAAGAGGATGCCGTGCGGGTGAACGCCGGCTCCATGCGCAAGGCGCAGCGTCAGCGGGTGTCGAAGGCCAACTCGCAGTTCGAGGACTTCCGCAAGAAGTGCTTCCGCTACGACACGTTCTGGCATCACCGCAAGATCATCGACGTGATCGAAGAGGGCGAGGCGCTGGCCAACGAGAACATTTCGATGGTGCTGGTGCCACCGGAGCACGGCAAGTCGACGCTGGTGCAGGACTACATCTGCTACCGCCTCGGCAAAGACCCGAACCTGCGCATCCTCCTCGTCGGCCGTAAGGGGCAGGTCGACAAGATCATGAACACGGTGAAGCGCCGCATGACCGATCTCGGTCAGTATGCGACCTACATCGAGACCTACGGGCCGTTCTACACCAAGGGCCAGGAGAAGTTGGGCCGCCCGTGGACGCAGGATTACATTCAGTTAGCTCTATCGAACAACGACGAGCGTGACTACAACCTGGAGACGGTCTCGATCGGCACCGAGGTGCAGGGCACCCGTACCGACTTGCTCATCGTTGACGACATCCAGTCATTGAAGACCCTCAATCTGAGCGAGAAGTACGTCGACATGTTTCGGCAGGACTTCCTCAGCCGTGTGGTCAAGACGGGCAGCACCGTGATCCTGGGCACTCGTGTCGGCGAGGACGACTTCTATCAGAAGCTTCTCGACTTGGAGATCGTAAACAAGCTCGTCCTGCTGCCGGCGCTCGTTGACGGCGAGCCACTGTGGCCCGAGCAGTGGTCGCCCGAACGGCTCGAGAAGAAGCGCAAGATCGTGGGCGAGTCGGCGTGGTGGCGCAACTTCATGCAGGCGCCTCGTAGCGAAGGGACCAACCCGTTCACCGAGGACATGGTGAATCAGGCTTGGGATACCCGAATCTTCGCCGAACCTCAGGACGGTGAGGCCATGATCCTGGGCGTCGACCCTGCCCTGGGTGGTGGCAATGCCGTGATAGCGGCCTCGTGGAAGCAGGACCGTCTCAGCATCATCGACTGCCAGGTGGACTACGGGCTGGGAAGAACCGAGCAGATCCTCGGCGTCATCGACGGCTTCGCTGCGAGATATCGTCCGCAGTTCGTCGTGATGGAGACGACGGCCATGCAGAAAGGCTTTGCGAGAGATGATCGTCTCGCCGAAATCGCCGCCCACTGGGGCTTCACCATGCGAGAGCACGACACTGCCGGCATCAAAGCCGACCCTGTACTGGGCGTGGGGGCAATGGCATCGAGTTTCAGCCGAGGTGAGATCCGGCTGGCCGCAGGTGACGACCTCACTCGTCGACGACTAGAGCCTCTGGTCACCGAGCTGCTGAGCTGGCGCCCGGATCGAAGCGGCCGTGATCTCAAGCAGGATACGGTCATGGCCATGTGGTTCGTCTGGCGCTGGTGGGCGCAAGCGAGAACCTACGCCGCCACCACCGGCAACGACTTCAAGGGTCGTGGCCTGCCGTGGAAGTCGATCGCCTGGAACGGCCCGACGAGGTACCAGGGCGTGAAGCGGGACATGCAGAGGGCTTGACACGTGACTCATAATGGGGGCGAGGAGGCAATAGAACCGTGAATACCTTGACCGAACCTCTATCCAAGTGGGGCAAGTGGTACCGCCAGTCGTACCCTCGTTCTCCGCTGACCGACGACCAGGTGCGGTTGCTCGACGTGTTCCAAGGCGTCGCGACCGGCCTTTACAACATCCCCGTGACTGGTCGAACCCGGTTCGACGGCGGGTTTCGCTCATGCTGGAAGGGCATCGAGATCCGTATCCGATTCGGCGAGTTCGCCACGTTCGACAGTTCGGAACTGACGCATCTGGTCGTCAACGCCCACCGCATGAGTGCCCGGGTGTCGATCTCCGCCGACCGTGGTGGCCTGCTGGTCGTGCGCGTCTACCCGAGGACCGACACCGGCGAGATCGGCGGCCGCCACCGCACGCTTGGCCAGCTTGCCGAGATGGTCGCTGAAGCGGCAGGGGAATCAGGTACCTCTGGATATCC
>CAZTYU010000057.1:0-2972 GCA_964617535.1 uncultured Bdellovibrionales bacterium | reverse complement strand
GCTCCGTCAGCACGGCAGCAATCACCCCGATTGTGCCGGTACGACGCTGCCGCCGATCACGCCTGCTGCTCCCGCCCTCACGGCGGAACAGCGCCAGGCACAGGAACAGGCTCAGCGGCAGGCGCAAGCCCAGCTGCAGGCCCAGTTCGCTCAGGCCGTGAGCCAGAACGACATCCGGACCGCGGCGTCGATCTACGCGCAGATGTCACCCGACATGCGCAACACGGTCTCGACAACGGTGGCACTCTCCCCGGAGCAGCGCCAGGCGCTCGAGAACCAGATCGCGATCGACAACGAATCGCGCGCCGAGGCGAACAACAACGGCTCGCCGGTGACCATCACCGACCAGAGCCGCAGCTTGGTCTACAACCCGGTGCAGACGGCGCCGCTCCCGCCCACCCTCACAGTGGCAGGGATCGAGCTCCGGAAGTACGGCGAGTGCGGTGCGCAGTGGAAGGTGAAGCCCTACGACAACGCCTTCTATGTCCCGCGGGTATGGGGCCTCTGGCATGGCCGCGAGGACTTCAAGACCATGCACGGCGAACTCGACGGCCGCGCAGACGAGAAGTTCCGCATGGAGATGATCGATCTGCCGGCGCCGATCTACGAACGCGTCGTGATTGCGTGGGGCCACCAGCTCTACATGATCGCGACCCATGCCACCCAAGGCGGCGGCGGGAGCGGATCGGCCAATCACGCCGGTTCGAGCGCGTTCGGCGTCGGCACCAGCCTGTCGGCCAATGCGTCTCATGCGAGCATCGGCGTAATCGCGATGCCGTGCGAGTACCGGGTCAAGAAGGCAGACACAACGCCTCCTCCGCCCGCGCCGCCTCCGGCTGCCCTGATCGTCGTCCCGCCGCCTCCGCCCGCGCCGCCTCCGGCTGCCGAGCCCTCGCTCGACCTCAAGAAGGAACCCCGCGTCACCGGCCGTGTCATCTTCACTGGGCCGCACACGCCCAAGGACGATGGCAAGTGCCCAGTGACCCAGCCCGACGGCAGCATCAAGCGCGTTCCGAAACGGACGCCGCAAGACATCTGCGGTTCGAGGCTGGAGACGGCACCCACCGTCGTCGATGGCAAGGGCAAGGGAATGAAGGTGGACGGGAAGTGACCCGCCACTGGTCGGCATAGTTCCGACCAAGCCCTCTCGGGCCCCGTATGGTAAACACACCACGCGGGGCCTTTTCTTTTTCTCTCAACGCAGCGGCAAACGGTAGGGTGGCAGGAGTCCGCGCACAAGGCCGCGGAAAATAGACGGGCGGACTTTGGATCTCACCACGATCTTGTCGTAGATATCTGGGAAAACTGTTTTCGACTGAGCACGTGCCCGGAGTTTTTCATACAAGTCCTGCCGGTAGATGCTCCAGAATTCTTCGCGCGTGTAGTAGCTATGGGCGTAGAGGACTTTGCAGCCTTTCCGCCGCGAGACTTCGGCTTCGAGTTCGCGGTTGAGGGCGACGAACGCATCGTGCGGTAAGTTTTTCTCTCCCCAGACGCCGATGTTGATCATGAGCGGCGTATCGAGGAATCCATAGGTCGCTACCTTTGCTGTCTTTGGTGGGAGTAGCGGGCAGATCCAAAGCGGGTAGATCCCAACTTTTTTATCGAGGAATTCCAGGAAGGGAAGCGTCTGGTTGTCCGGCAGGCTGCAATCCTGGATGAGGTAGCGCTGCGACAATCCCGTGAGGTGGAGGAGGCGGTAGAGAATGCGGGTTTTGAAAATGGGGGCAAGGAGGAAGCGGAGCGGACGGACGAAGGGGAGATTGAGGAGGTCGAAACCGTAGCGTCCTGTCCAGAAAGCGGCGCGGTTGTAGCGAAAGAAATAGTCTCGGATGGGGAGGACGGTCTCAAAAGAAGAATGCTGCCGCATGATGTTTTCCGCCTGGAGATAGAACCAGTCGTCCTGGGCACGGAGCGTCTCCTGGAGCGGCCGACCATCGGCTGCACTGGCGATCCGGCCGGTCATGAGGACACCGAGATCGGGGGCGAACATGATGCCGTCGATGAAGTCGATTGATTCGTTTGCAACAGCTTCTTTAGTCCGAGCAAGCATCTCTTCATGACTTGCGACGCGATCATAGCGGAGGCGGACAAATGGTTTTGCCGGGATGACCGAAAGTTTAGCAGCCGTGATGATGCCGATCGTCCCGTAGGTGCAGGGGAGGCCATAGAAAAGGTCGGCGTTCTCATTGGGAGAGGCGATGACGACGTCACCATTACCGAGTACGACTTCGAAGGCGAGGCAGTTATCATGGAACGGGCCGTAGCGGAACGAGCTTGATTCGCCGGCACCGCCTTGGATGCCGCCACCGACGGTGATACTCCGGAGTTCCATGACGACTGGCGGCATGACGCCTTTGGGGATGAGCGCATCGACGAGGGACTTCATCGGGACATTGGGCTCGACCCAGGCGCTTCCCTGCCCCGGATCAATGGAAAGTACCGCCCCAAAGTCGCTGATATCGACCGATGTGGCACGAGTTCTCTCATAGGGACGCGTGCAGTTCGTGCCGCCATGGTAGATGCGGGCCTGTTTCCCTGATGCGAAAAACGAGCGCATTGCCTTTTGGACGCGCTGGACCTTTTCCTGATGGTCAGCTGATTGGAGCGGAGAATCCATACGATGTGGCAGTATAGCATCCGGCTTGGATTTTGCCATCCAGTCCGTCGGGCGTATACTAGCAGTACGCTTCCAATGTTGAAGCACTTCTCCCAACGACGCCCCCACCCGGGGGCTTCCATGAGTCCAAACCCTCGCGGTGCGGACTCTCTTTTTTTGGTTTTCCTAGGCTTGAAGCGCTCTGTCCGCTATGCTAGAGTAAAGCGTATTTTGGAGAGGTGGCCGAGCTGGCTGAAGGCACCACACTGCTAACGTGGCAGGGCTTAATCGCTCTCGAGGGTTCGAATCCCTCCCTCTCCGCATCTAACAGGTAGCACGACATGCTACTTGTCGGTATAGATTCAAACAACAA
>CAZTYU010000056.1:0-2997 GCA_964617535.1 uncultured Bdellovibrionales bacterium | reverse complement strand
CTGGGGTAGAGCCGGTGCGGAACTTCATGATCGGGTCATAGGTGGCGTCAGGAGCAGTCAGAGTGGCGATAGCGTCAGCACTGCCTGTGCCGTAGAGCTCGAAGAGGGTGGTGGGGGTCGTCGTTCCAACTCCTACGTTGCCACCGGTAAAGGTCGCAGCGTAGTTGGTATCCGCACCGCTGACCGCGACGGCGAGACCGGTCGCGGTACTCGTGCCGCCCGTATCGCCGGTGACGGCAATGTTCAGACCATACGTATTGATCGTACCGCCAGTCGCACCGGTCCGCGTCACAGCTATCGACTGACCATACGTCGTGTCAGTTCCGGTCGTCACAACGCCAGTGTCAGAGACGGTAAAGTTGGCGCCGTAACGGGTGCCGGCGGTGGTATTCGTGGAGGAAAGGTCGAAATCGAGGCGGCCATCGGGAGATGTATCACCAATGCCGAAGTCGCCGTTGGTCTCGCCGTTCACATTAAGGAAGCGAGCAATTTCGGCTGTCGTCGAACCACCGACATTGTTTTGGAAGACAAGATTCGTGCTTCCACCATCCATGCCGATATTGTTTACCCCCCCATCAAAACTCAGATAGGTATAGGTGGCACCCGGGGTATCCCGATAAATATTGAGCTCCCTCCCCACATGCGCATCGCCAGCAGCATCAATGAAGAAGGGTGTAGTATCTCCGCTGGCATCATTCACCACGAAGCTGTTTCCCGTACCGGTATTGGTTATGGAGAGGACCTCCGATCCATCTGCCAGGATGTCGGTACTAGCATCGAGGTCGAGCTGATCCTGGAACTCGGTGAAGTCGAGAGAATCCGCCGTAATATAGCTCGCTCCGATCGTACTGCTGACACTCCACGTTCCCGACGAAATAGTCGGGATGCCGGTTGAAGCGCTCGTATTGATACCTGTGCCGCCATACTGCGCGCCGATGGCCGTACCGTTCCAGGTCGCGCTCGTAAATGTCTGGGCACCGTCGAGAAGCGCTACCGTACCCGAAGCATTCGGAAAGGTGTACGTTTTATTCGATGCCGAAAGATCGGCAACATCGAAGATTCCGTAGAACGACCCTCCGGCTGATTCAAGAATCCGTAAGTCAGATGAAGCATTCGCCAGGATGATATCGCCAGCGCTCGTGTTGGTCCAATCGGAAGCCAATTCGCCGAGTGCAATCGTGATAGTACCCGCTCCCTCGGTAATATTGATGCCATTTCCATCCGTGAGTGTCGCTACCACCGGGGCCGCACCAGTCGAACCGATGAGGAGTTGACCATTGGTCGGAGCTGCAGTCGTGGTCAGAAGGCCACCGGTACCCGAGTAGAGGAAAGAGTTCGCGGTGAGACCAGAGAAGGTGATGCTCCCTGATGATGTAATCCCCGTCGCTCCGGTGATCGCACCCGCGGCCGATATGTCGAGAGTCGGGGTGTTGAGGAAGTTGGTGAAGCCAGAACCACCGGAGTTGGTGATGGCGATGGCATCGGTGACGACCGTCGTCCCGGTACCGGTCGTATCGGCGTTGTCGAGGAGGAGGAGGGCGGAGAGGGCATTGTCAGTCGTGTTCGAAGTCACCTGGTTCTGGATACGGACCGCGTACTCGCTGTTTCCTGCGACCGATGGGTTGTTGGTGAAGTTGACCGCGAGACCGGTGACACCGTTGGTGTTGGCATTGGTGGCTTGAGCATTGGTCAGGTTGAATTGAACCGGGCTGAGGGCGGTGTTGGTGGTCGCTGTGTTCGTGCTTGTCACGTTCAGGGCAGAACCCGTGGTGAGGGAGGTGGCGGTGTAGCTGTAGCCCGTCGTTGTTGTGCCAGTGAAGGTCTGGCTCCAGGTATTGGTGGTCTGGTTCAGGGTGAGGGCGGCATCGAGATCGAGGGTGTCTTCGAAGTCGATGAAGTCCAGGTTGTCATCGGCGATGTCGGTACCGGTGATGGTGCCGTCCGTGATCTCGGTCGTATCGATGGCGGTACCGAGGGTGGAGGCGATGGTGATGGTACCAGAGCCGTTGGTCACCGTGATGCCGGAACCCTGAGTGAGCGTCGCGAGGGTGTAACCCGTACCATTGCCGATGAGGAGGGTGCCGTTACTGGCAGCGGAGCCGTTCACTCCCGTCCCTCCACGTGAGACGTTTAGCTGGTTCTCACCAGCGATCGTTGAGGTGCCGGTCCAGTAGGTGACTTGGCCGTTGGAGCCCGTACCCGTGACGCCGCCTGTCCCAGCGATACTGGCACACTCCCATTCATTCGTCGTGTTGTCCCAAGCGAGTACCTCGAGATCCGCACAGCCCTGGAGGAGGGTGAGTTCGTCGTTGGAAGCGCCGGCGAATTCGAGACCGGAATTCGAAGCGATACCTCCGGTTGAATCATCGACATCAAGGAGATCGATATCGAGAGTCGGGGTTGTTCCCTCACCAGCTGAAGTTCCGGCAATACCATTGCCCGCTGTGATGCTCGCAACATAGTTGCCAGTGGTGTCAGTACCAAGCGCGACGGCGTTGGCGCTGATGGCGAGAACACCCGCGGTCGAGATAGTCGCATCACCAGACATGTCGACGAAGGTCGGGACACTCGAACCATTGGCGACCAGGAGTTGCGCCGCTGTAGGAGTAGCTGTCTGAGAGATAACCCCCGAACCACCGCTATTGCCATACAGGACGCCACCCGTATTCAGTCCAGTGAACGTAATCGTCCCTGATGATGTAATCCCCGTCGCTCCGGTGATCGCACCCGCGGCCGATATGTCGAGAGTCGGGGTGTTGAGGAAGTTGGTGTAGCCAGAGCCGCCACTGTTCGTGATGGCGATGGCATCGGTCACAACCGTTGTTCCGGAAGCGGTCGAGTCAGCGTTGTCGAGGAGGAGGAGGGCACTGAGAGCGTTGTCGGTGGTATTGGCCGTCAGCTGGTTCTGGATGCGGACCGCGTACTCACTGTTCCCCGCGACGGATGGGTTGTTGGTGAAGTTCACGGCGAGACCAGTGACGCCGTTCGTGTTGGCGA
>CAZTYU010000055.1:0-3007 GCA_964617535.1 uncultured Bdellovibrionales bacterium | reverse complement strand
TGACTATTTGCAATAGTCAGGTATTTGACTCGCCCAGTCGGATTTGCGATACTCGCGGCACGTTCTTTAGCGGTTTTGCCTTGGCAAGACCAGTGTTTGGCAGCTCCCAAAAGGAGAAAACCATGGAAGAAATCCGTTCGACGCTCGTGTTCCTCTGGTCGCCCGCGTTCCGGCCGATTCCGATCCCGGAATTCCAGGACAAGGGCGGTACGCTCGCGCTCGCGAAGGTCGCTGTGACCGGCGGCAAATACGAGGCTGACATGCAGCTCGGTTTCAAGGGCAAGGGAAGTCCGGCCCGGGTCGCACGCTTCATCGTCTCGCTTGGCGAGGCGCTCGCTGGTCCCAAGATGTGGACGGCCGACACGCTCGACCTGTCGATCACGTTCCCGCTCTTCGAGGGGAAGGATCGGCCGGATCCTCGTTTGCCCGAGCGCCATGCGCACGACGCTACCGTGATGGTGCGCCGTTATCTCCAGCTCATGCAGCTCTGCGGCATCCCGTACGAGCGTGCGCCGGTACCGCGCGTTGTGCTCGACTTCGCGGTCGGTCACGCACCAGCCCGGGCTGTGCCGCTCGGCAAGTACCTCGTCACACATTCGATCGCCGAACTGCGTCCGGAGCTCCGTCTCCGTCACAACTGACGCTACTTCTGCTCGGGAGTTTTCGAGGGAGATGGCCGCGCCGCTCCCTCTTTCATTTGACTTTCAGTAGTGAGTTTGCGATACTCCCGTCCAAGCAAGTTCATCAATATCAGGCTTCTCGAGAGACCGCGATCTCGAAAATTTCTTCCAGCGCAGGCGTGGGTAGTACCACGTCGTGAAAGGTCCGGCGGCTCATAACCCAACCGGCCAAGGCTCTAGGCTCCTTCGCCTCTTTCCGCTCCAAACACCCGTTCTCTTAGCCGCGCGGGGTGGAAAGTAGATGACGGCAGTGCCAGCAAAGCGCTGGGGGAAGGTCGGCGGGTCACCGCTCGTCGACCGACCTCTTCGAAGGGGAGGTATGCAACGCATGTCCTCCTCTTCTCTCGAGAATCCTGATGCAGTAGTTCCTTTTTCAGAGCGCTCCGAGTAGCGCGAACAAGAGTTCCTTCCCTGCGTTGTTGTCCAGCCGGCTGCTCATCGGCAACTGCGAGCACCCGGGCATGGATGGTCGAGGTGGCGGGCCACTCCGCCCTCTGGCCCTCATGACGGCCACTCTCGAAGGCTCGCTCCCGAATCTGGGGAACCGAAACGGAGCGAACAACATGAAGATCATCAGTCGGGACCTGGCCGCCCGTCCGACTGACCCTCATGGCTAAACGCAGGAGGCGAGTCATCCGCATGAGACTTGTGGGCTTCCGGATCTACCCCGTCCGATGCGCCCCGAGCCGCGGCTCTGACTTGTTCCTATTCTTTGCGAGGAGAGATGCTGCTGCATCGCTCCTTTTTCTTTTTATACAGTAGGCCGCCCGCTAGCGGTCGTGGTCGAGGCGTTTTTCAGCCGCATTGTAGATCCCGATGGCCCGGGAGTAGCGGCGGTAGCGTTCGTCGAGCGCGGCTCGGCTCGGGCCGGTGATCGGCTCGAGGGCGCGAGTGATCGCCATGAGGTCGATCTGCGCGGGCCGCCGCAGCGGATGGTTCCCAAGTTCGGTGAGTGAAATAGCCGTGATGGATTGGAGTGCGACGAGGGAGTGTTTGGTTTCAAATGCGTCGAGAAGCGCGATGGCTTCCTGTATGCGGCGCTCGTTTTCGCTGATGCTTACTTCCGGTTTTTCGGGCTCGACATAATCCGCATCGAGCCGCGCTTTGGCTGCCGCCATCTCGGCGGGCGTGTACGGTTTCGGATGGGGGAGATCAGGGATCTCTCTTTCGGCTTTGGGGCGCGGCGGTTCCTGCGGCGGAGTTTCGAAAGGATTGCTCATACAGAAAGCATAGCACAGAGGCGTTTGCTATTTTGGAAAAAAAAGAAGGCCGCCCAAAAGCTCGTAGGAGCCGGGCGGCCGGAGGGCAGCGATCCGTTGGATCAGTTGCTGTAGAGGGTCATGGGCGTCGTGACGGTGACGAACTGGCCGTTCGTCGGGCCGATCCAGTGCGACTGGTACGCTTCGCAGTTGTTCGAGTTCACACAGCCGGCCGAGTAGCCGTTGTAGCTCGTCGCCGCGCCGCGCCAGTAGTCGAGACCGAGCTGGACACGGGTGTCGCCGATGACGCGGAGCCGGGCTTCGACGAAGTACGGATAGCCGGCCTGGGCCCGGAGCCTGGGCTGGCTCCACCAGTGGTAGACGCCGAGCGGCGCCGACTCCATGCTAACGGCGAAGTTGCCGTTGTTCACCCAGGTTAGCCAGGGCTGCGGGTTCGGCTGTCCGCCCAGGAACCAGGAAGGCTCCCGGTACCAGGTGCCGCCGACGAGCGTGTTCGCGGTGTTGGCGACAACGGTCTGTTCGGTGTAGCGCACCCGGGTGGCCGGATCGTAGCGGATGAGCCGGAGGCTCTGGATCTCGACCATCGAGCCCAACCCGCGGCTGCACGGGTAGGTGGTGACCACGTTCACGGTGGCCACGATGTGGTCGAAGCCGAGGCTCGCCATCCGCTGCGGCGGCTGGTATTCGGGCTGGATCACTTCCACCTTGTGGAGGGCATCGGGCGGGATCGGGACGTCGGGGAGTGCGCTGCTGCAGGCGCGGGCGAGGGACTGGGCCGAGGCGGCGCCAGAAAGCACGAGGCCGAGCGTGAGGCAGATCACGGGGATGATGCGGCGGAACATGAGGGACTCCTCAAAAGCGTTTGTGGAAAGGGACAAAAGGGACCTGCCGGTCCCTCGGGTAACGCTCGGGAGCCGACTGGTCATTTAACGGCAAAAGCGACTGTCTGTCAATGGTCCGAGCGAGTCATGAGATTGACAAATATGGGAAAATAGGTGATATTTTCTTGAAGTTCTTTTCCCGTCCCATGTCCTGTCCCAACCACTCGAAAGGGGGTTCTCTCATGCGTCAGCACGCATCCGTTCTCATGATCAAGTCCTCCGCGCT
>CAZTYU010000054.1:0-3455 GCA_964617535.1 uncultured Bdellovibrionales bacterium | reverse complement strand
CGCCCAGGACATGTTGATCCAGCTCATGAACATGTCCGGACGCAGCTGCAAAGTAAACGCCTTCTATACCGGAAGAAACAAGTACGATCCAATGTACGGTGTCGAGAGCCTGGCAAACGAATTGGCCATGGGCTGCTGGACTATCCCGTCCTGGGAAGGTAATCTTGAGTCTGCAGAGCCAGAAGTTAAGCAACTGTGCGACGAAATGTACGCATACATGCCTAACAAACACACGGGTGACTTGTTGATGGCTCTTTGGATTGCTCGCGAAGGTGCCCGAACTTCAAAGAGTAAGTCAGACAACAAGGTTGAGTTTGGCAGAATACGGCTTAGGCGATGACACATTGGCACACTACACCAGAACTAGACTTCAGAACTTACCTACCGCTTGAACGCAGAGGCAGGCTAAACACAGGGCATAAAGGTCGCGATGCGACTAAGTGCCTAGCGTGCACGCAACCTGCCGCGGTTACCAAGCCAACCAAGCAGCTTCCACGGCGTAAGAAAGTCGCTTACTTCTTACTGCCAGAAGAAGTCACACTTCGAGCAGCTGAGCAGGTATCCCAGAACGGGAAAGGCGTTGTAAACCTTTCTGAATTGCTCGTTGCTGTCTGGAAACTGTCACCAAACCTGTTTGGCCTGCCCGGCTATAAAGACCAGTATCCGGACTCAAACAAGCTACTTAACTGCATTGATGTCGCGCAATGCAAAGATTGGTTAAGGCTTAAAGAATCGCACACTTGGACGATTGGCGCTGGTGGCTGGCGCAGACTGCACGAACTAAGCCGCCTGAATGCGAGAATGCCCAAGTGATTAACCAAATAGAGCATTCAGTACCTGTTATCACCTTTACATCAATTCGTCGCGGAGATGGCTGCTGGATCAAGACCGAAGCTGATGCTGAGGGAACAGCAACAATTAGAGTTGGTGCTGTCTGGAGCGTCAATCATTGGTGCTTCTACGAAGAAAACCATGACGAGAACGAGGAGTGCAGACTCTGCCAGTCTGGGAACTGCGTGCAAGAAGTCTGCATCTTTCCTGGGCAGGGTAAGGTTCTTGTTATCCACGAGCCCATGCTCGTGAAGCAAGAAACGGACACAATGCCGCGACTGAGCTAGTTAGAAGCTCGAAGAAATAAGAAGGGCGGGAGGGCATCAAAGCCCTCCCGCCCTTCTTGCGTTATCAGGTATTGTTAGGTGGCGATAAGGCCAAGGTTGCGGAGCGCGGTCGACACAGCGTTAAGTCGGTTCTCGATCAGGTTAAGGCGGGTGGTGATTTCTCCGGCTGTTGGACCCGGCATGTCCCCCGCGACAGTGACTGTAAGGGCCGTCTGGGCAGCCTGCTGGGCCACCGGAGTGGCAGCAAAGAAGCCGAGACCGGTAGCGTTGGCCTCGACGCGCAGGGCGTCGTTAGCCGGGTTGGTGAGCGCTACAGAGCCTGTACCTTTACCGGCAAGGCGAAGGCTGGCATTGGTCTCTCCGTAAGGAAACATGCGGACAGCCACGCCAGTTGCCGAAGCAAGCGCAGTGATACCGTTCACGGCGGAGGCAACGCCTGTAACCTTCAGACCGGTTACAAGTGTGTCTGCAACCGCAGGGCGGATGTTGACTTCGCCAACTTCAGAAGAAGCAGTAACGGTAGAGAGCGCACCCTCAACCGCGCCAGCCTTCTTGGCAGTCCCGGCATCGTTCTCAGCCTTGAAGAGAAGCCCAGCGCCGATGTTCGCTGCAGCTGTGCCCGAAGTCGTGTGACTAAGGGTCATTCCGACGGTTACAGCGTTTGTAGTCGCGTCGTTGATTGTGACCGTTTGAGCAGTCGTCTGCGCAGCGGCCAAACCGTAAGAAGCGTCATCCACCGAACCTGACCAGCTTCCAATGTCACGAACACGGAACGCTGAGGCTAGCGAAGGCGAAGCAGACGCCAGATCGCTCGGTGAGTAAGAGAGGATGATTCGCTGCCCGCCCTTGAGCGCTCCTGTGAGGGGATAGGGAAGCGAAGCAATCTCTACGGACGGGTTGTAAACTTCAGATGCCATTTCTATTCATTCTCCGGATGGAAGGTTAACCTGGCTTCAGCATAGCGAATTGAAGGTTTTTAGCAACTTCAAAAGGTTACAGCGGTTTTCCCAGCAGAAACAAAGGTTACAGAAAGGTTACATCGCCAAACCCCTTGTTTCTAAGGGTTACAAAGAAATCGACATAGCGCGTACGATTTTTCTGTAACCTTTGCCCTCTCCCCTCGTACCCAAGTATGCGCCGGGAGAAAGTGTATTTATCGAGTTACGAATCTGACGTAACTCGCGTAATCTTCCTCGTCTTAAAGAAACCTCAAGCAAAGTCCCCCTGGAAGGGGGAAGCGATTGGCGCTAGCCAATCGCGGGGGTCGAACCGCAATGCAAGCTTCTCAGGTATCTAGCGATACCTGAGAAGGTAACTTGGAGGTTACTTCGTAACCTCCAAGTTACTAAGAAGACTCTTTCGAAAAGGTTACCGAAAAAAAAATTCTAAAAAATTTGCTGTAACCTGCTCGCAGCGTTCCGAAAATCAAATTCCGAAAATGAATTCTGAAAATTTACTGCGTATTTGAAGGGGAGAACTGAATTTCAAAAATTCACTGCGTATTTGAAAGGGAGTACCTCCCCCCTCTTCCCCCCTCTGAATCCCCCCTCCCCCCCTATGCCCGCGTCGCCCTATGACGCTCGCGTTAGCAAGCATCGTGCCAAAGCTAGAGCTCTGCCTCGCGTCGCCGGGCGAGACTAGAGCGCGCCGGGAGTGACCTGAACGCGCTCCTAAACATGCCCTTTGCTGGGCCTAGAAGGGGCCTAGAGCGCCCGCAACCCCTCCCATCCGTCCCTACCACGCTAGAGCACTATCCGGCCCCGCAAGAGCCCCTAGAGCGCGATCTAGACAGGTTTGCGTCAATTCCAGGCTTACCCTGGCGCTACATTACCTTGCAATGCACTATGTATAGCGTAGGGCGAAGATCGGGGGCGATATCGCCCCCGATCTTTCCAGGTTTCCCAGGAATCGACCGCTTCGGGCGGTACCAGGGTTGCGGTTTGAGCGCTCGAGAGCTCTCGAGAATTCGCAGATTCGTCGCAATAGGCAAGCTCCGTGCCATGCCAGATAAGCAATTCCCGTTCCTGCCAATATTCGTCACGTAGTGCCACATATGGCCACGGCCTCGCGACGGCTAAGTAGTGGAAACCACGACAGAAAAGCGGGGTGCCAATAATTGTCACCGGATAATCGGGAACCGACAAAATTTGACAGGTAAAACTACGTTCCCACTGTAAAGAAGCAATCTCCGGGCCATCGAAAACAGCGGTTTTCCGGCGTTTTCTAGCTATCGGATTCTCCCGTTTTGGCCCTGGCATCGGCCCTGCACTAGCCCGGTTCGCTCCCCCCTCGCGTGTGTCGCGGCGGGGGACGGCGCCGCAAGGCGAGACAGACCCG
>CAZTYU010000053.1:0-3561 GCA_964617535.1 uncultured Bdellovibrionales bacterium | reverse complement strand
GCGCTGTCGAGCGGCAAGGACGCGGCCGACATGAATCGTGAGAATCCGGACCTGCTCCGCTCGGCCGTGGACGGCGCAGTACCCGCCATGCGGTATTTCCTCGACTCGCTCCTCCGTTCTCCGGAAGCCAATTCGCAGGACGGGAAACGGGTGATCGTCGAACGCTATGCCGAGCTCCTCGCGGCGACGCCGAATGACCTCGACCGTGCCCATTGGACCAAAGCGCTCGCCGAGGCGATCGGCGCTGATCCAAAAGTCGTACAGGCAACGGTCGAAAAGGCATTCCGATCGATGCAGCGCGGGACGGCCTTTGTCGAAAGTCGGCCGGTTGAGACATTCCTGCCGAAGTCGTTCGGGCGCCGTTCTGAGGTGCTCCGCGAAGGAATCATCGGCCTCGCGCTCGTCTCGCACCGAGCTTGGGACGTGGCCATGGCCGAGACTGACGCTTCGGTACGGGATTTCATCTTGTTCCATCCGCTCGCGTTCTTCATCCGCAATAACCCATCGGATCCCGTCGGGGCGATCGAGGACCGGGGCCTGCAGAGCGCGGCGAGTGATGTCCTTTTCCGGACGCTCGAACTTCCACGGTTCAAAGAGGAGGGGGCGGACCGTACGTCGCTCGCTACTGAGACGGCAGCTGAGTACTTGCGCGAGCTTCGGACGGAGCTTCATGACAAGGACGAGCGTATCGATATCGGACGTGCCTTGGAGGCAGCACGCCAATCGGGGAACAAGGATGAGGAACGCCGACTACTCAAAGAATTTGCACGTTTGACGCGGGGCGATGCTTCCCAGAACGGGTGAAATTTGCTAACGTAAGCCTACCAACGTAATTTTTTCCTTTGTTATGGCCAAAAAACCTTTGAAAAAGAAGAAACCGGCAGCGAAGAAACCGGCCGCCAAGAAACCGGCCGCCAAGAAAGCCGCCAAGAAACCGGCCGCTAAGAAAGCCGCCAAAAAGCCGCCGCTCCGCAAGAAAGCGAAGCAGGGGACACTAAAAAAGCATGTCCATAAAAAGGCTGCGCCCAAGAAAAAAACCCCCGCGAAAAAAGGAGCCGTCGCCAAGAAGTCGTCGCGCGAAGAACTCGCCCATAGTGCGCTCGAGGAACTCCTCGTTCGTGGCAAACAGCGCGGTTTTGTCACGGAAGACGAGATCATCCACATTCTCCCGGACATCGAACAGGACCTCGATAACCTCGAAAACCTCTATGAGCAGCTCGAGACGTCGGGCGTCCGGATCGTCGGATCCGAGGAAATGCTGAAAGTGCATGAGGAAAAAGAAGAGGTCGTCGAAAAGGGAAAGAAGAAAGACAAGATGATGGATCTCGGCGAGAGCGATGATGCCTCGGACCTGGTCCAGATGTACCTGAAGGAAATCGGCCGTGTCACCCTCCTCACTGCCGAGGAAGAAGTGAAGCTTGCCAAGGCCATCGAAAAAGGCGACCTCGTCGCAAAGCAGCGACTGACTGAAGCCAACCTCCGGCTCGTCGTCTCGATCGCGAAGAAGTATGTCGGCCGTTCGCACAATCTCTCGCTCCTCGACCTCATCCAGGAAGGAAACATCGGCCTCTTCCGCGCCGTCGAGAAATTCGACTTCCGCAAGGGCTTCAAGTTTTCGACCTATGCGACCTGGTGGATCCGCCAGGCGATCACGCGCGCACTCGCCGACCAGTCCCGCACCATCCGTATCCCGGTCCACATGGTGGAGACGATCAACAAATACGCTCAGGTCACCCGCCGTCTCGTCCAGGAACTCGGCCGTGAGCCGCTCGCGGAGGAAATCGCTGCGGAGATGAACATGGAAGTCGACAAGATCCGTCATATCCAGAAGATCTCGCAGGAAACCGTCTCGCTCGAGACGAGCGTCGGGGATAACGATGACGACTCGGTGCTCGGAGACTTCATCGAAGATACCGAGACTGTCATGCCGCACCAGATGGCGGCGCGCAAGCTCCTGAAGTCGCATATCGGTGCGATCCTCGACGAGCTCACCCCGCGTGAACAAAAGATCCTCCGCATCCGTTTCGGTCTCGAAGACGGCGTGACACATACGCTCGAAGAAGTCGGTCAGGAATTCGGTGTGACGCGCGAGCGCATCCGTCAGATCGAGGCCAAGGCACTCGAGAAGATCCGCGAGCACGAGAGTCTGAAAAAACTTCGCGATTACTAATGCACTCGGCCCCGGCAACGGGGCCTTTTTGTTCAAATTTTTATGCCGCACATCCATACTGAACCGGGCCAGATAGACTTCACTGCCGATGTTTTTGTCGTGCACGTCCCGAAAAAACGCGTTCTCGTCCGATACCATGACAAACATGACATGTGGCTGGTACCGGGCGGGCATATCGAGCTGCATGAGGTGCCGCCCGAAGCGGCCGTCCGCGAAGTACTTGAAGAGACGGGTCTCGCCGTGACTCTCTGGAAGGGGAATCAGCTCTTCGAGTACCAGAACGAACGGTACCTCGAGCTCGTTCCGCCGATCGCGTTGAACGTTCATGATATCGGTCCTGACCATCGCCACCTCAGCCTCGTTTACTTTGCTACGTCCGAGACGACTGATATCAGCGAACCGGACGACCACGAGAAAAGTCGCGGCTGTCTCTGGCTGACCCGGGACGAGCTCATGACACATCCGGATATCCACGAGACCATCAAGTGGTATGGCGCCAAGGCGCTCGATATCTTGGCTCCGTAGAGCCATAGGTTGTGCTGTTTGCTCAGAGCAGCCTCATTTGTTAGCCTGAACTCTCCTCCGTCAAAGGGCGGATAGGAGAATCAGGTTCCTTACAAGGAGTTCACCATGTATTCATCTCGGAGATGGCGGACGAAAACGCTGCACCATCTCTCGGATGAGATGGCGCGGTCGCTCCCGTCCGAACTTGGCTTCGATTGGCCTGCCGAAGAGGTGCGGCGAATCGTGTCCGAGCAAGTCGTGCTCACGCTCCCGTACCGGGACTTTTCCGGTGCTGAGCATCTCGGACAGCTCGTCGTGCACCAGGAAGTCGCTCGTGTCGCAACCGAAGTGTTCGAGGCGCTCTTTGCGGCCCGGTTTCCCCTCGGGAGTATGGTGCCGGTTGCGGCCTTTAACTGGGACGATGCACGATCGATGGCGGCCAACAACTGTGTCGGCTTCCACTTCCGGAAGAAGACCGGGAAACAGGAGTTGTCTTGGCATGCCTATGGCCGTGCCATCGACATCAACCCGCGCGTGAATCCGTATCAGAAAGACGGACTCGTCCTGCCGCCCGGAGCAGCCTATGCGCCGGATCACCCCGGGGCATGTGCGCCGGAATCGCTCCCGGTAAAACTCTTCCGAGCTCATGGCTTTACCTGGGGTGGTGAGTGGCAGAGTCTCCAGGACTACATGCATTTTGAGCTCCCGCTCCCCCCTTGAAGGCAGTCCCATCGCGATGGAATTGCCTTTTTCCTTTTCATGACTTACCATAGGCCTGTCGCTCCTCATGGGCGATTTACCAACTCACCCATTCCGGGGTAGCTCAGCGGTAGAGCAGGTGGCTGTTAACCACTTGGTCGTCGGTTCGAATCCGACCCCCGGAGCAC
>CAZTYU010000052.1:0-3587 GCA_964617535.1 uncultured Bdellovibrionales bacterium | reverse complement strand
CCATCGTCCTCTGCCTCCTGTCCATGCCTGCCCCCATGGTCCAGGCGGCGACCCACCAGACGGTGCCCAGCGCCAATTTCTCGTTCATGAGCGACCTCCAGAACTTCCTTCGTGTCGAGGACGCGAATCGCTACAGCGACTTCTATTCTAGCGCCGTCATCTCCGGTGGCATTCACTCCACCGCCGCTGGCCTCGTCGGCTCCCCCTCTGCCATGACCGCCTATGTCGGTGGTTTCTACATCACTGAATCCGGCACCATCACCTACCCTGACGCCTCCACCTGCCATGTCATCGCGCATAAAGACCTCACCGCCAACCAGGGTAGCTATATCCGCGTCGCTGGCACGCACTACCTCATCAACTGCGCGTCCTCTATCCCCCCAGCCATCCCAAACGCAGATAGCGTCCTTCTCATGACCGTAACTACCAGTGGAGGCGCCATCACCGCCGTCGTCGATAAACGTCCACTCGGCCCTCACCTGGGGTTTGATGCCTGTCGCTATGGCACCCTCAACGAAGCCATCACCGCGCTCGGATCTGCGCCAGTTCCACTTCTCGTTAGTTGTATTTTACGCTCGACTATTAATGACACCGTACCAGCCACGACGATTCTTCGTATCAGCAACGCCGGTCAAATATGCCCTGATGTCGGCACGACACTCACAATTAACGCCCTTCTTGATGCGCCCGGTCGTCCAGTATTTTGTGATGGTGCTGGAACAATAGTACTCTCCAGCACTACTAATCCTATCGTCCGCTCCTCGTGGTTCCAAACTACAACCGCAGGATTTCAAGCAGCCCTGAATTCGCTAGGCTCGGGTCAAACACTACTCTGCGATAGATCCGTTACAGGAACCGGCTGGACGATCACAAATAAGTCGCATCTCACTATCATCGGAAAGTGTACGCTTACTCTTTCTAGTGCCTCCTCTGGTGCATTTATTTTTCAGCTTGTTGGTACGATTGATGATCTTGAAATAGCCGGCCTTTCGTTGGTCGGTGAAAATAATTCTGGCTACTCACAAACAGGTATAGGAAATGCGAGCGGCCAAACTATCTCCAACGTCCGCACGCATGACCTCTCTATCACTGAACTCAACGTCGGCATCAGTTACAACGCCGCACTCAGCGGCTCTTTCACTGGCGGCGCTATCTATCGCAATACCATCACCTCCATCATCGGCACCTCGGCAGGGCAGGGCTATGGGATTCACCTAGCCACCGCCACCGGTATCTCCGTCGAGCAAAATACCATCACCTCCGCCCAACGCCACGCCATCTACCAAGCCGGCGGCACTAACACCGGTGTCCGTATCATCAGCAACCATATCCTTAATCACCGCAGTTCTGTCGCAACCGGTGGGATCGTGTGCGCGGCTGTCATCGCTCGCAGCACCGGCGTCGTATTCGCCAACAATACCATCATCGGCGCCTATGACTGCCAACTCAACATCGAGCATGACAGCTCTACCGCTCAACCATCCGACGATATCACTATCACCGGCAATCAATTTCTGGACCGTAAAAACTCCGCCTACGGCGTTATGATCGGTGAGCAGCTTGTCCCAACCACTGTCCGCACCACCAACATTCTGTTCGAGGGCAACCTCTTCCGCGCCGACAATGCCAACACCAGTTCCAACCCAGACGTATTCATCAACAACGGCTCCCAAATCACCTACCGTAACAACCAACACTATCGCACCAACGTCACGGCCACAGCCAAATTTGTCGGCCTTGGTCACGATACCTACATCTCTGCCACCGCCGACTGCACTAACAACATCATCTCTCACAATCAATTCTTTGCGTCAGGTAGCAGTCTCACTGACGTGCGCGGCGTCGAAATCGTCGGCGATATTACCACTGGCACCTCCGTCCACACCATCCTCGACAACCTCGGCCCCCAATTGACCCTCCCGGTCTACATGGTCGCCACCCGCACCAACCCGTACCTCGTCTACAACGAAATTCCTGCTGGTCGTCGCCTTGGCTACTACACCGCCGCCGACACCACCCCGACTGTCTACCAGGCCGACCTGCTCCCCATCGCCAACGTAGGAGCCGTGAGCATCACCACCTTCGACGAAGGCATCGAAGCCCAACGTGTTGCACTGTGGTTTTCTGACTCCAACACCACCCTTGTCAACGGTGCCACCCTCAAACTCGCAGGGGCCGTCAATTTCACATCCAGCTCCGACGACATCCTGACCATCGAAAAACACGGCGCTGTCTGGTATGAAGTTGGGAGGAGCGTTAATTGATCACCAGAATACTGCTAAGCCTACTACTCTTGGCATCGTCGACGTGGGCCGCTGATCAAACCCACTCGACTCTCCCCCAGCAAAACAGCTCCTTCATCACCGATCTCTCGACCTTCCTCCAACGCGAGGACGCCCAACGCTATATCGAACAATTCGTCGGCATGGTCACAAGCGGGGGTGTCGATACAACTGGTGGCACTCTCACCCACACACCCACCTCACTCATCGCCTACCCTGGTGGCTATTACATCACCGAAACTGGCAGCGTCACCTATATCGCCAACTCGACCTGCTACCTCATCGCGAATCGTGTCACGACCGGCAACCTCGCGACCTTCCAACGCCAAGCTGGAACACACTATCTCACCGATTGCACCTCGCCCACAAAGCCCGCTCTCCCAACTGATTCTGTGTGGCTTGCTACGATCGTGACCAGCGGCTCTAGCGTCACTGCCTACACCGATTTGCGTACCCGCGTCCCTTATGCCGGCAGTTACCCACTCGCAGAAATCCCCTCAGCAGGCATACGTGGCCGCGTCATTATTGTCACTGACGTCAATACTGGCACGCTCTACTGGGACACCGGCTCCGCCTGGCGCCAAGTCACCCTCAACCCGATGACGTTTGCCGGAGACCTGATCGTCGGGGGTAGTTCAGGCGCGCCTACTCGATTAGCACTAGGGACAGCGAACCAAATCCTCGGGGTCAACTCCGGTGCCACCGCCCACGAATACAAATCCCTCACCGCCGGCGCAGGCATCTCTGTCACCAGCTCCACCGGTACCATTACCCTGACCGCCACCGCCACGTCCCCTGCGGGCTCCATCCTCATGTGGCCTGGGGATGTCGCCCCATCGGGGTGGTTCATCTGCGACTCTACTGCCTACCGCGCCTCCACCTACCCAAGCCTCGCCGCGGTCCTCATCCCGAAAGCGAGCGTATTTGGTCGCGGCACCGCCGTCGGCACCTTCACTGTCGACACGTCCACCGACATCATCACCAGTGCCTCTCACGGTTTAAGCGACGGCACCATTGTCCACGTCGCCTCCACGGCCACACTCCCAACTGGACTGTCCGCTAATACTGTCTATTATGTCATCTCAGCTACGAGCTCCACCTTTAAGCTCTCGCTGACCAGCGGCGGCTCCGCCATCGACATCTCCTCCACCGGCTCCGGCACCCACTCGGTCTACGACGAATTCCAAGTCCCCGATTTCCGCGGCCTCATGCCGATGGGCGCGGGCACCGGTTCGCTCACCTTCAATTTCGCCACCACCGACATCAACACCGGCACTGAGGTGATCACGGTCCCCTCCAACACCT
>CAZTYU010000051.1:0-3865 GCA_964617535.1 uncultured Bdellovibrionales bacterium | reverse complement strand
TCGGACCGGTATTCCCGTATGTGCCGAAATGGTAACCGCTCATCTCGAAAAGCGGCTTGGTCTTCACCTTGTACGTAACACGGTTGCTCGCCACGATCTTGTTCGCGCCGATCGGAGTTGGAACATCTGGACTATCGATTCGTGCAACCGATTCGACTTCTAGATTCGGCTTGCCGTACGAGGAGAGATCCGTTCGCACCGGAAGTGAAAAATTGACTTCAGCGCTCTTGCCCGGCTCGATGAGACCGAGCACTTTGCGGTCGCCGGCGCGGAAAATCGCCTGCCGCTTCTCGACATTGTACGTTCCTCCTTCGCCGAAATCGATGTTCGCTACATCGAAATACTTCGGATCGAGCTCGACGGTCAAGATGAGGTCACGCAGGCCGATGTCACCATCATTTCTGAACATGAGCCGATATGGCAATACATCACCCGGTGCAACTGATTTCCGATCTTCGGATCCGATTCGCTGCAAGATCGCAAGTGGTGAAGCATCGATACGGGTCTGACGTTCGATCTCGGCATACGAAAGAATCGATCCGTCGCCCTGAGGCATGCCGACTTTCGCCAAAACACGCTTCACATCTCCTTGCACCCCTTGGATCGTGCCTCGGACCGCGACCGTACCTGATCCGCCTGGGGCAAGCGACGGTATACTCCAGATATTTTCACCCTTGGAGGGAAGCGGGGTCGACTCGCGATAGGTAAAGCCCGTCGGGTAGTCGATCACGAGCTGGAGGTTTTGAATCGTCTCAGTACTCTCGTTCCGATAGGTCGCAACATAGTCGACGAACTGCCCATCGCCCGCCTGAGACGGCACGCCAAGCTCGATGATGAGCGCCGAACTCTCTACGGCAATACTGTACTGATATTCAGTATCGACCCGGCTCGCGACCCCCGTCGGCGCAGCGCGGAGCGTCGCCGTAAAGAGCGCTACCTGGTCCTGGAGCGACTGGAACGATCCTTTGATAGTGACACTGTTCAGACTGGATTTCTTGACCGTTCCGAGCGGCAATACAGCTCGGGTCGCACTCACTTCAAATCCGCTCCCCTCCGCAATCCGAAACATCTCCGGGTATGTCAGGATGAGCTCGGCCTCATCGAGATCGACCCAGTTGTTATTCTCATAGCGGATGATATATTCCACTACTTCGTTACTCTCGGCTCGCTTCGGCCCGGTGATGAGAACCTGGACATTCTCCGGGGTAAAGAGCCAGCCCCCTGCCTTGAAGATGACTCCCGCCGCAATGAGCGTCAGCGCGATACCGCCAAGGAGGAGCGCAACCTTCTTCGGGAGACGTGCGAGCGGGTTCCGCGGCTTGAGCCCGGGAGCGACCGGCTCCTCATGCTTTTCTTTGCCTCCCCAGGCGTCGCCAAGCGGCACAGCAGGAAGCGGCGCATCGACCGGATCCGGCAGAATGGATTTCGGTTGGATCGGTTGGATCGGGTCACCGGGCATCGGTGTTTCCGCATCGCGGCTCCGACGGTGAAGCTCCTCGTTGATATCGGCAAGTGACATAGAAGTATTTTCCTTTATCTTATCAGAGCGCCGACGCCCACGAAAGCCATTAGTCACGGATGAAGCGGCGATAGCCCGCGCGGATACGTGAGAGCTCATCAAGCGTCTGAGTGTCCAATATGAGCCTCGGGATATGCACGAGCGGCTCGCGTATCATAAGCCGGAGCGTTTTGATCGCATTTTCCGATACCGGCTGCGCATCCCGCGCCGCCCGTGCATGCGCCGCCGAGACGATGCCGCCTGACTCGAAACTGAGGAAAAATCGCTCGCCCGCCTGGAGCCGCTCATGCGAAATGGCACAGTTCCGGAGTTCGAGCTGATAGCCAAGCAAAACGAAGAGTTTGTGATATGCTGCCTCGGTCAAAAGCCGCGCCTGATTGACCGAGAGTCCCTCGGCCGCCGCCCGTTCCGCCGCATCGAGATAGCTGCGGAGGAGCGCAAAGAGTTCCTCGTCTTTCTCCTCAGCCTCGACGAGGCGGTCGACGTCCGTGAAAAAACGCGTGACTTCACGGACGGTTTCGTATGAATGATGCAGCGCCGGGTACGACTGTTCCAGAACCGCGCCCGTGATTTTCCCCGTGCCGCGCGTACGTGCCACCATGATCTCGGAAAGTGTCGCTGTCTCGAGCGAACTCGCGAGTTTCGCCTCAGCCTTGCGCACACCCTTGGCGATGGCGGTCACTTTTCCCTGCTCGCGCGAAAAGAACGTATAAAAGCGGTCAGTCTCCCCCACCTCGCGCTTTCGGAGCATGATGCCGGTGAATCGGTATTCCATATGCTCCAGAGTATCTCGCCGATCGAGTCCGACGCAAATGAAAAAGCCCGCCTCCAGTTCTCTGGGACGGGCATCTGACGCGAGGAGTCTCTGCTCCTCTTGCGGTTTGCTCTAGCGAGCGGGCGTGTAGGCAACGGGCACCAATCCTGGTTGGCCCGACGCCACGCGCCGTGATTCCTTCTCGATCAGCCTTTGGATCCGGAGCACGTTCCGGGTAAACGGGAACTCCGCGGCATTGAAGCCTGTAGTCCCGACCCTGACTGATCCCGCGTTCCAATGTGCGGTCGCCTTGTAGAGGTTGTTCCCCCACATTTCGAGGTTATCCCTCACGTGACGGCCGCCGGCCCGGATGCTTTCGAACGGATCGAAGCGATCGCGGAGGCCGAACAGCTTGGAAGAGCGGAGGCAGAATTGCTTCAAACCGGTACACCCGGTCGGCGAGATCGCGTCCGGCTTGCCGCCGGATTCAGCGATGATGAGCGCCTCGATGAAGGCGGGCGCGAGCTTGTGCTCGGCGGCGGTTTCATCGATCACTGTTCCGTAGTTCTCGCGGATGCAGCGGGCCCGGAAGAGCGTCTGTTCTTCCCAGTTTTGTCCCGTTTCACGACCCTCAGCATAGAGACAGTCAGGGTTCGTGAGTGGATACCGCGCCAGCACCTCCGGACGGATGCGCATCGTCAAGCGGTAGAGCTCGGCGTTCTGCGCCTTCGTCCGTTCTTCGGCCGGGATGCTGAGGAGCGCTGCCTTGCGATAGATCTCCTTGTGGTAGACCTCGGAAAGCGGGCGCTCGTCCGGCAGAGCGGCAGCCTGCGGCGCGGAGGCCGAAGGGAGCGCAGCGGAAGCTGCCGGAAGCGGAGCGGGAATGGCCGGAATGGGAAGCGGCTTGGCTTCGGGTGCTCGGGTTACGAGCGTCGGAAGATGTTTTCCCGAAGAAGCCTCGCCATTTCTGACCAGCTCCCTCGGGGAAACATTTCTGTTCACCAAAACCGAGGGAGCGCTGCTGGTGCAGCCGTTCTTGAATCGCAGGACGGTCTTGTCTGCGTAGATCCAGTTGGGATCGGCGATCGCGTTGTCGCGAGCGATAGCGAGGTAGTCCCCGCAGTAACGGCGCGCGATAGCGATGAGCGTGTCACCGTGACGAACGGTGTATTCGACCGTCTCTTCGGCAGGGGCCGGAGTGGGAGCGGTCAGAGCGACCGGCATAACCTGGACCGGTGCAGGAGTAGAAACCGAAACTTCCACCGTCACCGGCAGGATCCGCGGAGCGGGCCGGGTGATCGACACGGGTCGATAGCTCACGAGGAGCGTGATGAACACAGCGAAGACGATGAGCGCCACGAGCCCGAGGATAGCCACGAGCGAACGCTCATCCACCAGACGCCGGCCGCAGACGACGTTCCAGGCAGCCTGGAAAGCTCGAGAAACCATGGGTAGGCTCCTTTTTTCTTTCTTGGGTACAACAAACGGAGGGGAAACTGATAGAAAGGAATCTATGAAGTTGTGAAGTTACTGAAGCCCTAGGGTATCACAAAGCACCATCTCTGTCAAGGACAAAATGGCTCGATCAAGCC
>CAZTYU010000050.1:0-3913 GCA_964617535.1 uncultured Bdellovibrionales bacterium | reverse complement strand
TAGTGGAGTTGATGGGAATTGCACCCATGTCCAGTAACGTGTATCTAAAATAGTCTACAAGCGTAGTGTGCTTTGTTTACAGATAAAAGGTAGAAAGCGCACAAAATCCTTCCATCAGCTTTTCTTTGGCAATACAACTTGAGGCGGAAAGAAAAAGAAATGTCCTCGCGTCGTCTCAATGGTTATGGCACCGGAAATTCCCTATTGAGAATCAGGAGTCCGATGGCTTCGCGCTATATTAGGCGAGAGCAGGAGCGAAAGACGGAGCAAACGCTTGCGCGATTGCGTTCTTTGCTTTGGTGATGAGGTTTGCAGTTATCATCGTGGGAACAGTATTTACGACCGTATTCCCAAGGTCGGCTTGCCTATTTTAAAAGTGCGCCCTGTCGAGTCTAGACAACCCCCGCCAAGAATACTCCGAAGAGGATTCCAGGCGGCAATCGTCTAGTAGTTTTTCATCTCGCGGCGGATGCGGCGATCGCTCTCGCGTTTGCCGATATCAGCCCGCTTGTCATACTGCTTTTTTCCTTTGCCTACGGCAAATTCCAGCTTCACAAGTTGCCTCTTAATATACAGACGAATCGGGATCAAAGTCAAGCCTTCCGTCCGCGCTTTTCCAATGAGTGAGCGGATTTCCGAGCGCCGGAGCAGCAGGGTACGGGGACGGCGATCTTCGTGGTGGATTTTTACGCTGGCCCGGGCATAGCGGGGGATGAGTGCATTGGTGAGGACGAGTTCATTACCGTGGACCGTGACGAAGGCGCCTTTCAGGCTCGCATGGCCGGTTTTTACGCTCTTTACCTCGCCGCCGGTCAAGACTAAACCCGCCTCATACCGGTCCTGGAGGGCGTAGTCAAAAGTCGCACGGCGATTGTAGGCAATTTCTTTCGTCTGGGCCATACCTCTTGTATACCAGAAATGGCTGTATAAAGCCATTAATTGATTAATCTGGTAATTGACATAATATGAAAAATATGCTAATATGTCAAGTCGAGACAGTTTCTAGACTTGTTCGCGACCTGTTTCCTTAACAACTATTCGTTTCAGGAGGTAGATGCCATGAGTTTCCTGAGCCAGATTTCCCCCTGGGCATACTTCGCCGGTGTGCTCGTCGGTCTCGTCGTCAACGTCTTCCGCTTTCTGCGGAACCGGTGGCGTTTCGACCCGCTCCGCTGCCCGAAGTGCGGAGAAAGCCGTTCCAGGTCGGACGGCTGGACCGACGTCGGGGTGCCCGGCCAAGACGGCATCCTCGTCTATCGCCGCTGCGAATGCTGTCAGCATCGCTGGGGCGTTTCTCAACCCGAAACCGGACCCAGTCCGTATCGGAACATCCCGTAGAAGGAGTCATCCATGAACCTGCTCAAGTCCCTGCTTGCAGCGAGCGCTCCGTCGTTCGTCTCGAGCGAGCCGCGCTCTTTCCCAGGCGGCTCTGGCAGTGCGCTGACGATCAGTGCGAACCCGTTCGCCACCCCGGCGTTCGACCGCCTGATCGGCCTCGCTGTGCTGGCCGTCGCGCTCGGCGTGCCGCTCCTCCCGTTCCTCGGCCGCTGAACTTCCCGGCCGACCCATTCGCTGCCGCATGTCCCAACAGGATGTGCGGCGGTTTTCTTTTTATTTAAATCAGTCGTAAGGCTTCACTTTTTGGCTTTTTTCGGCTACGGTAAGCAATATGAAGGAAAAGATTTCGCTCGCGCTCAAACAGCAGCTCTCCCGGCTTATGGAGGCAGGGAAGCTTTCGCATTTCGAGTACCCCGGCATCCAAGTGACCCGTCCAACCGAAGAGGGATTTGGCGACTATACGACAAACGTCGCGCTCGTATCCGCCAAGTCTGCCGGAATGAATCCACGGGCGCTGGCTGAACTTATGCTGGCCGATTTTTCACTGCCGGAAATCGAACGGACTGAGATCGCCGGACCGGGACATATCAATTTCTACCTGAGCGATGCGGCGTATGCCGAGACGCTCATGCACATCTTGAAAGAAGGCGGCCGCTACGGAAACTCGATGCAGGGCGACGGGGAGAAAGTGAACAATGAATTCATCTCGGCCAATCCGACGGGGCCGCTTCATCTCGGCAATGGCCGCGGCGGCTTCTATGCCGACAGCCTCGCCCGCGTCATGAAGAAAGCCGGGTACGACGTGACGAATGAATACTATGTGAATGATGCCGGGGAACAGGTGATGAAACTCGGTCACAGCATCTTGAAGGACAGTGAAGCGGTCTATGGAGGGGATTATATCGATGTGCTCGCTCTGCGCTTGAAAGGGGAATCGGATGTTCGTGCAGCCGGAGAAAAAGGAGCAGCGATCGTGCTCAATGAGATGATCAAGCCGATCGTCCAAGATACGATGCGTGTGCATTTTGATGTCTGGACTTCCGAGAAGCGAATCATCGAGGATGGCTATGTCGACAAAGCATTCGGGATTCTGAAAGAAAAGAATCTGACATTCGAGCAGGACGGCGCGCTCTGGCTCCGGACGACGGAGTTCGGCGATGACAAGGATAGGGTATTGGTAAAGAGTGATGGCTCGAAAACCTATTTCGCTTCAGACGCCGGCTACATCCTGAACAAGATGGAACGGGGATTTACTCTGCTTATCGAGACCTGGGGCGCGGATCACCATGGCTATATCAGCCGGTTTCGCGCCGCAGCCCGCGCCCTCGGCTTTACTGGCGAAATCCATTTTCTCATCGTGCAGCTGGTGAAGCTCGTGAAGGACGGCGCCGAGGTACGGATGTCAAAACGGGCGGGGAATGTCGTCGCGATCGACGAGCTCATCGAGAAAGTCGGGCACGATGTCGCGCGGTTTTTCTTCCTCATGTACAGCCCTGACACGCACATGAATTTCGATCTCGGTCTCGCCGAAGAGCGGAGCGAAAAGAACCCTGTCTACTACGTACAGTATGCCTTTGCGCGGCTTTCGAGTATCGAGCGGAAAGCGGCCGAGCTGAATCTCGCCGCCTCGACCAATGAACTCAGCCTCCTCGCCCAGCCAAAGGAAAAGCTCCTCATGCGCGAGCTCATGGCCTTTCCCGAACTCATTGAACGGATGGCAGCAGAAAAGACCGTACATCAGTTGCCACAGTACGCGGTGCGGCTCGCCGACCGGCTCCACTCATTCTATGCTGACGCTCGGGTGATCGACGAGGTAAATGCTGGCCTCTCGAGCGCACGCCTTGCCCTCGTCGCCGCGACAAAAGTAGTCTTAGCAGAAACGCTCCGACTCATGGGAATCAGCGCGCCGGAAAAAATGTAAAACAAAAACTTTATGGCCAAAGAGGACGTCCGACCGGACACACACGCTTGGTTTTTTGCCGCGAAACTCTACGTTATATTCGTCGGAGCGGTTGTCTTTGCGATCGGTTCCGATCTTTACGACGCTTTCCAAGCATTCCAGCGAACCTATGGTGGCTAACTATGACCACAATACGTATTGCCTTATCCGGCACGGTGAGGCAGAAAACAATGTCCTCGGGATATTGAGTTCTGTCGGGAGTCGGAAAGAATATGCGCTGACCGAAAGCGGCCGATGGGCGGTGAGATCGACAGCTGAATTCCTCAAGGATATCGCGCCGGACTTTATCGTGGCCTCGCCTATCCTCCGCGCGCGCGAAAGCGCCGAGATCATCCGTGATGTCCTCGCCATCCCGCTCACGATCGATACGCGGCTCTGCGAAGCGCGGTTTGGGGATTTTGAGGAAACAGATCACCAGGCATTCATCGATTTCATGCGGCAGCACGGGACACGCGCGATCGGCGCGCCCGAGCGTGGGGTTGAAGGGTACATGGACATCCGCGAACGAGTGCGGTCTTTCCTGATATCTACCTCGGCAGCCTTTAGCGAAAAGAAAATCGTCGTCGTTTCGCATGCCGACACGCTCCAGGAACTGTATGCCGAGCTCCTCGGCGA
>CAZTYU010000049.1:0-4441 GCA_964617535.1 uncultured Bdellovibrionales bacterium | reverse complement strand
TTTCCTTGTGGCCAACATGACCGACAAATTTTACCTGATCCGGAGACAGCCGCAGCTCATGCGCAAGTCGTTTCAGATGCTCCCGTTCTTCACCATCACCGGCGATGATGAGCCGGGCTTCGGGTCGCTCGGTCAGCACGATACGAAAAGCCTGTATCAGTACGTTCACAGATTTGTAGGCCTTCAATCGACCGAGATACAGAATAGTCGGATGGACACTCTTCGGCGCCAGGACGCGGGAGAACTCCTCGCGATCGACACCCGGATGGACCACGGTGATACCGGCTTTCCCTAGACCAAGGGCCTGCATCTCCTCGCGACTCGAATCAGAAACCGTGACAAACGAAACATTGCTATAGATAAGCGGCATCAGGTTCTTCTCGAGAAAGCTCGCAAACCAGGCGAGCGGCCGAGGCAGAGAACGGAAGAAGACGTCTTGATGAACATGATGCATGAGGCAGACTATCGGTTTCCCGACATAGAGCGGGGTAAAGAACGGGATGCCGTTTTCGCAGTCCACAATAACATCGAACTTACCGCGCAGGCGCAGCACGTAGTAGAGGAAAGCCCATGCATAGACCAGGAAAAATCCCCCACGGCGGATGATACGAACACCATTGACCGTCTCATGTCTCGGAGACTTGCCGTCATTGCCAGAGAATATCGTCACATGATGCCCGTCTTTTACCCACTCGCGAGCGATTTCCTCGACATAAACTTCGGCCCCACCCGCATAGATGTGCCGGCTATCTCGCCAATTCATGACCAGAATCCGCTTTTTACCTTCGGCGACAGTGGCAGCCGGATAACGGCCGAATGGGATATCCACGAGATCTGTAATTCCGCGGCTCAATGCCGGAAACTGACGATACGTGAAGTGAAGCAGCCAGAGAAACACCCAGCCGAAGAAACTCACAAAAAATACAACCCAGACGATATCCTCAATCGTCCGATGGAACAAAACGATTCCCGCTATCAATGAGAGCGATACGGAGAGCATCGCGCCAGAAAATATGTAGCGCTTTTTAGCCATGTGGTATGAGACGAGCACACCCGAGAGACAGAAGATGGCCAGAGCCGCCGTATACGGGATGAGCCACGGGATGATGACGAGCCCCTTTGTTCCGAAGAGCAGAGGAACCGTAACATGCCCCAGCAGTCCGAAGCTGACGAAGCTCACTCCCGCAAACAGCAGTGTCATCGCGTAGATGAGCGTCAGTACCTTACGGCTGCTCTTTCCCAGGCCTTCGCGGCGACTCACGAATGTCACGGTAAAGAAGTTCGGCAAGGTTCCGAGGAAGAAAATCATCTTTCCGACCAGAGAAAGAAGCGCGTATTCGCCCGCCTCGTGCGGAGCGAAATAATGATTCACGAGAATCACGTCAACAGAGAGGAACACCACTGCTGAGAAGCTCGAGGCCATCGAGGCAAAAAAGAATGGGCGAGGAAATGACTCTTTCGACTTGGTCTCGGTGACTGGGAATGCCCGCATGAGTTTGCGTGTAAGAGCAAATCCGACCAGCGCCGTCACAATGATGGAAAGCGGAATAGAGGCGTAAATGAATTCATCCTGACCCATCGCATGAAAAATCCAGGCCAGCACGAGTTTCGAAAGCGCTTCAAGAATGAAGAGCGTGGCCACAGCAGCAAATCGGAAATTTCCTTGGAGGAATCCTCGGTAGGCTGCCGTCATCGCCCCAAAGGCAAAGATCGGCGTGAAGAGAAAGAGCGAGAGATAGTCCGCTGTCGGGAAAAAGTCCTTCGTGAGGGGCAGCGCGATAATCCAAAATACCGAAACCGCGCCGGCAATGACGAGAGCGGCCTCCAGGCTATTCTTGAGGAAAGCGATAGCGACGGCCCCTGATTTAGCACCGAAGAGATACGCCGTACGGAAATTGATCGTCGAGGAGAATGCGCTGATCACGACCATGACCACGAACCAAAGCGTATTGATGAGTGTCACCAAGGACAGCGTTTCGAATGAGAGGATGCGTCCGAGGTAGGCATTGAAGACAAAATTGATAAAACTCGATCCAACGAGGGCTGACATGAGAAGTCCCTTGCTCGAGAATACAAAGTTCCAGATATTGTCAGGCACCATCCCACGTGCACCATCGGTCATTCGGCCAAAGAAATCCATTACCCCCTGCCGACGCTCCGCTTTTTCTTCGCGCTTTTTCGCATGGATAAGATTCAGTCCATGAACCGTTTTCTGCCAGTAGTGCGGCTTCACGAGGAGCTCGTAGAGCGCGACATAGGCTGCCGTCGAACCAAGGATCCAGTAGAGCGGGACAAAGAAAACGTACTTGATGAGCGGCCAGTGGTGGCGCTTCGCGCAGCCGACCATGTAGTAGTAAAGGTAAAAGAAATTGCCGAAGACGAGCGAGATCGCCGCCATGTAGAAAATCCAGGTCGGATAGAGCGCTTCGATGGTCGGACCGACATACGCGTAGAGCGTGAAGTATGCGATGGTCGTGAGCCAGAGAATCGGGTTGATAAAGAGGAATGAAAGCTTGGCGCCGACGACGAGCTGGAAAAGGAGGGCATGGATGCCGTTTTCCCGGACGAAAGTGGCCGGATGCCGCATATGGACGAGATAGGTCTGCATGTAGCCTTTGATCCAGCGGGAACGCTGGCGCAGCCAATTCCGGACATGGCTATTCGCCTCCTCGAGCGTGACGGAGTCGATGATCGCCGTCTGCGCTCCCCGTTTGAAGATGCGGACGCCGAGATCGCAGTCTTCCGTCACATTGAACGGATCCCAGCCCTCGAGCTCGATGAGGTCCCGGGTCCGGAAGTGATTGCTCGTGCCGCCGAGCGGGATGGATGTATTAATGGACTGGAGACCGACGAGGATGATATCGAACCAAAGCGAATATTCGGCCGTGAAGAATCGCGTGAGGAGGTTGTCTTCTGGATTGAAATAGTTGAGCTTGGCCTGGAGGCACTTCACGGTCGGGCCCGCCTTGCGGAAACCGAGATACGCCTTCCTGAGCTGCCACGGATCAGGAATATCCTCAGCATCATAGATGACGGTGTATTCTCCGCGCGCGATCGAGAGGCCGTAGTTGCAGGCCTTCGGCTTCGTCTTGGGCTCGGAATGCGGTACGACGACGATGCGCACGTACGGCGGAAGCTTCATCGCCCGAGCCGCCTCGACTGTCTCGGGGTCGTTTTCCTCGAGGAGGAGGAGGACATCGAGCTTGTCGTGCGGCCAGTGGAGTTTCTCGATCGCAGCGACGAAACCCGGGAGCATGTGTGCCTCCTTATACAGCGGACAGAGGATAGAGTATACGGGGAGATCGCTATCCGGAATCGCGCGAAGTTCTTCTTCGGTTGATTCGATTTCGGGCGGGGTCTTCAAACTCTTCAAAACCAGGCCGAGATTAAAAAACACGTCGATAAAGTAGATCGACGAGAGTACGGCGATAATCACGATCCCGGTCAGTAGCGGATTGAGAAAAAGCCCGATGCCGATCGCGAAGAGAATAAGCAGCCCGAAATTGCGCTGCCACGGAGCAAATGTATGAAGCGCCGAATACCGATGATGGAGCGTCGTATGGGTGATGAAACGCTTCCGATTATGTGCGATACCCGCACCGAGCATATTCCCCTCGGTGTCAGGAGAAATAAGCAGCGGCGGACGGCCCTTGAAGCGAAGTTTGATCGCATTCCAACCGATTTCACAGATCGCTTTCAGGAAACGAATTTTCGACTCCCCATCAACCCGCTCAGCAAAGACGATATCGACGGTGCTGATGACATAGCCATAGTTGCGCGCCGCGAGGAGAAATTCGAGGTCGAATGTCCACGGCGTCGGATCGAGCTTCACATCGCGCAAGATCTTACGCCGGAAAACTTTCAGCCCGGACTGCACATCGCAGTCGAGTCCGTGGAGAAATTGACTGAAAACGGCCTTGAAGGCCTGGGAGAGGATCCGGCGAAGCAAGGTCGTCTCTCGAGTCGATCGGTTAGCAACGACGATGTCCGTGTGACCAGTTACCAGCTTCTCAACCATCGCCGGAAGCGCCTCTGGCGGGTATTGAAGGTCTGCATCGAGAATAGCGACATATTCATACTTTGCACGGGCGAATCCCTCAAGCAGCGAATAGGCCTTGCCGCGCTTCCCCTCTTTCATATGCGGCGCTATCGGAAAGCCAGCCTTGACCATCCGCTCCAGCTGCTGGAATGTACCGTCTGTCGAATGGTCGTCAATAAAAATCGCTTCCCAGATAATCCCTGATTCATCGAGGGAGCGCGAAAGACGCTGTACAAGCGGCTCAATGTTTCCCCGCTCATTGAGCGTAGGGATGATGACTGACAGCCGGCGGTCGTGCATAGTCAGAAAACAGGAAACAGGATAAATTCCTGCAGAATAAAAAACGAGTTCTCTCCTCAGGGATGAAACTCTATCTAAACAAGTTTTATTTACTTTGTCAAG
>CAZTYU010000048.1:0-4506 GCA_964617535.1 uncultured Bdellovibrionales bacterium | reverse complement strand
TCGGGGCGGGCGGAGACATCACCGACTATTTCACCAAGCACGGCGGGACGGTAGAAGAGCTGATGACACTCGCAAAACCGTATCCTGAAAAAATTGACCCTGCGCATTTCTCCCCGCTTTCCGCATCAGACCTCGCCAATATCCTCAACCTCACCATCAAGCACGATGTAGAGAACAAGATAGCCGCGTTCCTCTGCGAACTGTCCGCCTATTCCGAGGACTCGCAATTCAACATCAGCTTCAATGCTCCCTCCTCTACTGGCAAAAGCTATATCCCGACCGAGATAGCACGACTCTTCCCCGAGGAGGATGTGATGGAGCTTGCCTACTGTTCCCCTACTGCCTTCTTCCACGATGCGGGCGAGTTCAACAAGGAACTGCAAGGCTATCTCGTAGACCTCTCACGGAAAATCGTCATCTTCCTAGACCAACCGCACAGCAACCTTCTCGCCCATCTGCGTCCGCTCCTCTCCCACGACAAGAAGGAAATCAACATCAAGATTACCGACAAGGGAGAGAAGCACGGACTACGCACCAAAAATATCCTCCTGCGCGGCTACCCATCCGTCATTTTCTGCACAGCAGGACTCCAGATAGACGAACAAGAAGCCACCCGCTTTCTCCTCCTTAGCCCCGAGATAAATCAGGACAAAATCAGGGAAAGTATTTCGCAAGCCGTGAGAAAAGCATCCGATAGCGACGCATTCAATGCTTGGCTGGAAGAAGACCCTGCGCGGGCGCTTCTCAAAGAACGCATCCGAGCTATCAAGCAGGCGAACATCCACGACATCAAGATTGATGCGGAAAGTGCGGTGAAGGAACGCTTCCTCGCCCAGTGCAAAATGCTCAAGCCTCGCCACTCACGCGACATCAAGCGCCTCATCTCCATCATCAAGTCATTTGCCATTCTCAATCTCTGGTGGCGAGAGCGGGACGGAAAAACCATCATTGCCAACGCAAGCGATGTGGATGAGGCATTCAAGCTCTGGGCAAAGATTTCCGTGAGCCAGGAACTCAATCTCCCTCCCTATGTCTACAATCTCTATCAAGAAATCATCCTCTCTGCCTGGGAAGAAAAGAATGGTGGACGGAGTGCGAGTTTTGAAGACATAACTGGCAAGCTCGGTATCACCCGCCAAGAGATACTGCAAAAGCATTACAAAGTCCACGGCAAGATGTTGGATAACAGTCTGCTTCGGATGCAGATACTCCCAATGTTGGAAACGGCAGGACTCATCATCCAGGAACAAGACCCGAATGACAAACGGAAAATCCTCATCTTCCCCGCAACAATTTCTGACAAAGAAGGCGGGAAGAGAAATAGTGAAACGGGGGGTGGGGTAGAAAACGATGAAAAGCTGATGATTGAAATGGCGGCGGAAATGCTGGGAGGGACAATCGTTGATGAGAGTTTTCCGACACTATAAAAAGGTAACACCAACACTATGACAATCTCTGACAAACAACTGGAAGCCAACCGCAAAAACGCCAAGCTCGGCGGCGTGAGGACGGAGGAAGGAAAAGCCGTGAGCCGACTCAATGCCCTCAAGCACGGACTGTTGAGCGAGGTCATTCTCCTGCCTGAAGAGGATGATGATGCACTTCTGGAACTCGGGAAGCGGATGCGCACGGAACTCAAGCCCGTGGGAGAACTGGAACTCTCCCTTGTAGACCGAATCACTTCAAATCTCTGGCGGCTGCGGCGAGCTTTGAAGGTGGAGAAAGAAATGATGTATGAAGACTGCCATCCAAAAATCTCCTTCCCCGCCCTGGATGGAGAGGACGGAAAAAATCTCGGGGAAGCCTTGAGCTATGACTTCGCGAATTATGATACCTACGGCAAGCTCATCCGCTATGAGGCAAGCATAGAGCGCGGGTTCTACAAGGCACTACACGAATTGCAACGGTTGCAGGCGATAAGGAATGGACAAACTGTTCCCGCTCCCATCGCCGTGGATGTGAGTTTTCCGACAATATAAGCGCTATGGGTTCGTTTCGTAAAAATGGTGGAAAATGGTGGATTTTATGGAAAAGGAAAATCATTCAAAATATCCTTTTCTTCAGCATCAAAGTGGGATTGATTACGGAAATATCGTGGTTCTTATCCCAAATGATTTCGGTAATAAAATAGAAAACGAATATGGGACGCTGGAACTATTCAAAAAAATCAGAAGCGGACAGCCTCAAGAAGATTGAGATGTCCTGGCTCAAGAAACAAGGGATGCTTAGCTCCTGGTATTTCGGCACTATCAAATGGACGCACGGATGGAGCGGGAATGAAACGAGTATCGGTATCACTGTCTCCACCACCGAAAAGACCGTCCGCCTCAACTATGTCCAGACCGAATCAGACGGAACGAAAAAAGATTTTGATTACACGATACATCTCACAGAAACCCCCTGCCGATACGGTGGCTCGCGCTTCTGGTTTATCTGTCCTCTCGTCAAAAGCGGTGTCCCCTGCAATCGCCGCGTAGGTGTTCTCTACAAAGACGGAGACTATTTTGGATGTCGCCACTGCTACGACTTGTCATACAGCTCCCGAAACGAAAACCGCCATTCCCATCTCTATCCTCTCTTCCGCTCCCTTACCCTCTACAAGAAAATTGAAGACCTGGAACAGAAAATCAAGCGACCGTTTTATGCCGATAAACCGACAAGAAAGCAGATGCGGGTGCTGAAAATGCAGGGAGAAATCATCCATTTATCCCCTTCCATTCGTAATGATTTTTAGGTATAGTATGAGTGTTGACCCAACCAAATATCCCAAAGGTTTTATCGTCCCCAGAAAGGGGCGGTTCTGCCGACGAGCCTTTGGTGCGTTGGGTCAACCAGAACCGTCCCTTTTTGTATCCAAAATTACAATTTTATGAACCACCAAAACAATGACGCGAGCCGCTACTTCATCTACGCTCGGAAATCTTCCGAGAGCGAGGACAGGCAGATGGCATCCATTGACTCCCAGATAGACGAGCTGACGAAACTGGCGGGCGAGAACAATCTGAATGTCGTCAAAGTCTTCTCTGAATCAAAATCGGCAAAAGCGCCAGGGCGTGAAGTCTTTGCCGATATGATGCAACGCCTCAAAAAAGGAGAGGCGGACGGCATCATCTGTTGGAAACTGAACCGTCTGGCACGAAATCCGATTGACGGCGGTGAGGTGAGCTGGATGTTACAGCAAAGTATCGTGAAGCATATCTTCACCTATGGGCGGAGCTACTACCCGACAGACAATGTGATTGTGATGGCGGTAGAGCTAGGAATGGCAAATCAATTCGTGCGTGATTTGAGCGTGGATGCCAAGCGCGGACTCCGTTCCAAAGCGGAGCGTGGCTGGTATCCTTCCTTTTCCACTATCGGCTATATCCATAATCCCCTCAAAAAGAAAGGCGATAAAGAAATCACCAGGGACGAGGAACGCTTTCCGCTCGTAAGGAAAATGTTTGACCTGATGCTGACAGGAAACTACACTCCGCCAAAGATTTTAGACATCGCAACCAACGAATGGGGCTTGCGGATGAAGAACGGTGGAAAAATGACGAGAAGCACTGCCTACCGTATCTTCACCGACCCCTTCTACTACGGAGAGTTCGAGTATCCCAAAGGAAGCGGCAACTGGTATCAGGGAAAGCACGAGCCGATGATAGAGAGAGGCGAATACGACCATATTCAGGAACTTTTGGGGAGGAAGGGCAATCCACGCCTGCGAACCTATACCTTCGCCTTTACAGGGATGATTCGCTGCGAGGAGTGCGGATGTCTTATCACGGCTGAAAACAAAACCAAGCATCAGAAAAATGGCATCACCCGCCACTATACCTACTACCACTGCACCAAACGGAAAGGCTCGTGCAAGCAGAAAACCATACGCGATAATGAGCTGGAAGACCAGATAATGAAAGAGTTGGATGCTATCACCATACCCCCAGAGTTCAGGGAGCTGGCGATGAAAATCATCGGGGAAGACAGCGGGCGGGAGTTCTCTGACAAAAAGACAATGATTTCATCACAACAGAAAGCCTACAATGCCTGCGTTGAGGAATACGACGGACTCGTAACGATGCGAGCCAAAGGACAGATTGATGACGAAACCTTCACCCGCAAGAAGTCTGTTTTGGAACAGGAAAAGAAACACTTGAAGGGATTGCTGGATGAAACAGACAAGGCGGTTGATGACTGGTTGGAGCGGGCGGAATATCTCTTCAACTTTGCCGAGGTTGGAAAAATCCGCTTTGAGCGAGGGACGATTGAGGAGAAGAAAGATGTCCTGTCCTATCTCGGTTCGAACCTCCTCTTGAAAGACAGAAAACTGCGCATTACAAGGAAAAATGAGCTGATTGCGATGGAAGAGTTGGCAAAAGAGGAAAAGGCGATTCGGAATCGGTTAGAACCTCTCGGTTTTGGCTCAGATAAAACAAAACTCTGGGCAGAATATGCCCAGAGTCCTATGATGCTCCGGGGGTCGGATTCGAACCGACGACCAAGTGGTTAACAGCCACCTGCTCT
>CAZTYU010000047.1:0-4510 GCA_964617535.1 uncultured Bdellovibrionales bacterium | reverse complement strand
GGTAGAGCCGCGAGCGCATGTATTTGAAATCGACTTCGTCGAGCGCAACTCCCCCGCTCGTCACGATCGCCTTGTCCGCACCGAGGAGTCCAGTTACGGTGAGCGTGAGGCCTTTCATGAGCCGTACCAGCGCGAGGCGCTCGGTCCGACTCACGCTGTGGACAGGTTTCTCAGGATCGATTGCCGAGAGCTGGATGAGTATCGGGATCATGGCTGCCGGCGCGAAACCGCCGAGACTATTCTTCAGCTGCTTGTTCTTTGCCGCCTCAAAGAGCGTTTGGAGCTCGGCATCGAGCTCCCCTATATTCGTTTCGGGCCGGAGATCGATCAAGACCGTCATCGTGCCGTACGGGAGCACTTCGCTGATGCTGCGGCTCATATTGAGCGCGAGCGGTCCCGAGAGGCCAAAGTGTGTGAATAGGATTTTTCCTCGCCGGCTGTCCTGCTTCTTGCCATCGCGAAAGACCGCTAGTTTCGCATCGGCAAAGCTGAGCCCTGACAGTTTGTGCACCCACACCTCGCGGACCCGGAGCGGAACGAGCGACGGTTTTGGTTCGCGTACCGAATGCCCGATCCTTCGGAGCCAGCGGAACCCATCGCCGGTTGATCCCGTCTCGGGACGCGACTTGCCGCCGGTTGCGAGGATATAGGCGTTCGCTTCGAGCCGCTCGCCGTTTTTCAGTTGAACGCTGCTGATACTCCCATCCGCTACCTCGAGTCCGGCGACTTCGCTTTCCGTCTTCACGGTCACTTTGCCCGCCTCCATGTATCGGACGAGCGCATCCCAGACCGACTGGGCACTGTCACTCACGGGGAAGACCCGCTTTTCAGCCTCGACTTTCGTCGGCATCCCCTGGTCAGCGAAAAATCGAAGCGTGTCCTCTACTCCAAACTGGGCGAGCGGCGAATAGAGAAATTTCGCCGCCGCCTTGAATTTGGCGAGAAAAAGATGCGGGTCAAACTCGGCATTCGTCACATTCGACCGGCCCCCGCCCGTGATGAGAAGTTTTTTGCCAAGGGTCGGATTCTTTTCCAAAAGCAAAACCCGGGCACCCTGCTCGGCTGCCCGCCCCGCCGCCATCATCCCGGCTGGCCCACCCCCGATCACTATGACGTCGTACTTCATCGCGTAGTCCTGAATAATCAATTCCCACCATAACACAAAAGCGAATTTTGAACCCTGTGCTATCGTAGAAACGTAAGCTTTACCGAAGTTTCCCTATGGCCGAACAGTCCACACGCATCATCATCTATTCCCACGGCTTCGGCGTCGAGCGCGATGCACGTGGGATGTTCACCGACATCGCTGCCGCATTCCCCGATGCCGAAAACATCCTGTTTGACTACAATATCCCGAATCGAACCGATAACACGCTCATGGTCCGCCCTCTGTCAGAACAGAAAGACATCCTCCTCGCTGAAGTTGCCCGGGTGAAAACACAGTTTCCGGACACGCCGATCGATATCATCGGCCACTCGATCGGAACCGTCGTCGCAGCGCTCGCCCGGCCCGAGGGAATACGGCAGGCCGTCTTTCTCGCGCCGCCGCTCGAACTCGCATCTTCGTCCCTCCAGCGCTTTGCCGGCCGGCCCGGCTCGGTCATCGACCCCGACGGACTCTCGCGACTTGCGCGCCGCGATGGCAGTTTCACGCTCGTGCCGGCCGCATTCTGGAAGGAACGCGAAGCGATTGATCCTGTCGCGCTTTTCAATGCATTTTCAGAAGATACCAGGCTCACGATCATACTCGCAAAAGAGGACGATGTCGTCTCTTCCGAAAACAAATCCCTCCTCTCGCCCGAGATCAAAGTAATCGAAATCGATGGCGATCATGATTTCCGGTACCAGAGCCGGTCCGGTCTCATTGAAACCCTTCAGAACATACTCTAGTCCTATGCAGACCTTTAGCGAACGCGTGGTGAAACTCGCACTCTCGATACCCTCCGGACGCGTGACGACTTATGGCCGTATCGCCCGAGCCGCAGGCGGCGGACCGATGGCCTCGCAAAGCATCACGAACATCCTGTCCAAGGCTTGGGACAACGGCGAAAACTCCATCCCCTTTCACCGTATCGTCTACGCCGATGGCCATATCTGGATCGACGATCGGCACCGCGCCGCCCGGATGAAGCTGTACAAAAAGGAGGGAATAAAACTGGATACCAAAGACCGCATCGTGAATTTCCGCTCTGTCCTCTACGAATTCAAGTAAAAAAAAGACCGCATCAGCTGATGCGGAATCCGGTCTCGGGATCGAAGCCGAGGGAACGGATGAAGCTCGCGGCGTCAGGAAAATGCTCGCTCCCCGCCTCGCCGTTCGCGTAGTCATGCTGGAGGGTCGCAACCCGCTCCCGCCGCGTACGGATGGCGTCTTCTAGCACCTGGAGGCCGCTTTTCAAACTGGACCACGAGAGCTCGCGCTGCCCACTCCAGTAACCACCGTAGCGCCTGAGTACGAAGCGGAATTTCCGCGTCGAAGCGCCAGCTGATATGCGCACGATCTCCCAGAGTTCGTCTGTCTGCCGATCGACCCAGATCTGGCGAGACTGGACGGCGCGCGGACCGACGACACCAGGCCTCTGCGGCCGGTGGTCTGGTGGGATGCTACCGGCGAGCTCGCGGAGCTGAAAGCCGATGATTCGTTTGGGATCCACCATAAGCACACCCTCTTTGGTAAGTTGCAGTATGCCCGTTATAGCGTTTCACCACGTTCCCGTCAATCAATTCTCTGTTGGTTACGAAAACCTCACTGTAAATTGACAGATGTTACAACAATGATGCTGGTTTTACTGCTAAAATAATGGGAGGACCATCATAAAAAAATTATGGAAGCAATTTTGCTCTTGTTGGTGATCGTTTTGTTTGTCCAATACAATTCCCTGAGTAAAAGGTTCCGCGTGATCGAATCTCAGCTTGGCCTTTCCAAAGCGGCAGCAACACCTTCAGCACCAGCCAGTCGCGGGGTGCCAGTTGCCGCTACCCCGGCGGTAGCGGTGCCGGCGCCTCCCACTCATCCGGTCAACGCCACGCCGAAAGCCTCTGAACCACTATTCATCGAGCGCGCTATCGAATGGCTGAAACGCGATACCCTGCTCAAAACTGGTGCCTTCTTCCTCCTGCTCGGCTTCGGCTGGCTGGTCACGTACGCTTTCATGAACAACTGGATCGGACCGGTCGGAAGAATTGCACTCGGCATCATTGCCGGACTTGGAATTCTCATCTTCGGCTTTCTCCGAATCAGTCGATTTCCCGATCAGGGAAGCGTGTTCCTCGGTCTCGGCGCCTCGGTTCTCATGCTCACCACCTATGCTGCTCGTTTCGAATACGGTTTCCTTACCCCCCTTACGGCTCTGGTATTCATCTACCTCGTGTCACTGTTCGTTTCGTATGCGAGCTACCATTTCCGCATCCGGTCGCTTGCATTCATGGGCTTATTCATCGGTGCAGTCTCGCCCTTTCTTACCAACAGCCGCGATGACCACCTAGGGCTCTTTGCCTACCTCTTCGTCCTCGTCCTGGGAACACTCTGGCTTGCAGCAGTCACGGCCTGGCGCGAACTTACCACAGTTGCGATTGCTGTAGTTGGACTCCATAGTCTACCCTCCCTCTTCGCAAAACCCTGGGACATGGAGTCCCTCACCATCTTTTCCTTCATTTTCGCCGCTATTTTCTTCATTGCGAACATTCTCAATGTCCTCAAATCAAAGGACGGCGACCGGTTAGCCGAGATGGGAACAGCCTTCCTCAATGCAACACTTCTTCTCCTGTGGATTATCCAAGGCGTTGCCGAGGAATGGCAAGGACTCATTACTGCTGCTTGGATGATCGTATTTTCCGGCGGCTCCTTTGTCATTTACCGCCTCTCTGGACTGCAGAAAGTATTCCTTCTGTATGCCGGCATTAGCATCGCCTATCTGGCCGCCGCTACCGCTATGGAGCTTGATGGCGCCATCCTGACCATTGCCTTTACCGCCGAAGCGATCGCAATCGTTCTCATTGCCCATCAACTCACCGGACGCCTCCAGCTAAGCGAACGTCTTTCCTTTCTACTCCTACTCCCCATGGCCCTCTCCCTAGAAAGCATGTTTAGTTCAGCCTGGAGAGCAATGATACCACTTGACCATTTCAGCACCCTCCTTTTCATTTCGCTTTCTCTCTCCGTGCTTGGCATGCGCTTCCTCTCACTATCGCCCGATACCGTGAAAAAAGTGGCTCTTGGGAGGGTTTGGCTGTACGCCGGGACTGGCTATTTCTACCTCCTCCTCTGGCTTACCTTTCATGCCGTCATGGATCAGGACATCGCGACGATGCTCTCGCTTGTTATCTACACCGTTATCGGGCTCGGGACCTATATTGCCGGCAAGCGGGATGGTCGACAGGGACTGAAGCTCTATGGCGTGGCGCTCCTGGTTTTTGTCATCTTTCACCTTCTCGTCATCGATGCCAGACAAATGGATCTCATCGGACGGATCATCACGTTCTTCATCGTCGGCATCCTCCTCATGAGCAC
>CAZTYU010000046.1:0-5128 GCA_964617535.1 uncultured Bdellovibrionales bacterium | reverse complement strand
TTTCGAAGTGTGGTGGGTGCACGTTGTTAACGAGCGACATAACTATAGACAAAAATCACCCCTTCGTCAAGGGGTGATTTACGCTTCTAGAAGCCATTTTTTTCTCGGAACCGCCAAACCATCTGTGTCCTCGGCCCTCCTGCGTCAAGACTCCGGACGGGCAAGGCAGGAAGCATCCTCTCGCCGGATGCGCTCGACGGGAACCTACATTTCCTTCCTCTTGCAAATCTTCTCTGTGTCCTCGGCAGGAATCGAACCTGCATTTCCGCCTTCGGAGGGCGATGTCTTATCCATTATACGACGAGGACGGAATCGACGCGGGGGGACACACTACACGTGTGCGCTCGGCAGGAATCGAACCTACGACCCTCAGGACCGCAACCTGATGCTCTATCCACTGAGCTACGAGCGCAAAAAATATCCGAGTAAAACCCGACCAACGAACCACTTGCGGATGGCTCAAAGCGGCTTCAGGACCCGTTAAATATGCAGCATTTTCTCGAGGGTGTCAATCACAGTTGGCTCGTGCTTCTCCTCGGGGACGAATTCGGCGAGGAGCTCGCGGAGTTCATCGGCTGGGACATCGCCGATCGGGATATGAATGAAGGGGGAGAGGATGCCATTCGAGTGGATGCTGAGCACGCCCTCGAGCGGCGGCTCCTCGTGGATCCAAAACGAGTGGATGTCCTCAAACGCGTAGAGCGTTTTCCCGCCGACGAGTCCTTTGTCGGTGACCATGAATTCGAATTCGCGTGGGTCGCGGGTGATGAAGAGGTAGCCGACGATGCCGATCAGGATGAACGTGATCGCCATGAGGGGGCTATTGGTGAAAACCGCGTAGGCGATGATGAGCGCAAGGAGGATGGTCGATATCATGAGTCCGCGCGGGTTTGGTCGGACATGGATGTGTTCCGGGGCACGCCACGAAAGGATGGGGTTGCCGACGAGCATTGGTTCCATAGGAGTTTTCGTTTTTTCTACTATACCACGTTTGACTCGACTTCGCGGAGCCGGATACCGATGCCGTCAAGTCAACAAAATGCGGAGGAGGTGAGATTCGAACTCACGATACCATTTCTGGTACGACAGTTTTCAAGACTGTTGCCTTCAACCACTCGGCCACTCCTCCAGCTTCAATTTTCAAACTCCCTTTTTGTGCGCTCGGGATGTAGGGGGATCTCACTCGCCTTCGGCTCTTTGAGAACCCTCGGTTCTCAACGCTCGCGGACTCGCTGCTCTCCGCCCACGGGAAAACTTCCGTTTTCCCGACCCCTTTCCCGTTTGATCCTTGTCCGGACACCACCATAATCTCCCAGACAACCCCGCGGGGTCATTTGGGAAATTTGTGCGCTCGGAGGGGATCGAACCCCCGACCCTCTGGTTCGAAGCCAGATGCTCTAATCCACTGAGCTACGAGCGCATAGCCTTCCTTTTGTAGCTCGAAAACGACCGTTCGTCAAAGCTACTTTTTCTCGTTCCTGAATTCGAGGATTGGCCGGAGCGAGGCGCCATTCATCGCGGCTGGCCGTGAGATGCCGAAGATGTCGAGGATGGTCGGTGCGACATCGGAGAGGAGGCCGTGCACCTCGTTCTGTTCGCGGACCATTTCGGCCGAAGTCTTTTCCCGATGATTGGTCGGGGTGATATACCAGAGCGGAATCGGGTTGGTCGAGTGTTCGGTGTCGCGTTCTCCAGTCTGGAGATTGGTGACCTCCTCCACGTTGCCGTGGTCGGCTGTGATCATGAGCGCGCCGCCGACCGACAGGATGGCGGGGATGAGCCGTGACAGGCTTTTGTCAGTCGCTTCGACTGCCTGGATTGATGCCTGTTCGTTGCCGGTATGGCCGACCATGTCCGGATTGGCATAGTTCACGAGGATGAAGTCATAGATGTTTTCCTGGATTTTCTTGATGACGGTGTCGGTTACTTCAGGGGCGCTCATTTCAGGCTGCTCGTCGAAGTGGGCGACGGCCGGCGAGGGGATGAGGATACGATCCTCGTTCGGGAATGCTTCCTCATTGCCGCCATTGAAGAAGTAGGTGACGTGCGCGTATTTCTCCGTTTCGGCGATGCGGAGCTGGCGCATCCCGGCTTTGGAGAGCGTTTCGCCGAGGCTGTCATGGACTTCCTCGGGCGGGAAGGCAATGTGAACGGGGAGGTCCTTCTCGTACTCGGTCATGGTGACAAAATGGACATCCAGTTTTTTCTCGCGATTGAAGCCGTCGAAATCCGGGAGAACGAATGCCTTGGTGATTTCGCGCGCCCGGTCCTCACGAAAGTTGAAGAAGACGACCGCATCGCCATCCTCTATCGTGGCGACTGGCTGACCGTCTTTCTCGACGATGGTTGGTTCGATGAATTCATCGTTGACGTTCTTGGCGTATGACTGTTCCAGGTGGAGGAGCGGGTCATTGGTCCTCTCGCCGATGCCTTTGGTGAGCATGTCATAGGCTTTCTGGACCCGGTCCCAGTTATTGTTACGGTCCATCGCGTAGTGACGCCCGATGAGGCTAGCGATCTCGCCGACGCCGATGAGCCGGAGTTCGCGCTGGAGTTCCCGAATGTGAGTGATTCCCGAGGTCGGGGCAGAATCGCGTCCGTCCGTGAAAGCGTGAACGGCGACTTTGGTGAGGCCTTGGTCTTTGGCGAAGCGGAGGAGTGCGATGAGGTGATCGTGATGGGAATGGACCGCGCCGGGGCTAATGAGTCCCATGAGATGGAGCGTGGAATCATTTTTCTTCACGGTGTCGACTGTCTCGAGGAAGGTCGGGTTCGTATTGAAACTCCCGTCCTGGATAGCGAGCGCGATCCGCGGCATGTTCTGATAGATGATGCGGCCAGCACCCATGGTCATGTGGCCGACCTCGCTGTTGCCGGCCGTATTCCAAGGAAGACCGACAGAAATCCCCGATGCCTGGAGGGTCGTCATCGGGTAGTAGCGGTTGAGTTTGTCGAAGGTCGGGAGCTTAGCTTCCCGGATCGGATTACCCTGCGTCGTATTGGAGATGCCCCAGCCATCGAGGACGATGAGCACGAACGGTCGAAACATAGGATGAGTCGGGATTGGTGTTATTTTTTGGCTTTCTAGAGCGTAGTATACCAGTTCTTTGCTTTTGACAATAGCGAGATTGGGGAGTATCATGGCGGTGCAGATACTAATTCTCAATTCGCTCGTCTCGTGTCGCTTTTACCGGTTGGTACCGAAGAAGCAGTTGCTATGATCACTCGGATTTCCCTGGCTTTTAGTTCAACTCTTTTCGGGAGCATGGCTCGCCGCTAGTTTCGGCTACCCATTGCCTTTTCCATCAAATTTCTACCGGTAGCGAGCGGCGCCCTATGGAGCGTCCATTTTCCTATGACACCGCTTGCACTTTTCCTCGCGCTCGCCGCTCTCGGAGTCGGCGTTTTCGTGGGGTATCTCATCCGTCAGAATCTCGCCAAGAAACAGCTCTCGACGGCCGAGGGCCAGGCAGCCAAGATTATCGATGAGGCTCAAAAGAAGGCCGAAGCCCTCTCGCTTGAAGCCAAGAACAAAGCCGTCAACATTCTCGAGGAGGCGAAGAAAAGCGAGCAGGCCCGAGAAGAGAAGCTCGGTCATGTCGAGTCCCGCCTCGAAAAGCGTGAGGAGCAGATCGAAAAGGAAGCGCATGCCATCGAGGAAGAGAAGAAACGGCTCCTCGGAAAGGCAGAGGAGATTCAGGCGATCAAAACCGAAGTCGAAAAATTGAAGGAGAAGGAGATCGAAGAACTTCAGCGGACAGCCCAGTTATCCCGCGAAGAGGCCGAGAACCGCATCATGAAGCTGGTCGAGGACGAGAGCAAGGATGCGCTCGTCGCGCGTATGACGAAGCTGGAGAAAGAGGCGCATGACGAGCTCGAGAAGCGCTCGTTCCAGATCATGGCCACAGTCATCCAGAAGTATTCCCGGACGCACGTCTCGGAATTCACGACGACGACTATCACGATCCCGTCGGACGACATTAAGGGCAAGATTATCGGCAAGGAGGGGCGCAATATCCGAGCGCTCGAGAAAGAGACGGGCGTCGAGCTCATCGTCGATGATACGCCGGAATCTATCATCATTTCCGGGTTTGATCCGGTGCGCCGCGAAGTTGCGCGAATCGCGCTCGAGAAGCTCATCGGTGACGGGCGTATCCACCCGGCTCGTATTGAGGAAGCGGTCGCCGAGGCGCGCAAGGAGATCGATAACAAGATCAAAGAAGCTGGCGAAGCTGCAGCCTACGAAGCCGGTGTGCCCGGACTCCATCCGAAGCTGCTCTACATCCTCGGACGGCTCCGCTACCGCTACAGCTACAAGCAGAACGTGCTCCTCCATTCGCTTGAGGTTTCCTATCTCGCGGCAGCGCTCGCGGCTGAGCTTGGCGCGGATGTCGCTACGGCCCGGAAAGCCGGCCTCATGCACGATATCGGCAAGGCGGTGGATCACGAGATCGAGGGAACACACGTAAAGATCGGGATGCGCATTCTCGAAAAGTTCGGCATCGGCCAGAGCGTCATCGACGGTATGAAGTCGCACCATGATGAGTACCCGCATGCGACGATCGAAAGCTATATCGTGACCGCTGCGGATGCTTTGTCTGCGGCTCGCCCCGGCGCGCGTAAGGAAACGGCAGAAAAGTACATCAAGCGGCTCGAGGAGCTCGAAGCGCTCATCAATACCTTTCCGCAAGTGGAGAAATCGTATGCCATCCAAGCTGGCCGCGAGGTGCGCATCTTCGTGAACCCGGAAAAGACGGACGACTATGGCGCGATGACGCTCGCTCGCGATGTTTCCAAGCGCATTCAGGAGGAGCTTCAGTACCCGGGCGAGATCAAAGTGGTGGTGTTCCGCGAGACCCGCGCTGTCGAGTACGCCCGCTAAGCGTTCTGGCAAGAAATCTATCGATCGAAGCCGCTATCTCGCCCCAAGAGGTAGCGGTTTTCATTATGGTTAAGCCGCTCTTGACCCCGTTAGAAGCGGCTGATGATTTGTAGAATCTAGAGGCGACGTTACTCCATAAAGAATAATTAAAAATATCGAATCAAAAGTGCTTTGCGTGACGGGCTTCTAACGGGGTTGACAGAAATCGCTGAGTAGAGCCAAAAGTCCTTGCGTGCTTTCGTTTTT
>CAZTYU010000045.1:0-5386 GCA_964617535.1 uncultured Bdellovibrionales bacterium | reverse complement strand
AGCATCCTCTACGGTTTCACCTTGATCGAACTCCTCATCGTTATCGCGATCATCGGTATTCTCGCCTCAGTCGTGCTCGTGTCCCTCACCGGCGCGCGTGAGCGTGCCAAGACAGCCCGATTCAAGGCCGTCGTGCATTCGATGCAGGCTCAGGCTGTATCAGAATGCGGAAATGGAACGCTAACCTATACCGATGTGACGGGTTCGTTCGGGGATATTCCAGACGAGAGTATTGATATTGCTGGTATTTCCGAGACGACGCAGGATTGCGGGGTGAATGCCGGACAGACCTTCAGTATCGATGTCCCAGCGGCCAATCTGACCGGCACCTGTACGGCGACGCTCGTCGAAACAGGCATCACTGGTTTCGTCGGCACAGCACCTGGCTGCGTCTAGTGTGTCGAAATAGAAGGAGAGTGGAGAGAGGGCGACCCCCTCTCTATTGTTTTTCCGAGATTTCGTCCGCGTCCGATGATATACTAAGGACATATGTTAACTGCCTTTTTCTTTACGCTTGGCCTTGCCATTGGGAGTTTTCTCAATGTCGTTGTGCTCCGGCTTGAGAGCGATAAATCGCTCGACGGACGCTCGAAGTGTCCATCTTGCGGAGCGCTCATCCGCTGGTATGACAACATACCTGTCCTCTCATTTTTCCTCCTCGGCCGTAAGTGTCGGCAATGCCGTTTTCCCATCTCTTGGCTGTATCCATCCGTCGAGCTCGGCACAGCGCTCCTTTTTGCCTTCTTCGGGACGATGCTGCTTGGTCAGGGGACAGTATCGGAAATCGTCAGGTTGGTTTGGGTGTTCTTCCTCGTGTCTCTCCTCGTAGCAATTGCCGTCTACGATGGTCGCAATATGGAAATTCCTCTGGTGCTTCTCGTCACTGGACTTGGCAGCGCTGCGGTGGCAGCGCTGGCACTCACATTCGCCATGCCGATTCCATGGACGGATCCTTTGTCGCCCTGGCGCGACATGTTTCTCGGGGGCGCTATTGCGGCCGGTATTTTCTACGCGCTCGTGTACTTTTCCAAGGAGACTTGGATGGGCATGGGCGATGTCTGGCTCGCGGCAATCGCCGGTGCTGCTGTCGGGCTTCCGGCACTTCTCTTGCTTTTTACTCTGTCATTTTCAATTGGTGCTGCCGTCGGCGGAGTGCTGCTTTTCACGGGGCAGCGAGGGATGAAGAGCCAGGTTCCGTTTGCGCCGTTTCTCGCCGTCGGCACGCTGGTGGCGGTGGCGCTCCAGATCGTCGATCCCTGGTGGCTTGGCCTGTTCCTCATCCCATTCGTTTAGCGCTACAATACCTCTATGTATGAACGAACAAGAAGGCGCGGCTTTACGCTTATCGAAGTGCTTATCGTGGTTGCGATCATCGGGATCGTGAGCGCGATGATCCTGGTCACCTTTTCCGGGCAGCGCCAGACGAGGAATATGGAGCGAGCCGCCAATGAAGTGCAAGCCGCTCTCCGCGAAGCGCAAAATTACGCGCTGTCGGGCCGGGCCGGGACGATCAATGAGAATAACTCCTACTACGGAATAAACTTTACTGCTGGCGCCGCATATAGCCTTGTCTCTTCGAGCGGCACCATATCGAGCTATAGTCTGAAGAATGGCATCACTGCCTCGGCCGCGTCATCGGTCCGATTCATGCTCCCGCGCGGTGAAGTCTATATCGGCGGGTCGGCACTGTCGGGATCGCATCGGATCACGCTCGTCAATGGCGCCTCGAATCGCTATATCTGCGTCTATTCAACCGGTCGCGTCATTGATAACGGAGCGACGGCCGCCTGTCCATAACCAACCTATGCCGAAGCCCTTTCTGGTCAAACGTCTGTCTGCATTCTCCATCGCTGAGGTGGTGCTTTCTGGCTTCATGCTAACGACAGGGATCGTCGCGGTGATGAGTCTCTATACGGTCTCACACCGGAGCGCTTTCGATACCCGGAATATGATCACGGCTGCCGAGCTCGCTCAGGAAGGGGTTGAGGTGGCGCGGAATATCCGGGACAACAATACGGCGTACCGCGAAGATAACTGGACGACAGGCGATAACTGCTCGGGTTCGACTGCAGGGAACTGCGATCCGTTTCGCTACTTTCCAAATGGGGCCAACCAGAACTGCGCGGTGAGTTACAACTCCTCTGGAGCGACGGCTTTCAGTTGTGGTTCGCCTCAGGTTGCGGTGACGACGAGCAATACCGGATTTCTCCACAACGGAGCCGGTACCGCGACGCGCTTTTTCCGACTTATCAAGATAGACCATACGGCCGGATCGGATTCGGCTCGAATCCAGAGTTTTGTCACCTGGCAGAATCCGGGCGGCAACCTGAACGGGGCCGGGGCGGTTACCTGGTGCACGCCGTACAATCGGTGCGTTTACTCGGAGCTCTATCTCTCCCGCTGGAAATAATCCTATGCGTCTCATCCATCGAAAACAGAAAGGCCTATCCCTCATCGAGATCGTCATGTCGATGGCGGCGTTCACGATCATCCTGACCGGGACGATACAGATCGTCGCTCAGAGCGCGAAGAATTTCCGATCGATGAAAACGCTTCAGGCGAATCTCGAAACGGCACAGTTCGCGCTCAATACTATGGGAAAAGAGCTTCGTACGTCGAGCGTCGTGTCGAGCGCGACCGGCGCCACGGCGTCGACGGTGACATTCTTCGACTATTCCCAGGGGCGCTGCATCCAGTACCGCGCGGACGAGTCGACCGGATTGGTCCAGAAGCGTTCCCACGCCTTCGGCTCATCCGATCCGGACGCGAACCGGACGAGCTGCGCTGGCTATGCCTTTGCCGAAGCCTACGAGACGCTCCTGACCGGGCTTTCGCAGCAGGCGATGAACGTCGTCGTATCCCGAAACGTTGCCGACGCGTCTGGTCCCATGGTTGGGCGCGTGACTGTTTCGCTCACGGTCGGTTCGGGCGGCGGGGCGGCGACGGCCCAGACGACGGTGTCGCTCCGAGACTTCAATTTTATCGGTATTTGACCGTACGACACCTGCTATGGAGAGAAATGCTGCCGAGGAGCGAATCGAAAAACTGACCCGAGAGATCGACTCGCACCGCTACCAATACCATGTGCTCGATGCCCCAAGCATTTCGGACGAGGCGTACGATTCGCTGTACCGTGAATTGGAAACGCTCGAGCGCGAGCATCCCGAGCTCCGAAGCCCGAACAGTCCGACCTCGCGTGTCGGCGATGAACCCCGGACAGAATTCCGCAAAGTGAAGCATGCGACCGCGCAGTGGTCGTTCGACGATGTGTTCGATCTCGCCGAACTCGAGGCGTGGGACGCGAAACTGCGCCGCTATCTCGAAAAAGAAGTCGGGGACAAACGCGAAACGATCGAGTATCTGGCCGAGCTCAAGATCGACGGGCTGAAAATCGTCCTTACATATGAACAGGGTGAGTTCGTCCGCGGTGCCACCCGAGGCAACGGCGCGATCGGCGAGGATGTGACCGAGAACCTCCGGACTATCCGTTCCATCCCGCTCCGGCTCACAAAGCCGGTCGACTGTGTGGTGGTCGGCGAAGCCTGGCTGTCCAAGGGCGAGCTCGAACGCATCAATGCCGAACGCAAAACGAGTGGCGAGGCGCTCTTTGCTAATCCGCGGAATGCGGCTGCCGGCTCCATTCGCCAGCTTGATTCGCATGTGACCGCCGCGCGCAAACTTGACTCTTTCATCTATGACATCGAGACGATAGCCGGGGAGGCGCTGCCGGTGACGCAAGAAAAGGAGCTCGCCCTCCTCCTAGAGCTCGGCTTCAAAGTGAATCCGTACCTCCGGAAATGCGCATCCATCCACGATGTCGAGGCGTTCTATACGGAGTGGAATGAAAAGCGTGAGAGCCTTCCGTATATGCTCGACGGCATCGTCGTAAAGGCGAATGACCGCGCGCTCCAAGAGTCGCTCGGCTATACCGGCAAGGCGCCGCGCTTCGCCATCGCGTTCAAGTTTCCGGCTGAGGAAGCGACGAGCGTGATCGAAGACATCACCATCCAGGTCGGCCGCACCGGTGTCCTGACCCCCGTCGCCCATCTCGCGCCGGTCCGATTGGCAGGGACGGTCGTGTCGCGCGCCACGCTTCACAATGCCGATGAGATCGCGCGTCTCGGCATCCGGCTTGGCGATACGGTCGTCGTCCGAAAAGCGGGCGATATCATCCCCGAAGTCGTTTCGGTCATGGAGAAACTTCGCACTGGGAATGAACGGGAGTTCGTGATGCCGACGACCTGTCCAAAATGTAGTAGTCCGGTCGAGCGCCGCGTCATCGGGGAGAAAGGCGGAGAGACGGAATACTCGGCCGCGCTCTACTGCACCAATCCGCGCTGCTATGCCGTCGAGCGCGAACGCATCATCCATGCGGTCTCGAGAAAAGGTCTCGACATCGTCGGCATGGGCGAGAAAATCGTCGAGCAGTTCATGGAAGACGGGCTCATTGCAAATCTCGCCGATATCTTCGAGCTCACGCCAGGTGACATCGCGCCGCTCGAACGCTTCGCCGAGAAATCTGCCGAAAAGCTGGCCGCATCGATCGTGCGTGCCAAACGCGTGCCGCTCGAGCGCCTTTTCTTCGCACTCGGCATCCGGCATGTGGGCGAGGAAACAGCGGAACTCATTGCACATTTCATCGGGACCAAAGTAAAGACCAAGACCATCACGCCCGAACGTCTCCTCGATTCGGTGCGTCAGCTCTCGCCCGAGGACTGGGCAGCTCTCGACGGTATCGGCGACAAATCGGCCGCGAGCCTGTCGGAATGGTTTGGCGATGAGGAGAATCAGAAGCTGCTCCGGTCGCTCGATGGTTCTGGGGTCGTGGCGCTCATGCCTGAACGGCCGAACGCCGAAAACGCACCGCTTTCGGGCAAGACATTTGTCCTGACCGGCGAGCTTGCGCGCTTTACAAGGGATGAGGCCAAGCGTACAATTAAACAGCTAGGCGGTCAGGTTTCGGCTTCAGTAAGCCGAAAAACGGACTTCGTAGTCGCCGGCACCGACCCTGGCAGCAAATATGACAATGCCAAAAAACTCGGGGTTCCGATCCTCGACGAAGCCGGATTTATAAAACTCATCGGCTCCTAAACGTATGCTCTCGACTGACGAAGTCAAACACATCGCGACCCTCGCTCGCGTCGGCCTGACCGATGCGGAGGTGACGCATTTCCAGCGCGACCTCTCGGCCGTCCTCGATTGGTTCGAGGAACTCCGTGACGTCGATGTGTCCGGCGCGCCGGCCGAGACGTCCATGGCGCCCGAGTCGAATCGTGCCGCCACCGATGTGGCGAGCGTGAGCGGCGAAGCGCCGCGCATCCTCGAAAACGCGCCCGGCAAGAAAGACGGCTACTTCAAAGTGAAATCGGTTTTCTAGTATGATCCG
>CAZTYU010000044.1:0-5449 GCA_964617535.1 uncultured Bdellovibrionales bacterium | reverse complement strand
GTGACAAACGGTTCGAGAATCGAAAAGATTTTTTCCTGCTGACGACGTGGCAGTTTGGAAACAGCTTCAAACAAACGTCTAGCTTTACCGGAAGGTCCAGCACCCCGTTTTTTGCCATTGCCTTCGCCGAGAAGCTCCTCGGCGTTGGTTTTGAGAATGGAGGCCAGGTTTAAAAGTTGTTCAGGTCTGAGGGCGACGGGATGGCGTTCCCAGTAGGCGTAAGCGTGTTGAGTGATGCCCAAGCCGTTGGCGACCTGCGCTTGGGAGAGACCGGCGGCTTCACGCGCGGCAAAGAGCCGTTCTCCAAAAGGGGTTCGAGGGCGGTTGGAAGGTCTTCCACTTTGCATGTCCTCATCATACGGACAAGTCTTGGGAGTAATCGAAAATGCTTGCATGAATATCAATAATATTGATTATATGCGGCAATGTCAAAAACCTTCACAACGGGCTTGACGCCCTTTTCAAAATGAAGAAAACCCCTTCTTTTGTCCGTGTTTTGAAGTCTCGGAAGCGAAGAAGCCGCCGCTTGGGCGGCGGGCGGCTGGACGTGGTGGATGCGGTGAATGAGCGGTTTGAGCGGATGGCGACCTTGGCGGGGCTGCTTTATGCGTGCGTCGAATCGCCGTCGCTGGACGCGCGGCTTGCGGCGCACGCGGGTCACTTCATGGAAGTGGAGCTGTGTCAGGTGCGTGCGCTTCTGGACGGGTTTTTGAAGGAGGGACGATGAAACTCGCCTCATTTTTTGACGTGAACGCGGAACGCATTCGGGAGGCGGTGTCGGTTGCGAGCCTGTGCGAGCGTTACGGCGTGGAACTTGTTCCCTGCATGGGGGCGTTGATGGGTTCCTGTCCGCTGTGTGGGAAGGCTGAGGGCTTCGTCGTTTTCCCCAGGGAAAACCGCTGGTCGTGCGTGGGCTGCAAGCGGGTGGGCGGCAACCTTGAACTGGTGATGGAACACGAGGGCATGAGTTTTGATCGGGCGGCGGAAGAGCTTGGGAGGTTTTTGAAATGATCTCTTCGACTTCGCTTAGAACAAGCCGCATACCTGAAAGCGAACTGGAGCGGATCAAGGCGGCCGTCTCGCTGGCCGATCTTTGCGCGCGTTACGGCATTGAGTTGAAGCCGCATGGGAAGGATTTGATCGGGCGGTGTCCGTTCCACGACGACCGGACGCCTTCCTTTATCGTCACGCCCGCGAAGAACCTCTGGAACTGTCTTGGGGCGTGCGGCTGTGGCGGGGACAACATCCAACTTGTGATGAAGCGGGAGAAGGTGAGTTTTCGTCATGCCGTCGAGAAACTCCAGACGCTTGCGGGGGTTGCGCCCGCGCCCGCGCGGGTGAGGACGCGGCTGGGGACGGAGCACGCGGCGCTGGTTGATCCGGCAACGGAGATGGCCGATCACGAGTTGATGCGGCATGTCTGCGGTTTTTACCACCAGACCTTTTGCAACGATGCGAAGGCGATGCAGTACTTGCAGCGGCGGTGTTGTTTTCATCCTGAGGCGGTGAAACTTTTTCAGATTGGCTACGCCAACCGGACGCTGGGCTATCGCGTGCCGTCGGGGACCGCCGAAGGCCGCAAGCTCAAGGAGCGGCTTCAGCGGCTGGGCGTTCTGCGGGCGAGCGGCCACGAGCATCTCAACGGGTCGGTGGTCTTTCCGTTGCTGGACGGCAACGGCAACGTGGCGCAGATGTACGGGCGAAAAGTCCGGGATGATTTGAGGGAGGGGACGCCTTCGCATCTTTACCTTGAAAAACCGCTTGGCGGCGTGTGGAACGGTCAGAGCCTGGTTCATCAGAAGGAGATCCTGCTTTGCGAGGCGATCCTCGACGCCTTGACGCTGTGGTGTGCGGGCTTTCGCAACGTGACGACGATTTACGGGACGAACAACTTTACCGATGAGCTTTGGGCATGGCTGGCGAAGATCAAACCGGAGCGGATCATCCTCTGTTTTGACAACGACGCGGCGGGCAACGAGGCGGCGACGCGTTACGCTCCCCGTTTGGCGGAGATGGGCATGACGGTGTTGCGGGCCAAGCCTCCGCCGGATCGGGACGTGAACGAATTGGCTTGCGAGAGCGGGCAGCCGCAGGCGGCGTTGGCGTTGATGCTGGAACGCTCGGAAATCCTTTTTAAGCGGTCTTTTCCTGAAACTCCTCTTATTAAAAAAGCCGCTCTCTCTTCTTTAGCTGCTGAACCGGAACCGGAAGCGTCTAAAGAAAAAAAGTCAGAAAATGAAAGCGACTTGTCCGACGTAGTCCCGCCATGCGAGACGGAGTCGGATTGGGAGACCGACACACACACGATGCGATGGGGGGCGCGCGACTGGCGTTTGCGCGGGGTGTCCAAAAATCTTTCCTACGAGATTTTGAAAGTTCAATTACGAGTGAAAGTGGATGAATCGGCCGGCGGTCTTTTTTTCATGGACACGCTGGACCTGTGCAATGCCAAGCATCGTCAGAACTTTGTTTTGCAGGCCCAGGCGGAGACCCGAATTGCGGTCGAGACGCTCAAGCGCGATCTTGGCCAGGTCTTGCTTTCGGCTGAAATGTTGCAGGAAAGAATCATCAAGCAAACCCTGACGCCCGTCGAAAAAAAGGTGTTGTTCACCCCGGAGGAACGCGAGGAAGCTGCGGCGCTCCTTCATGATCCGAAATTATTGGAGCGCATCCTTGAGGATTACGAGCGGTGTGGGATCGTGGGCGAGAGGACCAACAAGCTTGTGGGGTATCTGGCCGCCATCAGCCGCAAGATGGACGAGCCGCTTGCCATCATTGTGCAGAGCACGAGCGCGGCGGGAAAATCGCGGCTGATGGATGCAATCCTTGCCTTTGTGCCGGAGGAGGAGCGCATCAAATACTCGGCGATGACGGGACAATCGCTTTATTACCTGGGCGACGCCGATTTGAAGCACAAGGTGCTGGCCATCGTTGAGGAAGAGGGCGCGGAGAAGGCTTCCTATGCGCTCAAGCTCTTGCAATCGGAAGGAGAACTCACCATTGCCTCGACGGGCAAGGACCCGAACAGCGGGCGCATGGTGACGCAGGAATACCATGTTGAAGGGCCGGTGATGATCTTCCTCACGACAACGGCCATCGACATTGACGAGGAACTTTTGAACCGTTGCATCGTCCTGACCGTGGATGAATCCCGCGAGCAGACCCGGGCCATCCACGAGTTGCAGCGCGAGGCCCGCACGCTGGAGGGGGTGCGGCGCAAGCAGGAAAAAAGCGATGTTCTCCGCGTTCATCGCAACGCGCAGCGGCTTCTTCGTCCGCTTCGCGTGGTCAATCCTTACGCGCGGCAACTGACTTTCATGAATGACCGGACCCGCACGCGGCGCGACCATGAAAAATATCTCACGCTCATTGACGCCATCGCTTTCCTGCACCAGTGCCAGCGTCCCGTGAAGAAGGATGCCAATCGGTTTGATTACATCGAGGTCACGCTCGACGATCTTGCGGTTGCCAATCGGCTGGCGGGGGAAGCGCTTGGAAGATCGCTGGATGAGTTGCCGCCGCAGACGCGGCGGCTTCTGCTCCTCGTCGAGGAAATGGCCGCACAGAACTGCCGACGGTTGAAAATTGCCCGCGCGGATTACCGCTTCAGCCGCCGCGACGTGCGGGAGTTTACCGGCTGGAGCGACACGGCGTTGAAAGTGCATCTGCATCGCCTGGAGGAAATGGAATATCTGCTCGTTCATCGCTCCCGGCGCGGCCAGGGATATGTTTATGAGATGCTTTACGCGGGCGAGGGCGGGGACGGCGGACGGTTCGTCATGGGACTGATCGACGTGGAGAAGCTGCGTTACGACGGCGGCCGGTCAGGGCAAAACGGGCACTGGTCAGCCCCCGGTCAGGCCGTGGTCAGGGGCCGGTCAGAGGGTGGTCAGCCCCCTCAAAACGGAAAAACTTCCTCCCTGTCCCCCTCTGAGAGTGGGGATGAAAACGGCGGCAAACTCCATGAAAATGGCGAAAACGCGCAAGAGGCGGAAGTTTTTGTGAATGGTCGTCGTAGTCATAGCCTGTCTTTGAAAGGGGCGCGTTAATGGCGCGGCGCGGCCATCGTTCGCCTCCGAGCGTGGCGGGCAATCCCTTGCTTGCGCGGGGTCTCACCGCGCGCGCCGAGGAGTTTTTGGAGTCGATGCGCGTGAAAAGCTACAGCGAACGCACAATCGAGGCTCGGCGTGTCTGCCTGGGCTACTTCATCACGTGGTGCGGGGAGCGTGGGCTTGCGCAGCCCGAGGAGATCACCAAGCCCATCCTGGAGCGTTATCAGCAGTGGCTCGCGCACAAGCGCAAGCCCGACGGCAACCCGCTTCACTCGCGAACGCAATACATGCGCGTGGTGCCCGTCAAAATGTTCTTCAAGTGGCTCGCTCGCCAAAACCACATCCTCTACAATCCGGCAAGCGAACTGGAGATGCCGCGCTTCAACCATCGGCTGCCCCGGGACGTGCTCTCGTCGCGCGAAGCCGAGGCGGTTTTGATGCAACCCGACGTTGCCCATCCGTTGGGACTGCGTGACCGCGTCATTTTGGAGACGTTTTACTCGACCGGCATCCGCCGGATGGAACTCGTCGCCCTGGCGGTGGGCGACGTTGACCGGGAACGCGGCACGCTCCTGATCCGCGAGGGCAAGGGCAAAAAGGATCGGGTGGTACCCATTGGTGAGAGGGCCTTGGCGTGGATCGAAAAATATCTTGATGAGGTGCGGCCTTCGCTCGTGCGCAACCCGCGTGAGACGGCGCTTTTCCTCACCCATTGGGGCGAGTCCATCACCACCCACAACATCAGTTCGAGCATGGCGCGTTACGTTCGCGCCGCGCAGATTGGAAAAAACGGTTCCTGTCACATCTTCCGCCACACCTGCGCCACGCTCATGCTGGAGAACGGTGCCGACATTCGCCACATCCAGGCCATGCTGGGGCATGCCAATCTCTCCACCACCGAAGTTTACACCCATGTGTCCATCCAGAAGTTGAAGCTTGTCCACAGCCAGACGCATCCGGCCTGCCTCCCGCATGGCGAAACCGAAACTCTCGCCGCAGAATTATCCGGGGAGCAGCGCCACGAACGGGCCGCGCTCCTGGCGGAGATGAAGGCGCGTGGCGCACATGTCCGGGTGGACGAGGAAACGCCGCTTTCGTAGCTGACTTCCCTTTCTTTAGCCGCTAAAAGCTGTTCTGTGATGCATGCCGCTCAAAGAGCAGTTCTTGTTATGGGTCTCCTTCTGGCGACCCTCTTCACCGCATCGGCCTGCCTCCCACATTCCGTTGCAGGCTTCAACGGGCCGATCCCCCGCGCTTTGGAAAATCGCGTCTTGGAAAATTTTTCCATCAACGCCAGTTCGAGCCAGGAAGAATGGTCGGAAGTGTTTGATGTTCAATGGGAAAACTTCGATCCCACGCTGAAACTTGCGTTAGACCCCAGCGATCCCATCAATCAT
>CAZTYU010000043.1:0-5558 GCA_964617535.1 uncultured Bdellovibrionales bacterium | reverse complement strand
CAGTCTCCGAAAAGAGCATCTCTATTTTATCACTTTTGATATGCTCTTTTCTCTGCCTTCACGGCGACCGAGGCGCACCTCCTATCCGCGTTCGGTGGTAACTCGGTACTCCGCGAACCACGCACAAGTGCCTACGCATAGCCCGCTCGCATTCGCTCGCGCTGGCTGCTTCGGCATTGTGCGTGTTCGCTCGGTGGCTTCGTTGGAGTAGGTGGTAACTCTAAAAAGAAGTTTGTGCTAAAGCACAAACAAATCTCTATGTGCTTGCCCCACCCACCCAGTGCGCGCACAGAAAACCACCTGCTGACGCAGGTGGCTCCCTTGCGCAGGTGGCTCCCTTGAAAACTAATTCGATTTAATTTGAAAATTGTACATTCCCATTCCGCACACACCCTGTATTTTTTCGCCAGATTTTGGAGTGCCAAGGTCAATCACTTCTTCGCCAGATGGTTGTAATATTTTTTGAAAACCTGTCGAGCGGATAACGAGTGATGCAGAGCAATCGTATGTGCCGTTTGTCTTTACAATAAGTTTTGTGGGTAGGTTCGGTTGTATAATCGATTGGCGTGGCGAGTACCCACCCTTCGCATCCACGGTGACATATTGCACACCGTCTTTTACTTCAACATTTTGAGATTGCGAGACAGCACCATTTTCGGAAGAAGTAGGTTTTTCAGACACAAAATACAGCGTTCCACCAATGATAACGATGCTGATGATAATGGAAATGATTGTGTTCTTTTGCATAGAGATTAACTAGTAAAATTATACATTAAATAACGGGTTGATAATACCAAGCCCCGCAAGCCCAGCGAGAAGCGCAAAAATTCCAAGACCGATAACAACCACTCCCGCAGATTTGAAAAAGAGCGGAGCATATTTTGATTGAGCAATCGAAGCAGAGCCGAAAGATAGAAGTGCGAGCATTGGAAGCGTACCGAGCGCGAATGCGGTCATAATGAGTAGGCCCGACAAGAATGAACCGCTTGATAGAGCCGCAACCTGCATCGCCTGAGTGAAGCCACAAGGCAAGAAGAAAGTCCCGACACCGACAAGAAATGGAGCGATGGTTTTGTGTTCTACCTTACGGAAAAAGCTAAATACACCAGATGGCAAAGCAATCACGTTTTTCTTAAACAAACCTACGAGATTAAGCCCGAGCACGATCATCACGACGGATGCAAGGATTCCAAGTATCGCCGTGAGGGTAAAACTTATGCCGATCGCGCTTCCAATGGTACCGAGCATCCCACCGAGCACCGCAAAGCTCACTAATCGCCCTCCGTGGAAAAGCATCACCGGCTTTACATCGCTTATCTTGTCCTGAGACATAGTTGCTGAAAGCGAGAGCACTAAGCCTCCGACAACAGCGAGACAACTCGATACCGAGGCGACGAGGCCGATGATGAAGCTGGTTACCGGTGTCACCGTTCCGCCTAGTCCAAAGTTTAGAATTCCTGACTTTTGAACAATAAAGAATAGGGCGAGAAATGCGAGGCCAATCGGCAACGCCTGCCAAATCACCCCGGTATCTTTTTTCTCTTTGGTTTGCTTCTCAATCGAAAGAGAATAGCCGTTGTGCTTAATCTTTTCAGTTAAGATCTCCGCGAGTTTGTGCTGATTCTCGTCGAGGGCGGTGTCGATTGAGACGGTTTCGTGCTTCAAATCGACATTAGTACGACTGATCCCGATCTGCTCGTTTAGGGTGTCCTCTATAAATATTTTGCAGGACGGGCAGTGAGTGCCGGAAACATGAAATGTGTAAGTTTTTGTATCCATAATATTCTATATTTTACGGGGTTCCTCCCAGTGTTTTATTCCATATACTAATTCCATTTGGCATTTTGCCGACCTTTAAACGAGCGACCTCCTTGTTGGTTGATGTATCCACAATTGAAAGGTCGTCACTAAGCAAATTCGTTACATACGCAAAATCTCCGGACTTATCGACCACAATCCCGTGTGGTGCGTCTCCGACTACAATAGTGTTATCAACCATCTTTTTTTCGATATCAATCCTATGAACCGACCGTGCGACAGGCTGTCCGAAGTAATGGCCCTGATTTACTACATAAAGATATTTAGAATCGGGTGTTGCATAGAGCTGGATGGGTCCTTGTGCGTCTTCGGGTAAATCAATATAGCCCTGTCCGCCGTTTTGAACATTGACCCACGCTACTTTTTTCGTATCGTACACTGAGGCAAATACATACTCACCGCTGGCTGTAACCGCTGTCTGAACAGCTTTTCCATTGAGCGGATACTTCGAGATTACCTTTGTTGTAAGGTCAACGGAAGCGATTGCTTGACCATCAACAAGAGCGATGAATAGTTTGGTGTCATCAGGTGCGAGCCTTAGACCGTGCGGTCCGGTCCCTTCTCCCAGATCAAACTTAGAGATAAGTGTTTTCTTGTTGATATCTACAACAAATACCTCACCTGTTTCTTGCGCATTCACATATGCCGTATCCCCAGCCTTATCCGCAACAACATGAGCCAGGTGCAAATCAATACCAAGTTGTACCGAGTCCACAATAGTGTCTGTAATCGGATCTATGATAATAAGCTTATCTTGCAGTCCGTCGGAAACATCCTCATTATTTTCATTGTTGCCTCCCATACCGCCACGATTTACATTTGCCGTAACAAGCACTTTCGATCCATCGGGAGACACTTGCACATTGTGAGCTTCATAACTGACAAATTTTCCATTTTGTTCGTCAGATAAATTTATGGTGCGAACAAGTTTTCTGCTGTCAGTATCAACCACTGCCACACGACCTTCTTCTTCAAGCGCAATGTACACTTTTTCGCTTGATTCACTATTTTTGTCTGAATTAACATTAAACATAACCGTACCTATAAGTATTGGCGAAACCAGCAACGCAATGATTAAGATTTTTTTTATGAAATTGTTCATAATTTTTTAGCTTTAACTCGGAGTGAGTTCGACACCACTGACACTGACGACATCGCCATGGCGAATCCGGCAAAGACCGGATTCAGGAGCCATCCGAAAATCGGATAAAAGACTCCTGCTGCAAGTGGTATACCTACTATGTTATAAATAAACGCCCAAAACAGATTTTGCTTAATGCCTCGCATGGTGATCTTGGAAAGCTTGATAGCCTTCACCAGCTTTGAAATATCGCCACCAAGAAGCGTGATACCGGCCGACTCAATAGCCACATCCGTACCAGTTCCCATGGCGATACCTACGTCCGCCTGGGCGAGTGCCGGGGCGTCATTCACTCCGTCACCAGCCATGGCCACTACTCGGCCAGTGCGTTGGATCGTTTGTATCTTTTCAAGCTTGTCTTGAGGCAAGACATGAGCAACCACATCATCAATACCGACCAAAGAGGCGATGTATTTTGCGGCCCTCTCATCGTCACCAGTAAGCATGACCACTTTGATTCCAAGCTTGTGCAGATCGGCAACAGCTTGCTTGGATTCCTGCTTTATTTCGTCGGCCACCATCACAAAACCAAGCACTTTTTCTTTTGTGGCGAGAATGACGGGCGTTTTACCTTGAGAAGTAAACTCGTGGAGTTTGCCAACATCAAAAGAAAGTTTGAGGTCGCTTACAAGTTTTGCGTTGCCGACAAAATATTCGACATCTTTGATTCTGCCCTTTAAACCTTTGCCTTGTAGGCCTTCAAATTCTGAAGTCTCTAAAAGAGGAATATCTTTTTCTTGAGTATAGCTCACGATAGCGTGCGCTATCGGGTGCTCGGATTTTTTTTCGAGCGAAGCAATGACTGATACAAGTTCGTTCTCACTTAGATCAGAGAGATTCTCAATATTTACCAGAGTCGGCTTACCTTTGGTAATCGTTCCCGTCTTATCAACCACCACGGTATCGACCTTGTGAAGTTTCTCAAGAGTTGCCGCATCTTTGATGAGTATACCTTCTTTGGCACCCTTACCCACACCAACGATAATAGCAGTCGGTGTGGCCAATCCAAGGGCGCACGGACATGCAATAACTAGAATGCCTACAAAAGAGACCAAACCGAATGAGAGAGCTTGTGAGAAGCCTAAATATTGCGATCCGAATATAAGCCACGCGTCAAGCGCAAGAAACGCGATGACGAGAACGATAGGCACAAATACTGCGGAAATTTTATCTGCCAATGCTTGAATAGGAGCTTTACTTCCTTGAGCATCTTCGACCATTTTGATAATCTGGGCGAGCAAAGTCTCTGATCCAACTTTCGTTGCTTTGAAAGTAAACGAACCGCTGGTATTGATCGTTCCGGCTACCACAGAGTCGCCGATCTTTTTTTGCGCTGGCATTGGCTCGCCAGTGACCATAGACTCGTCGATAAAGGAGCCACCTTCAGTTATCACACCGTCTACTGGAATCTTTGCGCCTGGCTTGATAATGACCAAGTCCCCATGCTTAACATCGTTTACTGAGATCTCGATTTCCTTGCCATCACGAATCACAAGCGCGGTTTTGGCTTGGAGATTGAGTAGCTTTTCAATCGCATCACCTGTCTTTATTTTTGATCGTGCCTCTAAATATTTTCCGAGAGCGATAAACGCAATGACCACAATCGTCACGTCGTAGTATTGATATTCAACATTTATAAAAGGTCGTAATACTCCCTCAAAAGCGGTGACCGCAAAACTGTATAGAAAAGCCGCAACGGTTCCGATACCGATCAGCGTGTCCATGTTCGCTTTGCCGTAGCGAAGGAATCTATAAAAGCCGAGTAGGTAGGGCTTGCCGACTACAAAAAGAATGTAGGTCGCGAGCAGAGGAAGGAGATGATGAAAAAATTCCATCGTCGTTACGTTCATTTTCGCCACGATCTCGTACTTCACGAGAATGTCCCAACCCATGATAAAAGCGGCGATAATAGCAAGTGGTATAGCCGAGAGTACTTTTGTCCGCATATCAGCGACTTCCGCCAATTTTTCTTTTTTCGATTGATTAAGCCCTAGATGAGAGGCATGTTCTTCTGCTGACATACCCATTTCTTCTGCAGTTGCAGGAATCTCTAAAGAGTATCCGAGCGGTTCTATCTGCTTGGAAAGATCGTGGGGGTTTGTCTTTGTTGGATCAAAAGAAACTTTGGCTTTTTCTGTGCCGTAATTCACCTCTGCTGAATGTACGCCCTCAACCTTTTTAAATGTCTTCTCGATGACCGACGAGCACGAAGCGCAATGCATCCCTTTTACTTTGTAAATATGTGTACTCATAAATTAATTTGAAAGATTGTAGATTTTAAGGAGTTCCTTAATAGCACTGTCCTTATTTTCTTTCATACGCTCAAACGCGCATGTGTCGAGGTGCCCCGCAAGGAGTTCTTTTTTAACGGTTTTCAAAAGCCCGACCACGCTGTCCGTCTGCTGAATGATTTCGGGACAATATTTGTCTTCCTCAATCATCGCAATCACTTTTTCCAAAGTCCCGCGTGCTTGCTTCGCAAGTTTGAGTGACTTTGCCTTTTTTGTTGATAACTTGTTGTCGTTACTCATATTTTTTGTGATATACTAAACCTACTACCTAGGGTATAGGTAGTATAGCATTATGAAAATAAATTTGC
>CAZTYU010000042.1:0-5586 GCA_964617535.1 uncultured Bdellovibrionales bacterium | reverse complement strand
GCGGTCATGTTCGGTGGGACACCGAAACAGTGGATGCTGAAAAAAACAGCGATCATGGCCGGTGGCTCGCTCGTCGCGCTCATGATCGCGGCCGCTATCCTCAGTGCTTTCTAGAAGTGTGGAGCCAAAGGTTTCTACTTTTGATGCCGTAAATTGACTCAAAAAGCCCCGGAAAAATCTAAGTCCGTGGGTTTCAAATAGATCCTGACATAGTCTGTCCAGAGGCAACTTGCCTAAATGCGATGGCTAGAGTAGTATTTGCTTTCCCAGCAAACACAATACTTCTATCAATGGAAGAACTAGCATGTATGGAAAAAACAATTAGTGCTACTGACTTGATTAATCTGTCTAGTGATTTAGCCCAGATTAATGCAGAATATCTTGCTGTAGCAGTCACCGTACTAGTTGTTTTTGGTGGGGCTTTTTACCTTTTTAATTTCAAGCCACTCAAAGACACGCTGGAAAAACAAGAGAGTAATCTAGAGGCTTTCAAAAAAGAGCTTCAAGCACTTATTCCGGCATCAGAGGAAAGATCTAAAAATCAGCTGATTGGTTTCGAAAAACAACAGTCCAAGAGTCTTTCCGATACTTTACGACAAGAGAGTGAAAAGCTCTTGCTAGAAACAGAAAATAGAATTGCAACATCTGAAAAGGTGCTTTCTGAAAGGATGGAAGTTGTAGCAGAAAATAAAGACTTAAAACTTAAGTCTGCTTTAACCTCAGAGACCGAGAATAGGATAAACGCCACTGAGAAAGCGTTGATATCTGAGATGAATAGACTAAGACAAGACTTGTCTACACAAATTGTCTCGATTAATGAGTTGCTCAGCAGGTCGAAGTCTGATATCAAAACCCTCAGTCGCGAGATTAAAGAATTGAATGTTTTTAGATATGGTAGTGAAGGGAAGATGGGGGAGCTTATAAATACAATTGAACTCTTGACAGACGAGATTGACGATAAGGCAAGTGACTGGCGTATTACTAATCGGTTGGAAAAGCTGCATGAAATAGTTAGTAGGATAAAGGTGGAAAGTGAGTACGTAGTTAAAATTGAGGAACAATTACTGAGGGTGGAGAAAAGTGCCAAGTTTAGACCCTTAATCGAAAATATTAGGAAACTACTGAATTAGTGAGTATGCGGTATTTTTTACCTGGATGCTAAGCCGTAGTGTATAGTAAGAAAATAAGCGTTGTCCTTTCTTATGGCACGTGTCAGTACCTATCTGAATTTCTCTCGAGAAACTGAGGTAGCATTCAATTTTTACAAGTCCGTTTTCGGCGGAGAATTCGACGGCGGGATGCGCCGTATGGGCGAAGTGCCGCCGCAGGATGGCCAGCCACCGATGGCTGAGGCGGATAAGAGCCTCGTCATGCATGTGGCGCTGCCGATCCTTGGCGGACACGTGCTCATGGGGACGGATGCGCCTGAGTCGATGGGTTTTTCCGTGAAGTCGGGGAATAACGTATTTATCAATCTGGAACCGGATACGCGGGTCGAGACCGAACGGCTTTTTGCAGCCCTTTCCGATGGCGGTACGATTGGAATGCCCCTCACCGATATGTTTTGGGGGGATTATTTCGGCTCCTGTACCGACAAGTTCGGCATACAGTGGATGTTCAATTGTGCGGAGAAAAAATAATCAATATGCCTATTTTCAAAGACAGTCCAGCATGCGAGAGTTGCCTCATGCCGTTTGAAAAAGATCCAGGCGTGCGAGAGAGTGACCGCTACTGCAGCCTGTGTTTCTGAGACGGGAAGCTGTGCTATGAGGGCTCGGACCTCCAGGAATTCCAGAACGCCGCCTATGAGGGCATGCTGGCACGCGGGATGAACAAATATCTCGCGATGTTCTATGCCTGGATGATCCGTTTCGCACCCCGTTGGAAAAAGTAAACAGTCAAGATAAAAAATAAAAATACGTATGAAAGATCCGATCACGGTCGAAACAACCATCGCGAGGGATATCGGGACGGTCTGGAGACTGTGGACCGGTCCGGAGCATATCCAAGCGTGGAATCATGCCTCGGATGACTGGGAGTGTCCAAAGGCCGAGAATGATCTCCGGGTCGGCGGGCATTTTTCCGCCATCATGAGAGCAAAGGACGGTTCTTCATCGTTTGATTTCAATGGCACGTATACGGCAGTCGACCATCATGCCCTCCTCGAATACGTGATCGAGGGAGGCCGCCAGGTAAGCGTGCGTTTCGTCCCCACCGATGAGGGGACGCGAGTGATCGAGATGTTTGAGCCCGAGGATATGAATTCGCGGGCGCTTCAAGAATCAGGCTGGCAGTCGATATTGGACAATTTCAAACAGTACGCAGAGCATCTGTAACCGAGGGATCTGCTAGCGGCCGACGACGATGCCCCAGACGGTTTTGGCGCCGGCTGATTTCAAGGTGCGGGCACATTCGTCCAGTGTCGTTCCAGTGGTGGCGACGTCATCGATGAGCCAGACGGATTTTCCGACGAGCGGTCCGGTGACCTCGAGCGGAGCAGCGAAGGCATGGGAGAGATTGGCGAGCCGTTCCGGTTTCGAGTCGGTCTTCATCTGCGGTTTAGTGAAACGGGTACGTCGGAGGAGGTCAGACCGAACGGGTACCGGCGATCCGGGGAGGAGCCGTGCCATGAGTTTTTCGGCGAGCATCTCGGCCTGATTGAAACCGCGGAAACGCTGGCGTCTCGGATGAAGCGGAACAGGGATGACGAGGTCGGGAAGCGCGAGCGGATGATGTGCCACGCTTTCAGCCAGGAGTGCGGCCAGCGGATCGGCAGCCGACTTGATGAACCGGTACTTCAGCGCAAAGATGAGTTTTTGAACGAGGCGGTGACGATACGGCCGAGCGATGAAAAGTCCGTCGAGCGCGGTTGATTTTCGACAGTCACGGCAGGTCGCACCATTTTTCTGATAGGGGCGTCGGCAGACAGGACATTCTTGGTATTCATTTTCTGGGACGGTCGTGAGGCAGTCAGTGCAGGCGAGCGCGCCTTCACGTTCGCAGCCGAAGCAGCGGAGTGGGAAGAAGATATCAGCAAGCACCCTACCGAGCGAGGACAGAGTCGCGCTGGATCGAGAGCGCCAGCCGTTTTGGGAGGCGTTTCCCGAGCATCTTGTCGGCGAGGACGGATTCGACATATTCTTGGACGTTCTTTCTGACGAGCCGGGCTCCCTGTTCGGGCGCGAAGCTTTTGTCGGCGATCCATTTCGATACCGTTTCCGGGACGGCGAGCGTGATGCCTTGAGCCGAGAGGCGTTTTTGTAACCGGTGCAGTTCGAGTGCGGCGATGGATCGGATCGCGTCTTGATCAAGTGCGCCAAAGACGATTATCTGGTCGAGGCGGCCGAGGAGTTCGGGACGCATTTCTTTCTTGAGCTCCTCGAGCACTTCGCGGCGTATAGCGTCGAACTCGGCGCGGAGCACTCGCCCCGGGACGGCTTCGGCGAAACCGACCTTGGCTGACTCGGTGAAGCTCGCCGTACCGATATTCGACGTCAGGATGATCAGGGTATTCTTGAATGAAACGCGCCGTCCTTCGGCATCGGTTAGCATACCCTCGTCGAGGATCTGGAGGAGGATGTTAAAAACATCGGGGTGCGCCTTTTCGATCTCGTCAAAAAGGACGACGGCATATGGCCGGCGACGGATCGCTTCGGTCAGCTTGCCGCCATCGCCGTAGCCGACATAGCCAGCTGGCGCGCCAATAATCTGGGCGACCGAATGGCGCTCCATGAATTCGCTCATATCAAGCCGGATGAGCGCCTTCTCATCGCCGAAGAATTCTTCAGCGAGTACTTTGGCGAGGTGTGTTTTTCCGACTCCGGTAGGGCCCAGAAAGAGGAAAGAACCGAGCGGCCGGTTTGGATCATTCACACCGGAGATGGACCGCGCGAGCGTTGTCAGTACTTTGGATTTTGCTTCATCCTGACCGATGATCTTTGTTCCGAGCGACCGTTTCACGCGTTCGAGGCGACCCGATGGCGTGTCCTCGGACAGCCGGGCAAACGGTATGCCGGTCGTGCGCGAGACGATTTCGAGGATATCGGCTGGCTTCACGACCACTTTCTTCGACTTTGGAGTGTTTGCTGCGTGCTGAGCGAGTTCCTGCAGTCTTGACTCGATGAGCGAGACCGAGCGTTTTACTGATTCGGCCTCATCATAGGCGCCCTCAGCGATGAGATCTTCTTTCCGGTTTTCCGCCTCGGCCAGCTCTCGTTCGAGTGAGAGGAGTGTAGAAAAATTGTTCTTCTCGGTTCCGGCGCGGCGGTGGCGGACAAGCGACGCGGCCTCGTCGAGGAGGTCGAGGGCTTTGTCGGGGAGAAAGCGATCGGGGATATAGCGGACTGAGAGATCGACTGCTGCCTGGATCGCTTCCGGGTCGATGGAAAGCGCATGAAATTCTTCGTACGACTCTCGGGCATGCTCGAGAATCCGGAGGGCTTCTTCGGCGGTCGGCTCGGCGAGCTGGAGCGGCTGGAAGCGTCGTTCGAGCGCAGCATCCTTTTCGAAATGGCGTTTGTATTCGGAAAACGTCGTAGCGCCGATGACCTGAATTTCCCCGCGAGCGAGGGCTGGCTTCAGGATATTGGCAGCGTCGAGGCCGCCCTGGGTGTTGCCAGTGCCGATGAGGGTGTGGATTTCGTCGATAAAGAGGAGTGCGTCCGGCCGGTGCCGTACCTCATGGAGGAGTTCTTTTACGCGGTTTTCGAATTCGCCGCGGAAGCTGGTGCCAGCGACGAGCAGCGCGAGGTCGAGGGAGTAGATGCGCTTTCCCGAGAGTACCGGCCCGGCGAGCCCGGACTTCATCCGGAGCGCCAGCGCCGTGACGAGCGCCGTTTTGCCGACGCCTGGATCACCGACGAGGATAGCATTGTTCTTTTCTTTTCGGCCGAGGATATGCGTGAGCCGATCGATTTCGCGATCGCGGCCGACGAAACGGAATCCTTCGCCCGCGGCTTCGGCGAGGTCGATCGCGTACTGATCGAGAAAGGAAGTGTTATTCGCGGTTTCGCGTTCCCGATGTGGTCCCTGCGAAAGCGGAAAGTCGGGGAGGTCGAACATCTTGGCGAGCTCGGGGAAATGCTCGAACCGGAGATGTGTTTCAAGCGCGGTGCGGACTTTTTCTTCGCTGACTTCGAGCGTTTCGATAACGTTGAGGAGCGACTCATCGTCTGATTCGAGGAGGGCAGCAACCAAATGCTCGGTCCCGACATAAGGGTATCCATGCTCCTTGGCAAGGACATAGGCGCGTTTCAGGATTGTCTGGACTGCCGGGGACATGGCGGGGGAATAGTCCGAGCTGGCCGTCCGTTTGTTGGCCGGCGACTTTTTCAAACAAAGCTTGCCTACGGCATCTTTCTTGAAGCCGATGTTTTCGAGCAGGATGCCGCCAAGGCTGCCGGATTCGAGCGAGAGTGCGAGGAGGAGATGACGCGGCTCAATTTCCTCGGTCCGCGTATAACGGGCGATATCACGGGCCTCTTTCAGGGCGTGCCGCGCATGAAATGACAGCTTTTCACCGAAGGCGGGAGTGAGCATAGAGTAGGCCAATTGTACGGCGCTAAACTGGGGCTGTCAACGCGGGAG
>CAZTYU010000041.1:0-5605 GCA_964617535.1 uncultured Bdellovibrionales bacterium | reverse complement strand
TTTTTGTCTATAGTTATGTCGCTCGTTAACAACGTGCACCCACCACACTTCGAAAGGAGTTCTCCCATGGTCTCTCAACTTCCTCCCGTGCGGCAAGCCGCACTCGAGCACCGGGGGCCCGGGAAACTGGCGCTCCATCTCGCTTTCGAGCGGCCGCTTCGGCAGCCCGATCACGGCATCATCCTCGTCAACCTCGGGGAGCTCGTCCTGAACCAGGGACTGCCGGCATTCCAGCCGACCTTCAACGGCGACAACGTCCGCCTCGACCCGGTCGCGAGCGTGAGCGACGACGCCCTGTTCGCGGCGACTGCCCGCTACTTCGGCTTCGAGTCGCCCGACGGCGATCTGCCCTTCATCCAGGATGGGATGCTGATCGCCCCGCCCGCCCGGCTCCGCCAATAAGACCCACTATCCGGGCAAACACTCCACACCTCCGACCTGCTCGCGAAACTTCGCGCCGCAGGTCATCTTTTTTTATATTGACAAAACCTGCCGGTTTCGGTACGCTATGGAGGTTATTTAAAAACTACACGGCGAAAGGAAATGCTCCAATCAAGAGGGCAAGAAAGATGACACTTCCGAACGTCAAAGGGGTCACTCCCTTCGAATCCCGCAACCTGGTCCTCAGCACCGTCACCTTCGAAGGCGACGTCAGCAGCGAAGATCAGGCGCGGCTCAACGCCAAGACCAACACCTTCAACAAGGAGATCCCCGGTGGGGAATTGAAACCCCGCTTCTTCCTGGAATTCCGCGCCCACCCCGCATCGGGTGAGTGCAAGATGGCGATCCGCCAGCGGAGCATGACGGAGGTCCCCACCAGGGCCCTCTTCGACCGGTTCCTCACGGAACTCGGTATCGAGATCGCTCAGCCGACGCAAGACAGCGCGCCCACCCCGGCCGCTGTGGAGACCGCCGCACCCGTCTACGACCCGAAGGCTGGCCGCTTCCGTCAAGGCGGCCGCTTCGTCAAGCAAGGCGCCAGCGCCTAAGCCAAACCCGCATTTCTTTTCGCCCTGCTCGGCCGTACAACCGAGTCTTCCCGCCCCTGGACCGCACTGCGTTCCGGGGGTCCTTTTTTTCTATCCGCGCTATACTAGAGCCACTGATTTTCCCTGGCTATGCTCGATTTTACGACGCGACTCGACACTTTTCCGACGATCAAAAAAGCGCATTGGTATGGACTGAAGCGGCTCGGCATTGAAACCGTCCGCGATCTCTTCTATCATTTTCCCAATCGCTACGAAGACTACTCAGTCACGACAAACATCGCCGATCTCGCGCCCGATACCAAGGTGACGGTCGAAGGCATCGTCACGAAACTCTCTGCCAGCAAGACCTGGAAACGAAAGCTCCTCCTCACTGAAGCGGTCGTCGAGGACCGGACCGGGACGCTCCGTGCCATCTGGTTCAATCAGCGTTTCGTCCAGACCGTTTTGAAAGAGGGTCAATCCGTCCGTCTCTCGGGAAAGGTCGTCCGTGATCGTGACGGACTCGTGATGCAGTCCCCAGCGTTCGAACGAGCCGAACGATCTGCGACGCATACCGGACGCCTCGTCCCGGTCTATCCGGAAACCACTGGGCTCACCTCGAAATTCCTGCGCTGGCAGATCGCGACCCTCTTTGAAAAGCTGAAGACTATCCCCGACCCGATCGATGCTGCGATCCTTGCTGACCTTCACCTCCCCGATCTCCGGACCGCGCTCGCCTATATCCATTTTCCCAAGCTTGAAAAACAGGTGCTCCTCGCAGAAAAACGATTCGCGTTCGAAGAAATGTTTCTCCTCCAGCTCAAGAGCCTCTCTGTGCGCGCTGCTGCGGAGCAGGGCCGATCCCGACCGATAACCCTCCCCGATGCCCAGCACGATGCGCTCTTGGCCACGCTCGGGTTTGAATTAACCGATGCTCAGAAAAAAGCGATCTCGGAGATTGTCGCTGATCTTGGCGGTACGCATCCGATGAATCGTCTCCTCAACGGCGATGTCGGCAGCGGCAAAACTGCAGTCGCGATGATGGCGATGTACGCAGCCGCCGAGAGTGGTTACCAATCCGCCCTGCTCGCTCCGACTGAGGTGCTCGCTACGCAGCATGCCGCCTCATTCGAACGTGTCTTTGCCTCGCTCGGGAAAAATGTCGCACTCCTCACCGGGAGCCTCTCTTCTCTCTCAGGAAAACCGATCGGCCGCGGCGCCCTCGTAAAAGCAATTCAGGCTGGCATCCCCGATATCGTGATCGGTACGCACGCGCTCCTCGAGACCAAGGTACGCTTCCACTCGCTCGCGCTCGTTGTTGTCGATGAGCAGCACCGATTCGGCGTCGCTCAGCGAGCGGCGCTCCAGGAAAAGGCCTTCGCGAGCGAGGACGGATTAGACACGACTGTTCCTCACTTCCTCACCATGACCGCCACGCCGATTCCGCGGACGCTTGCCCTCACCCTTTTCGGTAACCTCGACCTCTCCATCCTGGGTGAGATGCCGAAATCGAGAATACCGATCATCACTCGCGTCGCCGCATCTGAAGCCGCCCGAAAAAAAGTCTACGGATTCATCGAAGATGAGATAAAAAAAGGGCGCCAAGCCTTTATCATCCTCCCGCTCGTTGAGACGAGCAAGGCAATGGAAGAAGTAAAGGCCGCAACGACCGAGGCAACTAGGCTTGAGAAAGAAGTGTTCACGCACCGCCGAATCGGGCTTCTACATGGACGGATGAAGGCGAAAGAAAAAGAGCAGATCATGCAGGACTTCAAGGATCGAAAACTCGATATCCTCGTCTCGACCGCCGTCGTCGAGGTCGGCATCGACATCCCGAACGCCACCGTGATGCTCATCGAGGGCGCCGAACGCTTTGGCCTGTCGCAGCTCCACCAGTTCCGCGGCCGAGTCGGGCGAGGGAGCGATCAGAGCTATTGCTTTCTCTTTCCAAGCGACGGGAAAAGTCCCGAGAGCGCCCGGCTCCAAGCCTTGGAGAAAACCGCGAGTGGTTTCGAGCTCGCCGAGATCGATTTGAAACTCCGCGGCCCCGGCGCTTTCCTCGGCACCAGACAATCCGGGCTTCCCGACATCGCGATGGAACACCTCTCCAATGTAAAGCTGATCCAGATCGCCCGCGAAAAAGCCGCGCTAGTTCTCGCAGCCGATCCAACACTGGTAAAGCACCCCTTGCTCAAAAAGACGCTACAGACTTTCGAGGAGCGGATTCATTTGGAATAGGCTATTCGGCTTTCCGCATTTTCTCGGTCACCCAGAATTCGCCGAAGTAGCGTTTGGTCAGGATGCGGGTCTGAGAGTCGATCGCCGGTATCGCCGAGAGAAAAGCCACGATCGGCACGAGGAACCACTGAAAGAACATAAGGAACGTCCGCGACCAGTGGTAGCGCTTCGGCCGTGGCGGGAGCGTGAGGAGCGACATAGGGATCGAGACGAGGAGTCCAGCCATGCCGAGCGTCATGAGCGTCCGGGTGAAAAACGGGAGATTGTGCGCCAGTACGCTCTCCTTGAATGCTTCGCCCCCGAGGAAGAGTGGGAGCCACCCGAGGAAGGTCAAGAGAAATGATGTCGTCGCCCAGGAGTAGTGGCCTTCGAGCATCTCGAACATGATGCGCAGCTTGGTCCGCGTCCGGATAACAGCGTCTGGCCAGATTGCACGCATGGTTACCGGAAAGTTCTCGATACCGTACGCCCAGCGCCGTTTCTGCTTGTATTGATTCACGACCGTTTTCCAATACGTCGGTGCAAGCACCGCATCGAGCGAGACCGGCAGATGGATAGGCTGCACCTCGTAGTCGCCATGGAAGTACGCGAGGCATTTCCAATAGATAACCGAATCCTCGCTGATCATGTTCACCGGCCAGAAACCGACTTTCACGAGCGTATCGAACGGTTCGGAGTGAGAGGAGAACGTCACCATCTCGCGCCGCGTCGACTGGTACAGATGCCAGAACGATGAGCCGGTCACGACGACACGGACGAGTGCGTTCGTATCCCAGAGGTTATTGTGGTACATCGGAAGCGGCTGATACGCGCGTTGGAGACGGTTCGGACTCGTCGTATAGTGATACGTCAGCGCCGGGAAATACTCCGGATGGATGACGGAGTCACAGTCGAAATTGGAAAAGACCACACGCTTGTAGTCGATCCCCTTTTCATCGAGATACTTCATGAGCTCCTTCGCCGCGAACGTCGCATTGGAGGCTTTGCACTTCATTTCCCCCGCCGCGACGATATGCGTCGTCACGAGAAAGTCCTTGAAGATATGGCCAAATTTCTTTTTGAGCGCCTCGACTTTCGGGAGTCGCGTTGCCGGGTCCTCGCGCTCTTCGGTAGCAAGGAGGATGATCATCTGACCCTGTGGGAAACGCGACTTAGCGAGCGATTCGATCGCCGGCTCGATCACCTCGACCGGTTCGCCCGCGGTCGGCAACAGGACGACATGTACGACCTCACGCCAATCCATGATGAGCCGCTCGTTTGGTATGAGCCGTTCGGTTTCGCGGATGATGCGCTTTGTCCGACGAATCGCCTGACGGAGTCCGCGACGCTTCCGCCACTCTGCAAATCCATGCGAAGCCTTGATCTCTGTCCGGAGCGCTGTGATCCGAGCACGAAGCTTCTCAACATATTCCGCCGGGTGGAGCGACTCTTCGTAACGCTCTTTCCAATCGATACGCTTTCCCTCCGCGATATTCCACTGCGCCTGGAGCGAAAAGATCGAGATGTAGATGGCACGATAGATCCAGTACGTATCAAAAACAATGATGAACACAGCGGCGGCGACCGGTGCGAAAAACGACAGGAGCACCATGCCGATGAGTGTACCCCAGGTGAGCGTACCCGGAATCATCTCGAGGGTGCGTTGAATGAGCCGTGCCGGAAAAACGGTCGTCTTCGGATCAGGAAAGACAAAAGTCCCTTTTTCTGCGATTTCTGACATGCTTTCAGTATACGTCATTATGGGGAAGCGAGCGTGGTATGATAGCAGCAAGAATCATTCACGACAACCCGCCTATGCCGTTTCCGAAAGGCTTTTACTGGGGCGCCGCGACCGCTTCGCATCAAGTCGAGGGCAACCAGCACAATGACTGGAGCGAGTGGGAAAAGAAAAATGCCGACCGACTCGCGCGCGAATCCGAAGCATCGTTCTGGTGGAATCCGAATTGGAAGCGATTTCAGGCTGAAGCCACCGATCCGAAAAACTACCTTTCTGGCACGGCCTGCGATCACTGGAACCGCTACGCTGAGGATTTTGATATCCTCCGAGATCTCGGGCTGAATAGCTATCGCTTCTCGATCGAATGGTCCCGCATCGAGCCCGAGCAAGGAAAGTTCGATGAGACAGCGCTCCGGCATTATCAGGAAATGCTCGCAGCGCTCCGAGCACGAAACATCGAGCCGTTCGTCACCGTCTGGCACTGGACGCTACCGCTTTGGCTGAGGGATGAGGGCGGCATCCTGGCACCTGATTTTCCAAGATATTTTGCTACCTACTCGCGCAAGCTCGCAGAAAGTTTCGGCCAAGAAACACGTTTTTGGATTACCCTCAACGAGCCGGATGTCGTCGCATCGCATGGCTATCTGAAAGGTGTCTGGCCACCCCAAGAACGCAGCGTGCT
>CAZTYU010000040.1:3462-5769 GCA_964617535.1 uncultured Bdellovibrionales bacterium | reverse complement strand
CCGCTGTCCAGCTCGATACGGAAGCAGCGCTCGTTCGAGTTGTATGCAGAGCGGCCAGTGACCTCGACGTAGCGCATTGTTCTGGTGTCGAGAGTTAGAAGCTTGGTCCACTCAACTAGGCTCTCAATGCGCGCCCAAGAGCCGTCGGCCCTGAGAATAGGCGTTCCGCGAACTTCACACTTCATGGCGCTGACTATGTTGGCCGCCATCTGCGCTGCGTTGCTTAGAATGCCGAATGTGCGGTTAGGGTCTTTGCCAAGCCGCCAAAGAACGTGGCCAATCGCCACCTGGGTCGACTTTCCTGCTTCGGGAAAGGTCCAAATCAGGGATCTTTGGTTGTCCAGAATGCTTTTATGCATTGCATGATGGTGCGGCTGCTGTCGAATCATCCCACCAGCACGATTCTTCAAAACATACTGGCAGAACCAGGATGGATCGTTGCGCGCAAGTACGATCATCGCTTTGCGATACTTGCGGACCATCTCCTTGGCAGCGTCAGGGTCTTCTTCAGCTAACTGCCTAATCGCTTCAAGATCCAGTTCCATCGTCGTCCTCAGTGTCTTGCGTAGCGACAACTTCAGGTTTTCCCTTGATGATGCGCATCGAAGAGTTCAGCGACTTTGTCAGATTCTCCAGAATGACTTTTGCGTCGTCCGGAGTCATATCTGCGATGTCGTCGTCTTCTGGTGTTCCGTCTTCAAGCGGATGGCGTAGTATGTAACGCTCTGCACGCGCCATCGACTCAACAGCTTGTTGGGCTTTGTTGGCAACAGCGCCTGCCGTTGCAATGATCTGGTTTAGCTCTTTCAGACTCAGCTTCTGTAGAACTGCCTGGTCTGTTACGCGCCGCTGAACCTCTTTTACAGCAGTGTTCATCGTCGATATAGCGTTGATTCCGACAGCGCCGAAGCCCATGCAAAGCCTTCGGTTTGATTGTCGAATTAGCGTCTCTTCATTGATGGCCTCAAGGCGTTCTTTGCGTGCGGCAAGTAACGATGTGGCCTCTTGCCGCTCTATTTCTTGCTCAGCCTTGTTGTACTCCTGCTCCCAGCTCTTTCCGCGCGGCGGAAAACTGTGCAGCGGGGGCGTACTCTCCCGCACTGCACTTACAGCATTCGCCGCCCCGTGTTGCGGATCTTTGTCATTCTGCTCTTGCTTTGTTGGTCTGCCGCCCAGACCGCGCTTGTTAGGAGGCTTTGGCGGCGCTGCGATTGCAGCGCCTGGTGCAACATGGTAGTAACCGTTTGCGGTGCTATTGTCCGGCGGATTGGACGGGTCCAGCGGGCGGTTACGCTCGTCTTTTGGCGCCCCGTACCATTTCGGTACCTTTGCTTCTGGAAGCGGAGGCTTGATCTGTCCAGGCTTGAACGGCTTCATGCGGGCCCCACAATGTCTTGCGCGGATTCCGTAAGTTTGATCCCGCGTGCTTTGTGCGGAAGGAGATCAATCAGACCTCGCTCTTTTAACGCGTTGAGCAAACAAGCAATGGTATTTGTGGAGGTCACGCCTAGTGATTCGAGCAGGTCACGTCGACTGGGTGGGTACCCATTAGACTTTGTGAAGTCCCGAATCAGCACTAAAACTTGTTTTTGTCGTGCTGTTATCTTTTTCTTCATCTGTACACCTGTACAGATGTTATACCGGTTGTAACCTTCTGACAACCAAGTAATATAGAGGAGATATGGCAGTACCTTCAGATCCTAGCGAAACGCGCGATATGTCTATGGGCGTCGCGGAAGAAATGCTCGGCACCGGCAGCAAGCACATGAAGCTAACGCGGCGCCAAAAGGAGCTCAACAACCTTTGGGCCTACTTTCGTGTGGCGGAGCACGATGGCAAGTCAGTCGGCTGGGATGGTCGTCCTGTCATGTCCATGCAGGATCGAGAAACAATCTCTCGATCAAAGTTTGTTCCGCCCGGTTACGAGATGGTGGATGACATTCCTAAGCATTGTCGCAAGCCTATTGCGCCGCTTGGCATTGTTCGGAATGTTGTAATGCGCTTCACTGGCCTACTCTTCTCAAATCGCAGGCAGCCGAGGGTTGCTGTTCCTGGCGACGATAAGACGGAAGATTACCTCAACGCGCTACTAGAGGACGGTCAGTTTTGGTCGGCGATGATCCAGGCGCGCAACTATGGCGGCGCAACTGGATCAGCTTGCGTGGGCTACAAGTTTGTCGGCGGGCGTCCACTGTTTGAAGCCCTAGATCCGCGGTGGGTTACTCCGGAGTTTGAAGGGCGCGGCTATGTCGATCCCGTTAAGCTGACTGTCCAGTATACCTACTCGAAAGAGGAGTGGGTGGACGA
>CAZTYU010000040.1:1825-3362 GCA_964617535.1 uncultured Bdellovibrionales bacterium | reverse complement strand
CGCCAAGCTCAGTGTGTCCCAGATTCTGTACTGTTCCAGAATGCTGGAGAGAAGACAGCGACAGAGATTGAGCGCATCTTCAGCTCGATGTTCGAAAAGGCCGATGCGTTGCGCGAGCAGTACGGTCCTGTGATTACGCGTATTGGCCAGAAGCTACTTGTGACTGTGCGCGCGTACACCGCTATGCAGGAGGTTCCTGGAGAAGACGGGCAGATGCGCTACTTCCGCGGACGCGTATACGTATCGCCGAAGGTCATCCAGCAAGCCGATGGTGACACGGTTGAGATTCCTCGCCAGATTGGCAAAGGTACTGTTTGTCGAATTCGATGGCCGCAGTACCAGCGACCTTCAATCACAGACCAGAATACATACGCGCAGATCATGAGCACGATCCTTACAAGCGATCCAAAGCTCATGACGCAGAGAACGGCAATCAAGCTGCTGGCACCTGTTTTGGATTATGATCCAATGCAAGAGCTTCACGCTTTGAAGCGCGAAGAGGAGCAGGCTGCGATGCAAGCTGAGAGCGAAAGCGCCGAAGGCGAAGGCGAAGAAGAAGCTGGTGGAACGCCCGCCGAGAATCCAGTTGCCTGGAAGACAGCTTTGGAGAACGGGATCATCACCCTTAACGAATACCGCGAAATGGCACTTGGTCTGGGTGAAATTCCTGACGGTGATCTTACGATGCCGCAGTATCGTGCCAAGTATCCGCAGGTGTTCATGGCCTCGACTGCAGCTGTGTCTGAGAAGTCAGTCGATATCGCCAGCGGCAAACAAGAAGCTGACGAGCAGAGAAATCAGGAATCTCATGACATGAAGAAGGAGATGCACGAGGAGTCCAAGAAAGACCGCGCGCTGAACAGGAAGGTTACGGCTTCTGGAAATGCCCAGCCCGGACGAGGCGCCAACGCTCCGTCTGCTGGCAAGCCAAAATCGAACCCAAAGCGTCCCAGCAGTGCTCCCGCAAAGAAGCCTTCGGTAGCTTCGACTCCAAAAGCGGAATCGACTTCTTCGAGTGCTTCAAAGCCTGCCTGACTGCCGCCTCAACCTCTTCTTTAGTCGCTGATCTTCCTCCGCTCGCTAGTTTCTTGATCTGCTGAGGACCGACCGCAATAAGTGGTCGGTCCTGCAACAGCGGTGCGATTGCTCCCCAAGCTAGCGCCATCTTAGTCGCTGTTGCGGCGTTGCGCGGCCAAGACATCGATTCCATGCAAACAACTAACGGTTTATGTTCTTTGAACACCGCAGCCAGTGCCGCATTGATTTCCGCGCAACGACGTATGCCGTCAATTGTGGCGGAGACCTTTTCTTTTTTCGGACTTGGCACGGATTCAATTACGCCGCAATCTTTCAGAAAAAGTCGATCATCGCTATCGCAATTGGCAACTACCCAACCTGTGTGGGTTAGCGAGATATCTAGACCCAATACTAACATCTTGACTTCCTTCCGGGAGTGAGTAGAACATATAGACAGTATGTCGTCAAAGCTTTATCTCAACGGACGTGTTTATTTGTCGGGCTACGAATACCCGACAAG
>CAZTYU010000040.1:0-1725 GCA_964617535.1 uncultured Bdellovibrionales bacterium | reverse complement strand
CGCGGGACAAAAGTTCCGCTCTTTCGCTTCAAAAATCCGGCCATAGTGGCAGCGATACCGGAAGATCCCAAACCGCCGCTTAAAGACAACACCAAGAAGAGGAAATGGTTCAAACCATGAGTACACGAGAGCAGCGCAGAAACATTCACATGAAGAAGTTCATGGGCGGACGTATGTCGCCCCGAGAGCTTCACGCCAAGCTCGCTTTCCCCGCAGACTCAAAGTGTCACTACTGCGGCAAGCCTCCGATTGCTAAACTCACCTCTTTCGCCGAAGAGGATGAGATGCTCAAGCGTGATCCAAATCTGAAAATACATAAAGTGGCAGAACCCAACCGCTATGCTCAGATGCGGGCAAAGTTTAAGCCGGGCTGGTTTCTGCGCATCAACACTGTCTACTCTTGTCCTGACTGTCTGCCCGGTGCCGAAAAGGCTGCTGCAAAGCTACCTTCTTGGATCTTTGTAGACATTGACCGTGGTCCCAAGGACATTCCGATCGTATCCGGGTACGGTTCGTGATAATATCTTCAATATGCCTAGATTTAGTGAGTACTTAAAGGGCTTCGCCACAAAGGGTGCCGAAGCTTACAAAGCGGCAGGTGGTGCGCGAGGCGTAGCCGACCACGCACGTCGTTATGGCGAGCAGATGGGCGAGGACTATCGCGGTCTGCACGGAAACATGCCAGGTGCTCGCGAGTACATGCAGTCGGACGCCGGGCGAGCAACGGCGCGCTTTGCAGCGGGTAGCGCGCTCAGCACATTCCTGCAGCGCCGTGCCCAGCAAGCTGGTAAGCGCGGAACTATCGGCGGGATGATGAGCAATGCGCTGTTTACATTTGCGCATACTGCTTTTCAGAGCCATATGAACAACCTCAAGCACGACCAGCGCATTTTTGAGAATGTTGCAAAGGCGCGACGAGGTTCGCCGGAGCTGGAGCATCTGAGCCACCAAGAGCTTCGCGAGATCTCTGATAATGCTAAACGTTACGGCGGACAGCACTCAGAGCACATCATGAAGACGGCTAACGACGAGCTCTCGCGTCGGCAGGTGCGCAAGAACGAGGAGCAGGCTCAGGGTACGCGCCACAAGCAGGGCTTGCTTGAGGGCGACCGCAAGGCTCGCGGAGCGCAGCGACACGAAGACTTTATGCGCAAGCGCGAAGAGCTGAATGAGCAGAAGCGCAAGCACAAGGAGACCCAGCACCAAGACAAGATGCGTCGACAGGCCGAATTGCGTCAAACTGCTTCGCACGTTGGGGCTAAGCAGGCTACCGACGCCGTTACCAGACAGCAAGCTGCTGGCAGCGCTTCCTCGCCAAAGGGTAAAGACTACACGATCAAGGAGAAGACAAAAAAGGGTGCTTACGTGCAGGGTCCTGGCGGTAAGCAGGAGTGGAAGAGCAACGAAGAGCTCAAGGCTCGCCAGAAGTCAAAGATTGCCAGAACCAAGAGCGCTGGCGGTCGTGAACGTTTGCACGGCGGTGGTAGAGCAGCTGGCGGCAGAGGCCGAGGTCGCTAGTGTCTAAGGTTCTTCCTTATCTCGGAGGCAAGTCGCAGATCGCCACCGAGATCATCTCACACTTTCCAAAAGGTCCTAAATGCTACGTCGAACCGTTTTTTGGTGGCGGAGGCATCTTCTTTTCTGTGCCTGATGGTCTGTACCAGAGTAAATGCGTTAATGACATCAACAACAATGTCATGACGTTCTTTCGCGTTCTTCGAGATC
>CAZTYU010000039.1:0-5880 GCA_964617535.1 uncultured Bdellovibrionales bacterium | reverse complement strand
TACTTTGGTTTCTTGAAGAAGCGCAACTATTTCTTGGTTCCAACCGAGGAGATTACCGACCGAATTCTCGAACGCTACCCGCTCTTGTCGCATGTAAAAATCGAACGACGTTTTCCGGACACGCTGTCACTTTCGTTCACTGAGTCACCGGTGCTGCTCCGCTGGTGTTCGGGCGGCCCCTGCTACGGGGTCCGAGGCGGAAAAGCGGTGCTTGTCCAATATGCGGAAGACGACCGGTATGCCTCATCGCAGCTTTCCGTGGTTGACGAGAGCGCTCTCCCTGTCCACGCTGGCGCCGCACTTCCGGTTGAACCCTATCTTGAATCATTCCGTTTTGCTCGCGAGGGTCTCAGTCGACTGATCGCTGGCGATGTGCTCCCGATTGCCACAACGCCCTCGCGATATTCCAATGAGCTCGCGCTGTCTACCGGAGAAGGCTGGAGACTTCTGATCGCTGTCGATCGGCCGGTGGAAGAGAGCCTCGGCGCCCTCTCGGTGTTTCTCCGTGAATACGAAAAAGAGCATCCCGACCGATCAGGGCTTGGGTCTATCGACCTAAGAGTCGAGGGCAAGGTTTTTTACGCTGAACTCACCCAGCCGGTTCAAGAAAAAGACCTGTCAGCAGAGAAACAAAATTCCCCATCCGCGGGTGAGGAGGATACAAAGAAAAAGAAAAAGAGCGACTCGCGATAGCCGCTCTTTTCTTATTACTACTCGCCGAGAGGTCCTTCTATTTTGTCGGCAATCTCTTCGTGGCTGATGTAGTAGACGAAGATCGAGTCGCCGACGCGGAAGTCCGGTTTCCGGCCCTTGAGCCAGTCGTACGAACGCTCATCCGGACGGAGCTCTTTGTACCAGTTTTCCTGAAGGAATCCGATGGAGAGCCCGTACCAGCCTGCCTCTGGGGGAAGCTGGGAATGCCAGCCTTTGTGGCGTTCGCCGAGCTGCCATTTCCCATTCGATCCGCCGAAGTAGTCGACGCGAATGACGTCAATCGGCTGATCCTTTGGCGTATTCATTGAGCGGAACGGTTCGCAGAACGGGGTCTCAAACTGGTTTTCTACGCATTCATTGTAGTTGTCGACGAAGCCGCGGAGGCGTTTCAGATCCTGGCCCCAGTCGTAGTTCGAGTCAGTCACGTACTGATATCCGTACTTGTGGCCCCCGCCGATCGCATTGAAGTAGGAGAGGTAGCTCGGATACGAGATGACCGGTATCGCGATGATCGAGAATGTGGCACAAGCGAGCAGAATGCGAAGCATCCGGTAGGTAGTCTCGCGCTCGCTCTGCCGCTTCAGGATGTCAAAGACAGCCTTGGCTACCAGCACGTAGATGAAGGGAAGGATCGGGAAAAGGTGACGATAGCCGATATTCAGATTTCCCGTGATGCTGACGTAGCTGTAGAAGAGAATGAAGAAAACCATCATGTACTGGGCAATTCGCTCGCGGAACGAGGTCGTTACGACGGTCCAGAGGCTTGCACCATTTCGCTCCGTCAGACTTTTGGCCATCCGATACAGGGCGTAGAGCGTTGTCGAGAGGAGGAGAAACAGCATCGGAATCGTCTCCTTGAGGACAAAGACGAGAGGGAAGTAGAGCTGCGATGCCTGTTTGGACACCTCACCGAGGAAATAGAAGGTATTGCCGCCGGCGACACGCGCGAAGACCATGAAGACACCGAGGAAGTATTCGGCCAGTGGTTTGAGAATCGCCGACTGGCTCATCGCAACGACGGTTGTCTCGGCGACTTGGCCGATCGCACGGCTGTTCGGGAACTGAGCACGGGCGATTTCAGCGATGACCTCGCCGGGCATCTGAATGGTATTGAAGAAGTAGAGGATCCAGATCGCAACGAAGCAGATGACGACGCTGCCCATGTACTTGAGTCCGTAGACGAAACCATTGCGGAGCCGCGTCTTCCAGGAGCCAGGGACCGCTTCGACGGTCAGAGCGAGGCCATAGAGTACGGCGAACATGCCGAAAATCGGGAACAGAAGGACGGCTGAGAATTTGGCGAGCTGCGCCAGACCAAGGAAGACGCCGGACCAGATAATGTTTTTGTTGCTCGGATCTTTCAGGAAGCGGACGAAGAAGTAGAACGAGAAGAAGATAAAGGCGGCGATACCGATGTCGGTCGTGACGTAGTGGCTGTGAGCGATGATGTTCGGATCGAAGAAGTAGAGGAGAGCAGCGAAGAGTCCGGCGACCGTACCGGCAAGTTCGCGGGTCCAGCGGTAGATGAAGTAGCCAAGGAGGAGCGATACGAGGATGAAGGGGAAACGCGCCCAGAATGTCACGAGGTTAGCATCGTTGCCGTTCCAGTGAAGAATCTTGTCTCCGAATTCCCATTGAGCAAGACCCCAGGTGCGGGCCGGCCCTTCGGGAAATTTCGAGAGATCAAGCCAGTCGCCGCTTTCCCAGAGGGGATCGCTTTTTGGCATAGACGGATTCATCGGGAGAATGGCGAGTCCGGCGAAGTCTTTGAGGAGGGGCGGGTGTTCGGGATTGATCCGCATGTCCTGATACTTCACATAGCTGTAGCCAGCCGGGATGTGCGCCTTTTCGTCCATCGTGGTCGATTCCTGGTAGGAAACGAGTATCGAGACGGCAAAGAAGGCGACCATCATGAGGGCGAGGCACTGCGGCGCGAGGCGTTTCAAATTCTCCATACAGACTTTTGAGTTAGTGGCACGTTAATTTATATATCCTGGTTCTCTTTACGGGAATCGGAGAATGGTGAATTCACTGGTTGTTCCTGGGTAGAGGTCGATCTTTTCGACACGGACCTGGGGGCTGAGCTTCTGGACACGCTGGATAATTTTTTCATCATGATTCATGAGGATGATGACGCTGTTTCTCGTTCGGATGGTCGTCTCTGGCTCAAGGTAGACGAGATTCTCGATCTTTCCATGGGTCAGGAACTTGATCGGTTGGGCTGAAACCGGGAGTCCGTCCTCCATCATGCGGCCGCCGCCGTTCGGAACGATATATTTCATCGTTTCAGCAGGGAGACTCATGGCGTAGAGCGCCATATTCCGGAAGTTCTGATTGAATGCCCCATGCTGGTTCGGATTCTGATTGAAGAAGACGAAGTACTTGGTCAGATTGAACGCTGCTCCGAAAAAGAGGCCGAAGGCGAGGAGGGAGTAGAGTGCGACGCGGCCGCCAGGAAGCGCCTGCCGGGCTTTTCCAGCGAGCCAGGTGATCGGGATAAGCGCAATGAGATAGACCGGCATCTGTGTCCCGATTGCGCGGAGGGCATGGGGCAGTCCTTCCTCGGTGAGGAATTCTGGCATGAGCATGACGAAAAATGCCGAAAGCAGAAACCAATTTCGGACGAGTCGTTCGTCCCGGAGCTTTTCGCGGAATCGGAGTCCGAGGAGCTTGACCGTCTCCCAGATGACGAAGAGGAATCCAGCGAGAAAGAATGCTCCTGTCACGGGATCGAGGACTGGATAGGGGGGGTAGTTGTGGCGCCAATTCTGATCGCCCCAGAAGTTATATTTCACGAGCGAAAGACCAAACGTCTTTCCGAAAGTTCCCCAGAAATCACCTTTGTTGATCTCGGGCGAAAAGATAGAGACGGCGCCGGTTCGAGAGGAGAAGTGATCGGGATTCTGGTAGAAGTCATAGAACATCGGCGCCGCTGCGATGAAGGCTCCGAGCGCGAAGACGAGCGCATGCTTCCAATAGCGAGCGAGGAAGCGCTCGTAGGTAAGAAAGAGTGCCGGCAGGAGAGCGATCAGAATGAGCGGGGCGAGCCGGAACGCAACATAGGTGTGGATGCCGGTACCGAGGAAAAGTCCGGCGAAGAGAAAATCGCGCAAGCGATTGGTTCGGAGGCCTTTGAAAAAGAAGTAGAAAGAAAAAGTGAGGAGAAAGGTCACCATGATTGCTCGAAAGCCGATCCGGGAGAAATTGATCGCCCAGTAGCTGGTAGCGAGGAGGAAGGCTGCAATCGAAGCGTAGAGTCGGCGCGCAAAGAGCTCTTTTGCCAGGAGGTAAATGCCGAGGACGGCGAGCGTTCCGAACGCGACCGACCAGAACTTTAGGACCGGTACGGTATTACCGAAATATTTGACCGCGAGCGCCTGAAGATTGATGAAGAGTCCCTCTCGGCCGTAGTTGTTGGTGTACATGAGCCGGTAATTTCCGGTCTCATTGGCGAGGAGCGCGTCGGTGCCATTGGTCGCCTCATCAGGATAGAGCCCCGCGGGGAGGGAGTCGAGGTGGTAGACCCGGACGAAGAGCGCGAGCACGAGGATAGAGAAAAGAACGTAGGGAGCGATGAGTTCGGTCCAGTTCTTTTCCGCGACAACAGGAGAAGTTTGCATTTCTTTTTGTGTTCTTTACTGTTAAAATTATAACAAACAAGCCATCAAAAAGAAAAAACTGTAAAGAGCGAACGACTATGCCGGCGCCGATGGAGGGACCATTTGCTGAAAAACTGAAAGCCGCGACGGCAGGTCGGGATTTTCCAAAGTCCTCACCTGATGCGTCGGCCGTGGCTGAAGGCCTTGATCTATCCCGTGGAGGAAAAACCGGCCGCGAAAAGCGTCGAGCGAGGCATGAGCAGCGTGAACGGAACGATCGGGAAGGCGACGGCCAAGGCGTTTCCGGCCGCGCGGTGCATACCCGCGGGAGTTTCGTCGATTCGAAACCGGACGGGGCGTCGGCGGAGAATGGAGAAAGGGAGGAATTCAAGCGCCTCTTCGAAGAAGTTTCGGCTCAGTGCAATATGTTGACTCAGCTAAATGCCTTCATGGAAGCGAACGGCTACCAGGACGCCGAGGGCAACTTGGCGGGAACGGTGACCGTCCGTCTTGAGGAGGCGAACCGGCTTATGCAGTCTTACGTGGCCGAGTCCGGGGCGGTTCCGACGACTGCTGACAAAGAGAGTCTGGAGAAAATACGGGAACAGTCAGCGCAGGATATTGCCGATTTGAAGGAGGCGCTTGAAGGTCTCGAGTCCGCGGGCGAGCTTGCTTTACCGCCGGAAGTCAAAGCTCTGTTTGAAATGAAATCAGATCCGCCAGTGGCCGAGAAAGTCGCCGCTGCCGTTTCAGGGGCTGCGCCTGACCAGTCTGCGGTTTCTTCGGAGGTGCAGGCGGTACCGAACAATGAGTCGGCTCCTGAAAAGCGCCCATATGCGAGTTTCGGTGCCGACGATCTCCGGGCATTGTGGCGAAGACAGGGGGCCCTCGACCGTATCGATATGGTGGCAAATCAGCACAAAGAGTGGCAGGCATTCGACCAGGCGATACGAAAGTTTAAAGACGAAGAGCGCTTCAAAGATGATCTCAAAGCGCGCGGTCTCGGAGAAAGGTATGATCAGGTACTCCGACTCACCGGACGCAGCGAGGCAATCGCTACGCGACTCGAAGAAATCCGCCAGGCATTCGAGGAGAAGGGTGAGCTGGATCAGAAAGAAGCCGCTTTTCTCACAGCGATCTTCTTTGATTACCATGAGCTCCTTGCGGTAGCCGAGGGCATTGCCGCCGAGCGCGAGCGGGAGACACCGATCGTTGAGGCAGAAAAAGAAGCGCGTGCCAAGAAGCAAGAGGGGGCTGCGAAAGCAGTAGCGGAAACTATAGATACTTCACAGGAAAAAAAGGCCCCATTTCAAGAAAAAGTCAGCCAATTGAAGGCTCTGCTCGACGAGTGGAAGGCACTCGAGGATGAGTTCGGCGACGACGCTTTGCGGCAGGCGGTCCGGAGTCTCCGCCGACTTGAGAAGAGAGGGTCAGTGCCGCCGACCGGGAAAATCGCCAAGTGGTTTGCAGAACATGACGGACCAAAGGCATGGCAAGGAAGGTCGGCAGCAGCGGACCGTGCGCTTCTCGTGAATGATGCTCTGCCAGGCATGGAGGGAATGGTCCG
>CAZTYU010000038.1:0-5955 GCA_964617535.1 uncultured Bdellovibrionales bacterium | reverse complement strand
TCGTCGTTTCGCATGCCGACACGCTCCAGGAACTGTATGCCGAGCTCCTCGGCGAGCCGATTGGCGCCGAACAAGGGGAGGGACATTGGTTTCCAAAGAAAGGATCGTGTCTAGTCGTGACGACCGAAGGCGTTCGCTCGTTCAACCCGGCGATGGTAGACTAGGGACGTAATCTGTCGAACCAGATTTTTTTATGGACAAGGCACAGCACGAAGCACTGCTCAAAACACTCGAAGACCCCACGCAGCTCGCAGAGTACAAGAAATCCTATGATGGCTACCAGGTCGGCATTATTCCGAAGATCCTCGGGACCATCCTCGTGACGTGTGGCAATCTGGTATACGGCCACGATCCGTCCTACGGCAAATTCAAGGCTGTCGAAGTGATCGCACGAATCCCGTATCAGTCATGGGAAGTGGCGAGCTATATGCTCCTCACCATGTTCTACTCGAATGAGAAAAAAGCGATTGAACTTTCCAAGACTTCGCGTTTTGGTCGATCCTCGCAGGACAATGAGACGATGCATGTCGTCGTGCTTTCGCAGCTCGCGAAGAAATATGGCCAGGACGGATTTATCCGCCACACGCTCATCCCGCTTCTCTTCTCCTTTGGGTACGCCGTTGCTTCATTCATCCTCTACCTCTTCAGTCCCAAAAGCTCGCTCCAGCTCAATTATCTCTTCGAAGATCACGCGTTTTCGCAGTATTCTATCTTCGTCGAGAAGCATGCCGAGGAGCTCAAAACGAAACCAGTGCTCATCGATTTCCTTGATTTCTACGGCCGCCATGTGAAGAGCGAGTACGAACTCTTCGTCACGATCAAGAACGACGAGATCATCCATCGCAATATGTCGGTCCATCGGGCGGATGAGCTCTAGTCGGGCGGGTTGTCGGAGCGCGGCTTCCGTGATACGCTAGGGCCACAATTGATTCTGGCGTCGAAGGGGCGATCACCCTGGAGCCATGGGAAGAAACGTTAGCAGAAGTCATGAGGGCATCCCGCCTTCGCCAAGGCTTCGGCGGGCGCGGTAGAACCCAGCGGGTCGGCCCGTTATAGCCAGAGATGAAGTCCGCGGAGGCGCGGAGAAGCGAGGTGGTACCACCCTTCGAGAAAGCTCAGGGTCCTTAGCACAAGAGTGTTAAGGATTTTCTTTTTTCTAAACTTATGCCATTCAAAAAAGTTCAGCCACAAGTGAATTTTCCGAAACTCGAAGAAGCGATCATCGAGCGCTGGGAACAGGAGAAAACGTTTGAGAAATCGGTGACCAATCGCGAGGGGAAGCCCCACTATGTCTTCTATGACGGGCCGCCGTTTGCGACGGGGACGCCGCACTATGGCCACATCGTGGCGAGCACAATCAAGGATATCGTGCCGCGCTACTGGACCATGCGTGGCTATCAGGTAGAGCGCAAATGGGGCTGGGACTGCCATGGACTCCCCATTGAGAACATCGCAGAAAAGGAACTCGGCATCACCCACAAGAAAGAGATCGAGACGCTCGGCGTCGCCAAATTCAACGAGGTCTGCCGCTCGAAAGTGCTTGAGTACGTAGGTGAGTGGAAGAAAGTGATGCGCCGCTTCGGTCGCTGGGCCGACATGGAGAATGCCTACCGTACCATGGACCGGGACTTCATGGAAAGCGTCTGGTGGGTGTTCAAGGAACTTTGGGACAAAGGCCTCATCTACGAGAGCTATCGCACCATGCATATCTGTCCGCGCTGCGAGACAACCTTGTCGCAGTCCGAAGTCGCTGAAGGGTATAAAGACGTGAAGGACCTCGCGGTGACGGCTGAGTTTGAACTTCTCGGCGAGACGGTGAAGACCTCGGTGCTTGCTTGGACGACGACTCCATGGACGCTTCCTGGAAATGTGGCGCTCGCGGTCAATGAAACAATCGATTACGTTACGGTTGAAAAGAAAGATGAGGGCGTCGGTGAAACGGTGCGCTTTATCGTCGCAAAGGATCGCCTGAAGAATATATTCGGCGAAGAAGGATATGTAGTCGTTGAAGAATACAAGGGATCAAAGCTGGTTGGTAAAGCGTATAAGCCGCTGTTTGATTACTACGCGAAGGATGAAAGTCTGAAGAACCGTGAGAACGGCTGGAAGATCTATCACGCGGATTTCGTCACGACCGACATGGGGACGGGCATCGCGCATGAAGCACCGGCTTTTGGTGAAGACGACATGCAGCTCGGCAAAGCGAACAATCTGCCGTGGGTGCAGCATGTGAATATGGACGGCTCGATGAAGCCCGAGGTAACGGATTTTGCCGGCCGGCCGGTCAAAAGTAAAGAGGACCCGTCCGCGATGGATGTCGAGATCATCAAGCATCTCGCCAAAGCGGGGACGCTTTTCGCGAAAGAGAAGTACGAGCACAGTTATCCGCACTGCTGGCGCTGCGATACGCCGCTCCTCAACTACGCGACGTCGTCTTGGTTTGTTCGGGTCGCGGAGAGAAAAGAAAAGATGATCGCACTCGCGGACGACATCAACTGGTCACCTGAACACATCAAGGCAGGCCGCTGGGGCAAGTGGCTCGAGGGCGCGCGCGACTGGTCCATCAGCCGGCAGCGCTACTGGGCGAGCGTCATGCCGCTCTGGCGCTGTGATTGCGGTGAGATGAAGGTCTTCGGCTCGGTCGCCGAGCTCGAAGCCGCGAGCGGGAAAAAAGTCGATGACCTCCACAAACACATCGTCGACGAAGTGACGGTACCGTGCGCGAAGTGTGGCAGCGTGATGCATCGCGTCCCGGACGTGCTCGACACTTGGTTCGATTCCGGCTCGATGCCGTATGGTGAGCGGCACTACCCATTCGAGAACAAGGAGAAATTCGACGCCGCGTTTCCGGCGCAGTTCATCGCCGAGGGCGTCGATCAGACCCGCTGCTGGTTCTACTACCTCCACGTCATCGCGACGGGGATCAAAGAGACGAAGGCGTTCCAGAACGTAGTCGTGAACGGCATCGTACTAGCCGAAGATGGCCGCAAAATGTCGAAGAAACTGAAAAATTATCCGGATCCGATGGAGATCCTCGACAAGTACGGTTCCGATGTCCTCCGCTATTACCTCCTCTCGTCGCCGGTCGTCGCGGCGGAGAACTTGAACTTCTCCGAGCGCGACATGTCGGATATCCAGCGCAATCTTTTCCGCATGCTCTGGAACTCGTACTCGTTCTTCATGACGTACGCGGCGATCGACAACTGGGAACCGAATGCAAATGCGGCACGATCTGAGAACCTCCTCGACCGCTGGATCCTCTCCGAGCTGCAGCTCCTCGCGCAGGAAGTGAATGGCGCGATGGAAAAGTATGAGCTGAATCGGGCGACGCGCGCCTTCACCCCATTCGTCGATAACCTTTCCAATTGGTTTATCCGCCGGAGCCGCAAGCGTTTCTGGAAGTCCGAGGACGACGGCGACAAGGAAGCTGCCTATCAGACCCTCTATACGGTCCTCCGTGACCTCAGCCTCCTCATGGCACCCTTCACGCCGTTCATCGCCGAGGAAATCTACCGCGGCCTCACCGGCAAAGAGTCAGTGCATCTCGAAGACTATCCGGTGGCGGATGAGGGTTTAGTGGATGGGAAGCTGAATAGAAACATGAATGCTGTTCGAGAAATTGTAACAATTGGACTGCAGAGGCGAGCAGAGGCAAAAGTAAAAGTGAGGCAACCATTAGGTATGGTTTCGTTGGGATCGGAGTACGAAGAGCTGTTTAATTCACTGGTTAATCCGGATGACTACTACGCAATTCTTGAAGAAGAGTTAAATGTGAAAAAGATTGGCATTAACATTCTTCAAAAGCCAGGGAATTCTGATGCTGGTGAAAACGTAATCCTCGATACTACCGTTACTCCCGAACTGAAACTCGAAGGGGAGGCGCGGGAAATCATCCGCGCGATCCAAGAGGGACGGAAGAAGGCGGGGTTCAATGTGGAGGATCGCATCATACTCGGTTATACCGGCAAGGATGCTGTCTTTGCGAATGCCGAACTCTCTGAACTCATCGCGCATGAAACACTCGCGACCGCTGTCGAGTCCGGCATGCTTGCCGATGCTGAATACTCCGGCACAGTCGATATCGAAGGAGAACCGCTTACTTTCTTCTTGAAGCGAAGCTAAGCCCTATGTCGTTTCATCCGCCTGAACCACTTCCGGAAGCCAAACGACCCGATCCGATCGAGCTCGGCCCGACTGGCGGAGTCAGTGAGGAAGTCGAACCAAGGTATCGGGAAAGGGTGCCGAAGTCAGGGACCGGGTTTGACGCGGAAACTGACGAGCTTTTCCGTTCACTCGATTCGTTTCACAAGTTCGATTATGAAGAACAGGAAGCACTCTTGAATGATGCCTTTCGGCCATACCTCACGTATGAGCAGCCCTTTGAAGACCGGCTCAAGGATCGGAAAACGGCACCGAGAGCACTAGAACTCCTCCGCCAGATATATGCCCGGTGCGGTTTCGGTGACGAGGATCGAAAGCGGAAATCCTCCTATCAGGATACGATGGATTTTTCCCCGGAAGATATCACGCGCTGGGTCGTCTCGGCACTCGATGACCTCGACCGGGAATTGGCACGGACCGATCTAGACGAGAAGTCGCTCCGCCGACTACAGAAGAATATCTTCTATGTGGTGAGCGAGGCGCAGAATACGGGGGATTCACGCGCGCGACAACACATTGACGAGTGGATTGCGCGCCATCAGGATGAGCTCGAAGCGCTCGATCCGTTTTTCTGGGAACCCTCGGATGATAGCCAAGATCAGATGTCGCTTTATGCACGTAGAAACTTTTTTCTCCATGCAGAGAATGGCATTCTGATGAATCAGCACCTCGACGCTCTCATGCAGCTGCGCGCTCGGGCCGGAGAGATCGGCATCAGCCGAGAAATCGATGAACAGATTTTTTGGCCCATCTTGGCTACGGAGCATGAAGATGACCCAGTGTTTGATTGGCGACGTGAAAACCTGGCGCGGGCAATGGCGAAGCAGTATGGCCTTGATCCAAGCATTGTCAATAAATGGAAAGAGGCAAAAGTGAGTACCATGGCGGATAAGCTGATGGAAAGCTACTGGTGGAATCTGGAAGCGGCCTCAGAGCTAGAAGCCAAAAAGCCGGGGAGCGTGAAACAGCTCTACGAAGAATACGGCATCGCCAATTTCGGCCGCTACGAAGCAGACATGCTCCTGCGTCAATTGGAAATGACGGATCAGGACTCGCGATATGGCGTTGCCATCTATCCCGAAGCGGACTATAACGGGGCATTCTTCCAGAACCGGAAACAGCTCTACGATGCCAGTCTCCAGCTTCGTGTCGGAGGATTCGAAACACGAGTCGTCGAGGCCGGATCGCAGCGAGAACTGGCAAGGCGGCTCCTGCGTCTCCACAAGAAACACTCGCCAGCTGGGAACAAGTTCTCTTTCGCCATCGTCGGTGGGCATGGTTCGCCAAATTCCATCGCGCTTGGGAATGAGAAGCCATATGTTCCGCCGCCAATGCCTGATCCAAAAAAGTCGGATGAGGACTATCGGAAAGAACTGGAGGCTTGGAAGCAGTCCATCTCGACCGATACCGGAAAATTCGTAACGGACGATCTCCTCGAAGGAGAGGGGATTAATCGCGCTTTGGAAGAGTGGTTCGAAACGGGCGCGCCGAAAGTGCTCGTGTCTTGCAGTACAGGAGCCGAAGGGGGAATCGCGGAAAAAGCCTCTGGTCGGACATCGGGCGAAGTGATCGCCCCAAAGATTCCAACTAACGTCAAAAAAATCGGCGTTTCGTTCGACGATCAGGGGAAACCGGTCTTTTCGGTGGAATACTCCGAAGGAGTGGCTGCGCGGTATGCTGCCGGCGAATCAAAATAACCTTTGAAATAAGGGGAAAATCCAGACGGTATAGTGTTTTGAGGCTTGATCGAGCCATTTTGTCCTTGACAGAGATGGTGCTTTGTGATACCCTAGG
>CAZTYU010000037.1:0-6238 GCA_964617535.1 uncultured Bdellovibrionales bacterium | reverse complement strand
GTGGTGCCGTTGAATTTGACGGTGTTGGAGGAGAGGGTCGAGGAGAAATTGGTGCCGGTGATGGTGATTGACGTGCCGACAGCGCCGCTGGTAGGGGAAAAGGTGGTGATGGTCGGGGCGGTCGGCGCAGGGTCGACGGTGGCGAGGGTGACGGAGATTTGGGACGAGTAGGCGGACGTTTGATTGCTGGTGTCGTAGGCGGCGATTCCGGCGTAGTAGGTGCCTGCGGAGGTCATGCCGAGGGCGGCGCAGGTGGTGGTGGTGACGGTGCCGAGGGTGACGGTGTTGGGGTAGACGCCGGAGGTGGTGCCCCAGCGGATTTTGTAGCCAGCGAGGTCAGCTTCGGTGCGGGCATTCCAGACGAAGGTACAATTTTGGATGGCGGCCAGTGCGGGAGAGGTGAGCAGCCAGAGGGCGAGGACCAGGAGCGCGCGGATCATTGTACTCCCCCGACGGTCGCGGTGAAGCCGGTCACCGTGCCGGGGGCGCCTGCGGGGTTGTCGATGGTGGTGGTGGAGTTGCAGGCGGAAGCGGGGATGCTGCTCACGACGAGGTGATCGACATCCTGGTGGACATCGCCAGAGAAGCCTTTGCCGTTTTGCCCAGCGTCGCCATCCCAGGTTTGGTTCCACCAGAATTCGTTGGTCGAGCCTGAACCGTAATTCATATTTGTATACGAACCAGCCGGCGCACCATTTACCCACCAGCGGACGGTACCATTTCTCGCCGTCGTAGTGGTCGAGGAGCAAACAATAGCTTCAAGTTTCACCCACTGACCAATCGTAAACGTACCGCTCCCGACATTGGGGTAGCACAACTCGCCCCCGTTCGAGCATGTGTGAGTATTGTCGAGCCCACCAGTATTGTGCCCAAAAATAATTTGTCGCGTTGTTGCATCCCGCCCGCTAATGAGAAAGATGCCATTCGTGCGCGCGCCGCCAGCGAGATTGTTATTATTGCGTAAGAAAAACATTTTGGTGGCGCCGGGGATGCTCGAACCGCCCGCGATAAATCGAAAATACGCGCCCAAATACAAGCCCCGATCCGCTTGATTATCCCACCAGCCGAGGTCGCCGCCGCCGGAGGTGTTGGGGTAGATGAGTGACGCGCGTGCGACGGTAGGCGGGGAGAGCGGGGCATTACCGGGGTTGAAGTAGGTCAGGTTATGATAGACATCGAGCCAGGTCCCGCGCACAACCCCCCCGACGCAATCGGCCGCGGTCATGGGGCAATTGAGGAGACGAGTGGCGCCAGCGGGTTCGTTGTTCCATGGCGGCGACTGGGCCAGTGCAGGGAGAGTGATGAGGGATAGGGCGAGAGTAAGGAGGACTCGAATCACAATCGCACCTTTCCTGTCGTGCGCAGTTTACCAGACTTACCGAGTTTGCCGGCGCTGGAGCCTTCGAGAGGGGCGATGTCGCCGGCTTTTTCCATGAGATTCCATTCGATGTTTTGGAAGTCCTCGCCGAGGCCACGAGCTTGCGAGATGGAAGTGCTCAGGGCGGAGGCGGTGGTGTTGGCGAGGCCCATGCGGGTGATGAACTCGTCGGTCATGCCAGAGGGTTCGAGGTGCTCTGGAGTCCCCGCTGCAAGCGTGGGCCACGCCGTCCCGCCGTTTTGTAGAGCCCAAAGAGACTGATTTTCGTGGGCCGTTGTACTGTCGCCAGTATAGGCGTCGTAAGATGCGATGACGGCGGTATCGATACCGTCGCGGCCTGGTCTGGTACAGCCGACATTAGCCAGGAGTGACGCGGCCCACGCATTGCCCAGTTCGAGGGTGGAAATATCTTGCTGCGTCACCGGCCATATCGGGCTCCATTGCTTAGCACCGACGAATGTGCATTGTGGTGACGGTTCACCGCGCGTCCGGTTCAGCATGTACTGACCACCTGGCAATAGACCGCGCACTTGGCTGATGTAGACACTACAAGGATTGAACCCGGTAATGACTTCACTTGCTGTTAATGGATTCGCGCCTCCCCCGCCGTTGTCATCACTGGTCGGACCCCATTTCATGAGGTGATTGACGCAATCCCATTTCGGCGTTGGTGAGACGTTGAACACGTTATGCATGTAGCAGCCAGCCCCGAAGCCGTCGCCGCCCCAGTTATAGACGAGATTATTAACCATCTCCCCACCCTGCCCACTGGAGAAAGCCGGGAAGCGTTGAATGCCTGCATGGAGGAAGGCGCTATGGTGAAGAGAATAAAGCGGGTCGCCGTTGTGTGAATCAAACAAGGCTCCGCGTGCGTGATTGCCGTCTCCACGGCTCAACCCTTCGCTAATGAGGCAGTATTGAATCGTACTCATGTGCATATTGCAGGCAACTGAGTCATCTGTCGCAAAAGAAAATGAGCAGTGATCGACAATCGCGACAGACTGCCCGCTATTACGCCAGAATCCGAGTGCCCATGAGTTACTTCCAGCGTCGGCGTGTGCGCGTGCGCGAACAAAGCGGAGGCAGGTATGGCTAGCGCGAACAAAGATGCCGTCAGTGTTGGAATTTGTCGGGCATGTTCCGCGAAAGGTAATGCCGCCGCCTGGGGCGGTTTGACCTGCGACATAGACGTTGCCGGAGTTCAAGTTGCCGAGGACGTTGTTGACACGCGGCACGCTGTCTTGTGTGGTGGAGGAAGTGCAAGGGATATAGCCGCCAGTCTGAAAAATGATATAGCGAGGAGCGGTTGGATTAGGTAGTCCCTGATCGGCGCGAGCATAGTGTGAGCGAAAGCTGTTGTTCCCGGCATCATCAAGATTTTTGACGAAGAGAATCTCGGCGTTGGGTGAACGCCAGCCGCCGGCTGTTGCCCCAAAGCCTTCAGCTCCGATGAAGGCGCGGCTCACAGCCTGCGCGTGGACAGTGGATTTTCGCGAGGTCCAGATCCACGGGGCAGCGGTCAACAACCCAGCCCCAGCCATCCCGACGACAAATTGACGACGTGTCATGTCGCTCATCGCGGCCTCCGTCTATAGAATTGTGCCACGTTATCGCCGCCGACGAGCTCTTCAAACGACATCGTCTGCATGGTGCTGGACACGGCGCTGCTCATCGTCGCATCGACGGTGTAGGAAGTGGCGGAAGTGCCGATCTTGAACTCGAAAATGTGCGCGGCCCACGAGGCGCTCTCCACCTCGCCGATTTGCGTGTATCCTGAGCCCGGAGCTAAGAACACCGCGGTGTTGGTGTTATTCCCCAAGAGGCCGACAATGAGGGCGTTAGCCGTGCCGGTCGTGATAGAGTCTGAGGGGGTTGTGGTCGTTGCGGTGGTGTAGCTCCCATCCACATCCAGCACACTTGACGTCGCGTTTCCGCTAAATTCGTCACAACTCCAGGTGCCGTAATTGCCACCACCAGTCGGGTCAATCGTGATCGTCACGGCCCCGGATGACGGGACGAGTGCATAGGCAATAAACGGGACAAACGAGTTTGTCGCCGGACCGAGCACAACGGACCACGAACTGCTGCGCGTGTCCGACATCGTGATGCCGGTAATGGCTGGACTGTTCCAGATGTTTCCGCCACAGACCATGAGATTATTGGCCGTGACATTGCCTGGCATCGCCTGTGTCGTTGAGGCGAAATTCCCTGCCGATCCAGTGGCCCGCTGTGAGCCACCGCCAACTTCAGCAATTGCAGCAAGGCTAATAGTAGTAGAGATCAACGACAAGAGAAACACGAAGCAGCACACGATCTGCCACATTACATGGCCTCTCGAATGACGAGTTCGACGCCGATGAGCCGGGCGGTGGCGGCGAGGGTGTCGCTGGCGTGCGCGGAGTCACGGAGTATTTTGATGTGCATGAGTTCGCCCGCCGCACAGCCGGTCACTGTTACGGTGGTGATGGCGGCGTCGTTGGTTTGATTGGTGGTGCCTTTGGCGGTATCGGTTACGGTGGAGGCGGTGTTGAAGGCGGGGTCGTCTGTTTCGGCGTCGGCCACACAAATAGTCGCCAACTGCCACACCACATCGCCTGAAGTGGCGGCGGTGAACCATTTAATGTTGGCATCGACCGTGCCGGTCCAGGTAGAGGGGAGTTTATGGGTAACTTGGGCGCTAAGGCTGGCGCTATCGGCAAAGTCGAGGACACCTTTTTGTGTGTTCGTGCCGGTGACACAGGCGGCGACGGCAGGATTGCTGGAAGGCAGATCCCAGATCGAACCTGCGGTGGCATTGTTGCACCCGGCGGCAGGGAACCAAAGGCGGCGCGGGATAGTGATGACGTTGCCGGTGCCTTCGGCGTCGAGGGTTTTGTTGGTGAAGGTGGTGGTGCTGGCGGCGGTCGACACCGCGCTTCCGCCTACCTGCAAGTCTCCGGTAGAGACGTTCAGGGTGGAATTCGAGGCGGTGATGACCGGATCGGTGGCACCTGACAGGCCAAATGTGATGGTGCGAGAGGCGTTCGCGCTGTCCCACAAGGTGATGTTATTGACGAAGGTAGATGGGTCCCAGGCCACGGTCGGGGCTGGGCCGCCAGAATTCGTGACGCCGATACCGGCTCCTGCGTTCACATCGGTGACATCGCCGGTGCCTGCGCCGGTGTTGATGCAGTCGACCCATGACCCGTCTTCGCGGCAACGAAACTTATTCGTAGTCGAGTCGTAATAGATGTCGCCGTTGTTCGGGGCAGACGGATCGGCAGTATGTGCGCCGACGTTCAAGCCGCTCGCAGTCCCGTTCGGATTGAATGTCTGCGTCACGCCGTCAGGAAGCGTGATGACGCCACTGATCGTCGGAGTCGTGATAGTTGGCGATGTACTATACAGCAGGACGCCAGAGCCACTTTCGTCTGAAATGACGCTCGCAAGTTGAGCTGACGTGGTCGACGCAAGTGCTCCGAGGTTATCGGCTGCGCGAACATATGTTTGAACGCTGCCGCCGTTTTCGTGCGATTTGAGTTTACTGTCTGACGAGTCGAAATAGACGTTATGTTCGCCGGTAGAGGTACCCGCACCAGGAGCGGTTCCTTCGAGAAACGTTGCTACACCAGTGCCGCTGGTGCCAGCAACGAAACCGCCTGCGCATGTCAGCGCGTTTCCTGCGCTGATGGTGCAACCGGAGGCTTGAACGGTGGAGCCGCCGGTGCCGTTGGCGATGATAATGGCGCGGTCGGTGCTGCCAGTCGAGCCGCCGATGCTCCCGCTGCCGCCGCCGAGTGCCGCCCACGCAGAGCCGTTGTAGCGGCAGATGGTCACGGCTGAGCCTGCGGCCGAGTCGCACGCGCCGGTGGCAGAATCGTCGGTCACGATGACGGTGTCGCCGGTGGAGGGGGTGCCAGGGAGCGCGGTGACGGAGGGGAGGTTGATTTTTGTGGTGATCGCAGGGGCGTCGATCGTTGGGGCTGTGCCGAAGACTGCCGCGCCGCTGCCGGTTTCGTTGGTCAGGGCGGCAGCGAGGTTGGCGCTCGATGGGGTGCCGAGGAAGGTGGCCACGTTGGCGCCTAACCCACTCACCCCTGCGCTGATGGAGGGTTGGGCGCAGGTGAGGTCACCGTTGGCAGCGATGGCGGTCGCGAAATTGTTGGCCGCGCAATCGGTGGGGTTGGCGGCAAGTGCGGTTGCTGCGTCGGCAAGGGTGGCGCTGGCGACGGTGCCGCTGGGTTCGACGTAGTCTGTGCCGGCCACCGCGACGGAGATGACTCCGGTGGTGGTGGTGACCTTCATGATGCCGGTGGCGAGGGTCGAAAGGGCTTGCTCGGCGGACAGGGTGCCGTTTGCGGTTTGGACGATGTATTTAGCATCGGCAGGTGCGCCTGACCCTGCGCCAGGACAGGCCCCCCAAGCAGGAACCCCGCTGGCGATCAGGAGACAGTCACCTTCACTGCCGTAGGGGGAAGGCAACCCTCCGAGTGCGCCACCGCCGGTTTCGATTGTGGCGGCCGCCCAGCTTTGGGCTGGCGCGAGGAACAACATCAGCGTGAGGAGTATGGAGTAGAGAGTGTGCATTAGAAAAATGCCTCCGCGCGCGCGGTTGCGCCTGTGCCGGTCAGGTTTTCGACGACGACGTAGTAGTAGGGGTAGACCGCGAAGCTCGGGGTGGCGGCGTCGACGGCGATGGTGGTGCCAGAGAGGGTGATGGTGGCGACCAGGACGCCGTTGGCCGCGGTGGCGGTGCGGGCGCCGTAGATTTTGATGGTGGCGGTGACAGCGCCGGTGCCGACCACCTCGCCCCAGAAGGTTTTGGCTTCAGGCAGTCCTTTGGTGGTGTCGGAGGTCGAGTTCGTTGTGACCCCATTGGCG
>CAZTYU010000036.1:4139-6279 GCA_964617535.1 uncultured Bdellovibrionales bacterium | reverse complement strand
ATCCGCTGCGGCGGATTTTTTCATGTTTCTTGACAGTCCGGATAGCGAGGAGCATCATGGTTTGGTTGGTCCTGTTACCCAATCTGACGCTCGGTATAGAATCCGAGGAAAGATTTCGTTGCACGATCATCAAAATCTTCGCTGTTTACCAACCTCAACCCGGAGCCGCAAGGGATCACAATGGAACACCTGTATCCTGAATTTATGCTGGCCGAAGGCCTCATCCAGGCCGGCCTCCTCCAGGAGATCGATGCCCCGCGCATCAAGGAACGTGCCCCGAACGGCGCCGTCCTCATCTCCTGCGGCGATCGCGACCGCTTCAAGCATCACTTCACCGGCTGCAACGGCATCGTCGATGTCCACCCCCTCTGCCTCAATGGCGGCGGCGTACTGCTCGGCGATCATGTCGACATCGTCCGGAGACGCGTACTGCTCGAGGACTGCGTCGAAGCGTTCGCGGTGAAGGGACTCAGCTTCGTCCTCGACCTCTCCCATTTCCCCTGCGGGAAATGCGCCAAGCTGGGCTACGGCTTCCGCGACACGGTGCTCCGCACCCTCGAAGGCAAGGCCTTCTTGAAGCGTTGCATCCCGGCCAATCGACTGAAAGGCGTCTTGCCGCTCATCAGCATCGATTGGCGCAGCGCCCACATGAGGCAGGAGCACGGCGTGAAGCTCTACGCCGCACACCTCCAGAACATGGAGGCGATCGCCTCGTTCCAGCTCCCCGAGTCCGGCATCGCGCTTCCCGCAGCGCATCACGACCGGCATCGCCACCACCCCGTCGAAGCTCGGGCCTAGGCACTACCGGCGCGAGAAAACCGCGCTTTCCCAACGCACCAACTGGTCAACGACCAGCTGGTGCTCTTTTTTATTTCTCGAAAATTAGACCTCGATACCAAAGAGGTCTTTGGCGAGCCGTCCGATAAGTGCCGTGACAACGACAGCGAGCGTCACGATGACGAGATTGATCATGATCCGGCGCCGCACATCCATGCCGGAGAGGAACGCGAGAAGCGTAGAAACGAGGACAACGACGACCGCCGATACGGCCGCTGAAAGGATGAAGTTCTCGGCGCCGAAAAAAACCGGAAGAATCGGTACGAGCGAACCGATAATATAGGATATGCCGACGACTACGGACGAAGCGAATGGGCGGGGTGATTCCCCTGTTTCTGTCGTACCGCTCAGAAAGCGAGTTTTGCGACGTTCGATATCCGCCGCTTCGCCCTCCGAGCCGGTTGCGACATAGGCGCCTGCTGCCATGGAGAATGCGCCCGCTACTGCGACCGTGAACGATGCTGCGAGCACGGACGAGACAGATTGGAATGCGATGAAGAATCCGGACACGGCACCGAGGATTTCGACGAGACCATCGTTGAGACCGAGAAAGATATCACGGATACGTTCGGGATGTACCCGGCGCCGGATCGCGTCCGAGACGATCTCATCTTCGTGGCCGAGTTCGTCCTCGAGGATCTCGCGCACTGCTCCGCCGAGCGGTTCGTCTTTGTAACGCTCCCAGACGGACAGGTATTTCTTTACGCCATTGATTTCGATCGCCTCGAGCACAAGGTTCGTCCCTGCTTCGCCGAAAACCCGGCAAAATCCGGCAAGCAGGTTAAGCTTTACACGCCGGAACAGATCGAGAGTCGGGAGCTCAATCTGAAAAAACTCCTGCCAAAAATGGTAGTGCCGCTCTTCGATCGGGATGAGCGATTCAAGCAGCGCGGCTGTGTCCCCGCGCGAAAAACGAGCGAGGCGTCGGTAAAGTGTAAGGTCGGCAAGCTCGTCGAGTACGAGCGTACGGCCGAGTTTGTCGCTCGTAGGATTCATGATAGTGACGACTCTCCGAGAGAAGCGGCTTTTGCACGGAGGTAAATCCAGATGCCTGCTGCCGTAAGGCCGGCGAATGCAATGAATGACCAGTCTGCAATGGAAAGACCGATGAAGCTCCAATCGATAATCGCGCAGTTACCTGTTCCGCCAAGCGCAAAGATGAAGTCGTCGAGGAAGGAACCAAATGAGACCGCGCAGCCGCTCGATGGATCCGCCTCATGGAAACGCTGGAGGTAAACATGGCGCGCTGCGACGAGCCAGCCGAGGAATGCCAGTCCCGCGACGCTTGCTCCAGCGATGCGCG
>CAZTYU010000036.1:0-4039 GCA_964617535.1 uncultured Bdellovibrionales bacterium | reverse complement strand
GCCTTATTATACCCAGAAAAAGAAGCGGCGGCCCGAAAAGATATCGAGTCGCCACAAAACGGATGTCGCATCACCGCGTTACCGGCTCATCCGAGCGGACTGTCTCAGCCAGTACTGAGAGAACGCCGAAGCCTGCCGACACGAGCGAAAGTACGGACCAGAGGAGCAGCGATACCCCCTGGAAAAGACGCGCCGGCTCACTCAGCCCCGCCGAGAGGAGTACGGACAAGAGGGAGAGGAATGCCCACGCTGCCATGTGCCCGACGAAACGCATCGTCCTGTAGTGACGGTCGAGGGTGTAGAGCCGGCCGAGACATCGCTCCCGGCCGTCCTGTCCGAGGATGAGGAGTCCGAGGATGCTGCTCGCGACCGTCATCAGGCTGCCGATGAGGAGAAAAGCCGCTGCGAGTAAGACCCATTGGGAGAGTGCCATGATAGAGACCTCCAAGGGAAGGAACATGGCCCCAGAGTAGCACAACACGCCAGTTAGACCAGTCCCTCAAGAAAATCCTGGCTACCCCTTTCTCAGGGAAACGTCGGCATTTACCGAAACATCACCTAGCCCTTTTTCAAAAAAGACCTTTACGTCATCCAGCGCGCGATTATAAATCGGTCCATGTACTGCCCGAAGAACAACGTCGAGGAGCTGGCCAGCAGCGACGATCCCGACCTTCTCCCCTCTAGCTGTTTCAAAATACCCAATTATTTCACTGGTGGCATAACGCCGTTCGGCATCCGAGAGTATATCCCAATCGCGTTTGACTTGGGCCATATCCGTCTCATTTCGGCATCTTCAGAACATCGACGACGCGGCCGTTGATGACAAAGTTGTCGTCCGGGGTGAGGAAAATCGGCTGATGACGCTTGTCGGTCGATTCCGGCATGAGCGCGATCGTCCGACCATCGACCGAGCGGTAGGTCTTCACCGTGGCGAGTCCATCGATTACGACGAGTACCCGGTCCCCGCTCTTGTAGTCCTTCACATCAGCATCGACGAGGACGAAGTCGCCATTCTGGATGGTCTTGCCGCCGACCTTGGCACGGTTCATTGATGTCCCTGATACCTGCACCGCAAAGACATTATGGTCTTTCACGAGCCGCTTCGACACGCGCAGATACCCTTCGACATACTGATCTGCAAACATCGTCGCCGCGCCCGCACTCGCTGCGCCAAACACCGGGATCTGGATGAAGTCGTCGGAATTCACTCCTTTGAGAAGAATCCCGCGGTCCTCACTCGTCCGCTCGATATAGCCCTTGTCCTCGAGCGCATTCAGGTAAAGGAAGAAGCTCCGGAGGCTTTTCAGATTGAGGCCGAGCTTGCCACTCTCCTCTTTGATCTCGCGGACAGTCGGCATCTCGCCGTGCTCGGTGAAGAATTGTTTGATCGCCTGGAGGACGATCCGCTGTTTCTGCGTCAGGATCTCCATATGTTTATGTTGTTTACTCTACTTACAGTATAAAGTATACAACTCACACCAGCACTGTCAAACGGGATAAAAAAACCGCCCTAGCGGCGGCTTTCGGACTTCCAGCTCTGGGTGAAGTGATCGAGAAAGGAGATGAACTCGGTGATGAGATACGCACCGAACATATACATGAAGAGTCCGAACAGCGCATTGAAATCGAAGATGAGTCCCTCTATCCGGCTCGGCGGAAAGGCATTGGAAAACGGCTCGAGAATCGATCCGGATGTCTCATAGATCCAACGAACAAACGGGGCTGACGGATTCGCGCCGAGCAGCTTCAAGAGAAACCGCGTGATGAGGAAAAACTCGATCACGCCGAGGAGAAGCTTCAGGACTGCATTCATCGGGAGAAACATCAGGGTATTTTATGGTGCCCCCAAACTACTCCACTGCCGAGGTCCCGTCAATTCCCCGTTACTAGAAGAGCTCGCCGCGCCAATCTTCGTTCATGGTCGCCCGGCCATTGGCGGAAAAGACGAGGTACCTTGCCCGGAGCGCTGCTGCTACTTCCCGGTAACGTTCGGGTGGAGCGAAAAAAAGCCCCGACGTCATACAGTCTGCCGACCACGCATCGGGCGCGACTGCTGCCGCCCCCACAACCGTCTCGACACTCTTTTTGGCATTCGGATCCATGAGGTGATGCCACTTGCCAAAGCGCCGACGAAACGTGTCCGAAACCGCGAGTCCCTCGTTCGCCAGCTCAACGATACCGGCTGCCGTGTCCGGCTTCCCGGGATACTCGATCGCCGCGCGCCAAGGCCGGCCATCCGCTTTGGTCGTGCCGTACATATCGCCGCCGCCATCAACGATAAAGTGCTCGTATCCGGCCGCACGGATGATGTCGGCGATCCGGTCGATGCAGTAGCCCTTGCCGATGCCGCCGAGGTCGAATGCGATCGGACCGTCGAGGGTAATCATTTCCCCTGAAATGCTCCAGATCGGGAGATGGTCACCATAATCAACCAACGCGAGACCGGACTGGGCGCCGTAGCCCGCCCCTTCGAGGACGCCGCCGACCGCCGGATCGTAGATACCGCCGGTAAGTGCCCGAAGTTCGTCAGCGCGTGCGAGAAGACGCGCGAACTCTGGCGAGATTGGATACGTGCCGGGCTTCACTTCGCGAAATGCATTCACTTCGGACCCAGAAAGGAAGCGCGAAAAGCGGGACTCAAAGTCCCGCGCGTACTCCACGACCCGCGTGGCGAGGTCATCCGGAATGGACGGCGCGTCAATCGCGACCGACCACGCCGTCCCCAATCCCTGAAAATCAACTGCCTGCATCAGTCCTCCCTATTCGCTAGAGCTCGGCTTTCAGCTTATCAAGCGCTTCGTTAAAGGCATCTGTCGTCAGCGTCGACTTCCCAACCTTGTCGATCTTGGCGAGCTCGGAAAGCTTCTTTCCTTTCAGAATGACATTTACCTCGTCGTTGAATTCTTTCTTCTTTTCAGGAATCTCATTTGTTTCGGCGTCGAGGGTCCGAATCTCATCGATCGCGCCAGCATCGTCGAGCTTCACCACAAACCGGAGCGTATCGAACTTTTCCCCTGGCACTTCGTACGTCACGACGGCACTCACCTCTTTCGGTTTCTGCATCGCAGCTTCCGAAGCCACCTCAGGCCGCCATCCCTGGAGGACTTTGGCGACTTCTCGGAGATAGACGGCCACCGTCACGACGATGATCACGGAAACCACGATAAGGCCCTTGGGTATCTTTTGTGTCATACGCTTTTGTTTTTTCAGGAGTGCTCACGGCCCTCCCGAAGCCTGGTTACTTCCTCCATGCTAGCACCAGAAAACATTTTCAGCCAAAGAAAAAGTGGGTACGCATGCACTGCACGCATACCCACTTCACGGGCGAGAACGAGGTTCACACCAAACGGCGGATGTGTCGCCGGATCGCCGCACGGATGAGCCGCAAACTGATCGGCCGGTGCGGCACCAGCGGAAAGACCGGCGACCGACACCCGTAAACCGTGGGCTTCACGATGAGCTTCGGCATCGGCGGATTGTCACCGTGGTAGTCGAGCTGGAGAACGATGCTCCATTCCTTCCCCTCCGGATGCTGGATACGGAGGTCGGCGCGTTCGAGCTCGATGATGAGGCTCGGCAGCCAGTGGTAATGCGGCAATGCCGTGTATGCGGCGAGCGGCGCATCCACTCCGCGACCAACGATGGTGCGGCCTGCGAACTGGCGGAACTCGTGGATGATATCCATCGTGCGCCCCTCAGTCCGCGAACTCGAGCGTGCCGTCGTCCCAGTTTGCACCGAGACGCGACACCTGGCCGTCAGCGATCGCCCGGCTGATCCAGTCAGAGAGATGCGCTCCCTCGAGACCGTCCTTGTAGTGGGCGAGGTCGGTGCGGTGGCTCGGCGCGACGCCGCGCGACAGGGTGCCGCGGTCGAACTGCTTCAGCGTCAGCGCCTCGAACGCGTAGAAGACGAGGATGCCGAGCACTTCCTTCGGTGCGAAGTACTGCTCCACATACTTCTGGAACGCGAGCGGCGTGTCCGGGAGCGCGGAGGACTTGATCATGAGAACGGATGCGTGCTGACGCATGAGAGAACCCC
>CAZTYU010000035.1:0-6614 GCA_964617535.1 uncultured Bdellovibrionales bacterium | reverse complement strand
GTGAGGCCGCAGGGAATGATGCCGGCTTCAGCGGGAGCAGTCGGGACGAGGAAAATGGAGGCCGAGAAGAGGGTGAAGAGAGCGAGAGTGAGGAGGAAACGGGGCATAGTTATTTTTTTTCAGTATACCACCTCATAGCACGGTTGATAGGATATGGAATTTTTCTTTCGGACAGCGAGCTATGGTATAGTACGAATGAAACAAACATCCATGTTCGGACTCAAGAAACCCACATTCCTCGGTATCGATTTCGGCACGTCCTCTATCAAGGCGGTCGAGCTCCGCGTCGAGGAAGACAAGGTCTATCTCAACAATTACGCCGAGATCAACCTCACCACGATCGAACGCGGTGGCGATGACGGTCAGGGGAATTACGATGCTCGCGTGACGACGTATCTCCGTGCGCTTCTGGAACGGCTCCAGCCAAAAACAAAACAGGTTTATGTTGCGATGCCGGCTTTTATCGGGCTCGTAGCGCTGGCCGAGTTCCCGCGAATGAGCGAGAAAGAACTCCAGGAAGCAATTCAGTTCGAGGCGCACAAGTATATTCCGTCACCGCTTGAAGAAGTCGCTCTTTCTTGGGAAATCGTCGGTGAAGTAGGTGGGAGTTCGCCGGACGGCAAGAGCGCGGGCAAAGTCGAAGTGCTCCTGGTTGCGGCGCTGAACAAGGAAGTGGAGCGTTACGAGAGCTATATCGGTTCTGTCGGTTATGATATGCAGCTCCTCGAGCTCGAGACGTTCTCGATGGTGCGTGCGGTCGTTGATGGAGATGCGGGAGTTTTTCTCGTTGCTGATATCGGATCGCGTGCGACAAACCTTGTCCTCGTGGAAAACGGCTTGGTAAAGGTCAGTCGAAATCTTGATGTCGGCGGTCGGGATATCACCCGCACCTTGACTGAGGGTCTCGGTATTTCCGAGGACCGCGCGGAGTCGCTCAAGAAGAGTTCGAAAGACTATCTCAATGCGCCAGGGAACAAGCTCATCTTTCCCGCACTCGAAGCGATTCTTTCTGAAATGCAGCGCATCATCGGAATGCATCAAACGCGTCATCCCGATCGTCCGATCGATGGTATAATTCTCTCAGGTGGCACCGCTGGTCTCACTGGTCTCTCGACGTACTACAGCAACCTCCTCAATCTCCCGGTTACGATCGGGGATCCGTGGGAGCGTATCTTGTATACGTCTGAGGTTGCGGCTGCGGTGGAACGCATGGGCACCTCTTTTTCGGTGGCGCTTGGACTGGCTTTGCAGGGAGCGAACCGACTCACGAAGAAACAGCGGGTGATACCGAAAATCGCGGCACCGGTAACTGGCAGCTCTTGGGATCGGCTCCGTGCCAAGCTGACACAGCCGATCGGGAAGTCCGAAGACTAACGGGCACAAAAAGAAACACAAAGACTCCATGGCCGGCATCAATCTCTCCCAATCTATTCAGGAAAAACAGGCGATCGCCCGCGGCTCTTTCTTCGACAAGGGGTTTTTTATCAATACCGCCATTTTTCTTTTGGTCATGGGGCTCTACGGTGGTTCGCAGTGGTATCTCGGCACGCTCGAGGACGAACTCGTGACGCTTCAAAGCGATGCGACGACGAAAACAGCCGGACTCAAGGGTAAAGAGGCTGACCGAGCAGCCGACCTCTCGGTCCGATTGAAGACGATGGCGATAAACCTTGAGGCCGGGACTGAACCGAAGGAAGTGCTTCAGGAGCTCGAGCAGCTCACGATTGCCAATATCAAACTGACCGGATATCTGTATCGGAAGAGCGATCAACGTATCATTGTCCGCGGAGTGACGACGAATTTGAAGTACCTCGCGCAGCAGATGCTCTCCTATAAGAAAACCACCGGGGTGTCTTCGGTCCATGCCGAGAGCGTCAAGTACAACGATGCCGGCCAGATCGAATTTGAACTGCAGCTTCCGATTGATGCACCGGCCGCCCCTGCACCCGCACCTACACCATAGCCAATCCCACTTACTATGAGCTTGAAAATCCTCGTCCTCCCGACCTTCATCATCCTGGAAGTGATCATCGCGATCGGCTATATCAAGCCGAATATCGATGGTATTCTCGCAAAGCAGATCGAGATCCAGACGGCGAAAGATGATCTGTCCAAAGTGGACTCGGTCATCTCGAACATCCAGACGATCGGCCGCTCGATCGCGAGCCGGGCTGAGGCGGTCAGTTTTGTCGAGAAATACTATCCCAAGAAGCTCGATGAGGAGCGGGTTGTCGACATGTTCAATTTTCTCGCGCAGCAGTCGGGGATCATCGTGACGGGTGTCGCGGTGACGGCTGATCCCGAAATCCAGATCGCTGATACGGTCTATAACGACGCGGTCAATAACGGCGTGACTCCGGAAGAAGCAACGCTTATGGCAGAGGCAGCGACGCTCGCCGCGCCCAAGAGCTATACGGCCAAGGTTACCGTGATCGGGGGCTACGCGAACATCAAGGATTTTTTCTCGAAGATTCATCACTCGGACCGTCTCCACGATACGGCTGAATTCACGATCGAAGAGCGGAAACAGGATCCGAACAAGGCCGAGGCAGAAGCAGCCGTCGGAATCCAGAGTAATTTTCTTATCGGCACACTCAAGGCAAAGTTTCCGTATGTCGGTCAGCAACAGGTCGGGAATGCGCTCAACGACCCGCTTTTTCAGTCATCCACATTTAATTTCAAGACCGCCGAGCAGACGATTTCGTTCGTGACCAATCCGCTCCCGACACTGGAGAGCGGGCAGGGTGGACGCGAAAATCCCTTCGAGTAAAGAGAAACCGAATGCCTGAAGAATCTAACACCAATACTGAAGTCGCTGTGGATGCTGGTACCTCGCCGGCAGCGGATCCTCGTGCGCTGGCCGAGAGTCTCGGCGTGCCGCTCCTCGAGTCTCTGCCGTCGTCGATCGACAAGACGATCCTGACACTTATCCCCGAGGATACGGCGAAGAAGTATCGGATGGCCGTTTTTGATCGGAAGGATGGCATCCTGTCAGTCGCGATGGTTGATCCACAGGATTTCGACGCGCTCAATGTGCTGCGCTTTATCGCCGAAAAGGAGCGCCTCGGTATCGAAGTGTCGCTCATCACCGAAGATACGTTTGCTGATCTGCTCAAAGCGTATTCTGGCACCGACAAAGCGCTTGAAGAAGCGATTGTCTCGCTCAAGACGGCGCAGGATTCAGCGGTACAGATCCAGGAGGAGACCAAAGGTGGGAGCGCGCTTCCCGAAGTTTTCCAGGATGCGCCGATTGCGAAGCTTGTCGACGTCATCGTGAAGCATGCGATGGAGGGTCGGGCGAGCGACATCCATATCGAGCCGGTAGATGGCAGTTACCGGGTGCGTTTCCGTGTCGACGGACTCCTCCGTTCAACACTCGTCTTTCCGAACGATGTCGGTCGGGCGGTGCTTTCGCGTATCAAGATCCTCTCGAACCTGAAGATTGACGAGAAGCGTAAGCCTCAGGACGGCCGATTCCGCGTGGTGGCCGAGAACAAAACCATCGATCTCCGCGTTTCGACCCTGCCGGTCATCGACGGCGAGAAAGTCGTCATGCGTATCCTCGACAAATCGAACAACATGTCGGATCTCGACAAGCTCGGGCTCTGGGGCCGCAACCGCGAAGTGCTCCTCCGGAAAATAGGCGAGCCGTACGGGATCATCCTCATCACCGGTCCGACGGGATCAGGAAAGTCTACGACCTTGTACGCGTTCCTTCAGATTTTGAATCAGGAAGAGCGCAACATTATCACGCTCGAGGATCCGGTAGAGTATTTCATGGAGGGCATCAATCAGAGTCAGATTCGTCCCGAGATCGGTTACAATTTTGCTGATGGCTTGCGCTCTATCCTCCGTCAGGACCCGAACGTCATCATGGTTGGTGAAATTCGTGACGAGGAAACGGGTGAGCTCGCCATCCACGCGGCCCTGACCGGTCACCTCGTCCTCTCGACGCTTCACACGAACGATGCCATCAAAGGTCTCCCTCGGCTCATCGATATGGGGGCGGAACCGTTTCTTCTCGCCTCTTCGATTCAGGCACTCGCGGCACAGCGACTCGTGCGACGCATCTGTGAAAATTGCAAAGTAGAAGCCGAAATAACGCCAGGCATGCTGAAGAAGATGGAAGCCGCGCGGCTCGCCATCCCGACCGAGGAGCTCGACGCCTACGATCTCGATATCAAGATGCCGCTCAAGGTGTACAAAGGGAAGGGTTGTGAAATTTGCGGAAATTCCGGCTACAAGGGACGCATTGCCATCTATGAAGTGTTCGAGGTGACGGATGAAGCCAAGGTCATCATTACAGACAAGAGTGCGAGCGAGACAGAACTCCTGAAGGAAGCGGCCCATCAGAAGATGCTCATGATGAAGGATGACGGCTTACTGAAGGTCCTGAAAGGAATCACAACCATCGCGGAAGTAGAACGCGTGACCGAAGGAGCGCTCGTCGATGAGGAGTGAGAAAGAGTGCAAGGCGTGATAGAGTAAAGAACGAAACCAATACCAACATTTTTTATGGAGCAACTCGACGTTGAAGCGCGGCTGAAAAACGTCCTCACTATCGTGGGGCAGCAAGGGGCGTCCGACGTCCATTTTGTGATCGGCCGGTACCCGACTCTCCGCATCAACGGCAAGCTGCACCAATTGACCAAGGAAAAGATCTTGACGCCGGCCGATACGAAGGCGCTCGCGGAAATCATCCTGACGGACGACAAGAAAGTAGAGCTGACTGAGGATGGCCAGACCGACCTCTCGTATAATTTTGAGGATCGGGCGCGCTTCCGCGTGAACATCTTTTATCAGAAGGGCTACGTCTCGATCGCAATGCGTTTCGTCATGAACAAGATCCGGCCGCTCGAGGATCTCAATGTGCCGACGTCGCTCTATAACTTCACGAACGTGACGCAGGGACTCGTGCTCATGACTGGGCCGGTCGGGCATGGAAAATCCACCACGCTTGCGGCGATCATCGATTACATCAACCACAACCAGGAGAAACACATCGTGACCATCGAGGACCCGATCGAATTCGTCTACGAGCAGGATCACTGCATCATCAATCAGCGCGAAGTTGGGCGCGATGCAAAGAGTTTCTCGACGGCGCTTCGGGCGGTCCTCCGCGAGGACGTGAATGTGGTTCTCCTCGGCGAGCTCCGCGATCTCGATACGATCTCGACGGCGATGACCGCGGCCGAGACGGGACACCTCATCTTTGCGACGCTCCACACCAACGATGCACCGCAGACGATCGACCGTATCATCGACGTCTTTCCGGCACACCAGCAGAATCAGATTCGGCTCCAGCTCGCCAATGTACTCCTCGGTGTCGTGTCGCAGCGGCTTTTGCCGCAGCTTGCGGGGGGCCGCGTGCCAGCCATCGAGATCATGTTCAAGAACCATGCGGTCGAGAACCTCATCCGCGAGAACAAGGTCCATCAGCTCGACTCAGTCATCGAAACGAGCATGAAAGAGGGGATGGTCTCGCTTGATCGGTCACTCGCTGATCTCGTCCGTCGGGGCGTCGTGTCGATCGATGATGCGACGGCGTATGCCAAGAATAAAGACTATTTCACCATGCTGGTCCGAAAAGAGGACAAGTAGGAAACATCGGATTGAGACGTTTCGACTGCACCGAATATGAAATTCAATTTCAAGGCAAAAACCGAGACCGGGGATTTGAAAGAGGGGCTTGTTGAAGCTATTTCCCGTGAGGCGGCAATCGAGATTCTTCAGAAAAACGGGCTTATCCCGCTCCAAGTCGCCTCCGAGGAGCGCGGCGGCCTCGAAGGTTTTCTTCGCGAGATTCAGAAGCTCTGGGAGGGCGTGTCGCCGAAGGAACTCATGGTCATTTTCCGTCAGCTCGCGACGCTCATCGAAGCGCACGTGCCGGTCGTCACCTCGCTCAAGACGATCAGCGAGCAGACGGACAACCGTTTTCTCCGCGTTGTTCTGCGCGAGATCGAGGATAATATCGAGGATGGTATGTCGTTTTCCGAATCGCTCGAGAAACACCCGAAAGTGTTCGATACGATGACGATCAATATCATCCGGGCCGGCGAGATTTCGGGCAACCTGCAGCATGCGATCGAGTTCGTCGCCGATAGCATTGAAAAAAACTATCACCTGACATCCAAGATCAAGGGCGCGCTTTTCTACCCGGCATTCGTGCTTGCCGTCGCGGGGGCGATCGGTTTCCTTGTCATCACATTCATCCTGCCGAAGATCACCACCCTTATCAAAGAGCTCGATATCGCAGTGCCGTGGTACACGACCGTGCTCATTACCTTGAGCGATTTCATGAATACCTATTGGTGGGCGGTACTTATCGGCGTCGGCGGCGTCGGTATCGGCATCTACTACTATTTCAAATCAGAGAGCGGCAAGCATGAATGGGATATCATCGTGCTCCATCTCCCGGTATTCAAGACGCTTGCTCGAAACATCTACATCACTCGGTTTTCCGAGAACCTGTCCGCACTCATGGCGGGCGGCATCCCAGTGGTCCGGGCACTCATGATCACGAGTGATGTCATCGGTAGTACGGTCTATGCCCAGGTGATGCTGAAGGCGGCCGAAGAAGTGAAAACAGGAGGCGCGATGTCGAGCGTCTTCCA
>CAZTYU010000034.1:1374-7226 GCA_964617535.1 uncultured Bdellovibrionales bacterium | reverse complement strand
CTCTGTCGTCGAGGAACCATCGCCCGAGCCGGTGGCTTCGGAAGCTACGCCGGATTCCTCGCCTGGTGCGACAGCATCATCGCCGGAGACTGAGCGCTACGTCACGCCCGAGCAGGCTTACCTCCTGCTTCGTAGCGTCGGCTTCGATCGAGACCGGGCGATCTGGTTGACGGCTGCGGCCTACGGTGAGTCACGCTTTGACGCACAAGCCCACGCACGGGATGCCGACGACGACAGCTACGGCATCTGGCAGATCAACCTCAAGGGCCGGCTGCGCTCACGCCTGGCCGAGTGGGGCCTGTCCTCGCCGGATGAGCTATTCGACCCCTTGACCAATGCTCAGGCTGCCTTCAATCTGTCGGGCGGTGGACGGAACCTCAGCCCATGGGGCATCTTCTCTGGCGACGCTCGTGACCGCTCGGCCAAGCGGCACTACGCCGAGGCCCAGGCAGCGGCTGACCGTGCCGACAGCTACGCCCCGGTGCCCGAACCGAAGACGCCGTGCGACGAGCAGAAGCAGGAGCCAGCAGCCGAACCCATGGGTTGCTACATCGAGGTGTCGCATTGACCCTGCCCCCGATCCAGAACCCACGCAACAGTTCCCGCTACCAGACCTGGTCCTCTGTGCCCGATTGGTACGACGACGTGCTGGGACCGTGGGATCTGCCGGGCTGCCCATGGACGCCGCTCGATCGCTACAACTCGGCGATGGAGAACGACTACTACCCAGCCCAGTGCGACGCCTGCGGCGACTGGTGCATGGTGGTACGGGCGGACATCGGCAAGAAGAAGTGCTGGAATCGCTGGACGGTCTATGCCCGCACCGACAACGGAAAGAAGCGCAAGGGCGCCGAGAACGTCAAGGTCGGCTGCGAGGGCACATATCGTGCCTTATTCCCCCTCCCCAAAGTAAGGCGCAGGAAGAAGTTCTACGTGCACCCCGACCGCTTCGGGTTGACCGCTAAAGAAGAAGTCGAGCGCCAACTTCGTGCGCTTGATCCACCAAAGAGAAAGAGGAAAGCCAGTGTTTGACGAGAATGAGATGGAGATCCGGTTCACCTACCACCCGCCGACCGGCGATCAGCCCCAGCGCTTCGAAGCTCTTCGTGCGAGCGCCAAGCAGTTCGCCCAACTCGTGCTGGATTCCACGCCGGCCTCTCGTGAGCAGAGCCTCGCCCTGACTGCCGTCGAAGAAGCCGTGATGTGGGCCAACGCCGCCATCGCTCGTCGGGAGGTCTGAGATGCCGATGAAGAATGAGGTCACCCTGGAGGGCTACGTCGCCAAGGGCAGCCACAAGGTCCGCTTCAGCGGTGGTGGTACGGCCATCACCCAGTTCGAGATGAAGCAGTCCCGCAAGAACAAGACGACCGACAAGTGGGAGCACGAGTACGTGCCCGTGACCTACTTCGGCGACGACGTGGCGGCCGACATCGAGGACACCAAGGTCACCGTGGTCGGCTACCTGAAGGCCCGTTCCTGGCTTCAGGACGGCAGCAAGCGCAAGGCTCTCGACGTGGTAGCCAACGCCGTCTACCCCGAGGGCGAAGAGCCGTTCGCCTGATGGCGCTTGCCAGCATCCTGGTGGGTCGGCCTGTCTCTGTGAAGGGGCAGGCTTACCCATCCTGGGCAGGGCGCCAGGGCGTGATCGAGAAGCACCTCGTCATGCCGGCGATCCCTCGTGCGGGCGGCCCGTACTTCGTGTGTTCGATGCTGCCCTATTTCGATGAGCCAGCAGAGATGCTGGTGTTCCACCTTAGAGAGATTGATCTTTTATGACGAAAAGATCCTACGTTGATAGAGAAGAAATAGAACGAAAGTTCTGGCCTCATGTCGACAAGACGGGGCCTGGCGAGTGCTGGACTTGGCGAGGCGCCAAGGGGCCTGCTGGCTATGGCGTCATCAACGTCAAACGGGATCGCAAGAACTATGCCATCCGAGCGCACGTCGCATCCCTCTTCCTGGCCACCGGAGAAGACAGGCCCATGGGGAAGGTGACCATGCACTCGTGCGATAACCGTGGCTGCGTGAACCCTGCGCACCTTAAATACGGGAGCTACGCAGACAATCGAGCCGATTGCGTGGAGAAAGGCCGTCACGCCAGAGGTGAGACGCACCCAATGTCGAAGCTGACCGACGCCCAAGTCGTCGAGATGCGTACGAGGTGCGCCCAGGGTTTGTCTACGAGGCAACTCGCCGAAGAGTACGGGATACGCCCCGGCAGCGTCTATCGCATCACCCACGGGTGGAGCAGGAAGACGGCCGGAGGACCGATAGCAGAAGCCGATAAGAAGGGAACCAAACGATGATCGTAAGACGAACACCAACCCGCCGTTCGCTCTTGGAGGAGAATCGTCACCTGCGGATGACCAACGCCGAGTTGAACGACGCCATCGACAAGCTGCTTGAGCAGACCGAGAAGGACACCGAACTCGCCGTCATCGGCGACAAGATGGCCAAGCGGCTGAAGCGCTCGCACAGCCCGGTCACCAACATCATCGTGGCTGAGTGGCGGGTGGCCCGTGGCAACGGCTGAGGACTTCGAGACATGGTGGGACGCCTACCCCCGCAAGATCGGCAAGGCGGCCGCTCGGCGCAAGTGGGAGACCCTGCGCAAGAACAAGGTGCTGCCCACCATTGAGGATCTGCTCGCCGCCACGGAGCGCTACAAGGCGTCGTGGAACGTCCAGCGTGGCTACGTCTGCCATCCCATCACCTGGCTCAACCAGGGCCGCTGGGAGGACGTGTACGACGACGAGAACGACGAGCTGGCCGAGGTGTTCAACATGGAGGAGTGGCGCAGCCGTTCGGCCCACCCGTCATCGAGGAGCGCCAGTCGGTGAGGCTCGTAGACCTGTGCTGCAAGGCCGGCGGCATGACCAAGGGGTACCAGGCAGCCGGGTTCTACGTCGTAGGGGTGGATATCGAGCCCCAGCCGAACTACTGCGGAGACGAGTTCGTCCAAGCGGACGCTCTCACCTTCGATCTGGCGGGCTTCGATGCCGCCCATGCGGCGCCGCCGTGCCAGGGCTACTCGTCCAAGACGATGGACAAGTCACGCCATCCGAGGCTGATCGCCCCCATCCGTGAGCGCCTATGGACGTCAGGGCTGCCCTACGTCATCGAGAATGTTGATGGCGCCAAGGGTGAACTCATCAACCCGGTGCGCCTGTGCGGCTCGAGCTTCGGGCTACGGGTTCGCCGGCATCGCTGGTTCGAGAGCAACTGGGGCCTCGTCGGCAAGCCGTGCGATCACGCCTGGCAGAACGCCGACAAGCGCTTCCGGCTGTACGACCACGGCCGCTGGTTCGACTCGGGGATCGTCCATGTCTTCGGCACCGGTGGCGGCAAAGGCGCCGAGCACTGGGCCGAGGCCATGGGCATCGACTGGATGACCCGTGACGAGTTGGCCGAGGCCATTCCCCCCGCCTATGCCGAGTACGTGGGGACACAACTCATGGCACATCTGGTGAGTCATGCTGCCGGCCGAGGCTGAGGCGCTATTCCGGCGCCTGCACGCCAGCACCAAGGGCTGGACCACCGAGTCCGCCAAGGCGTTCGTCTTCGAGCTGGTGGACCGCCAGGAGCGCATCGCCGCCGTGGCCATCCAGGAATGCATCGACACGTTCACCTTCGCCCCGACGTGGAGCGAGTTCAAGCAGCGCTACGACAAGGAAGCCCGCCGCACCGCCCAGGACGCCGAGGCGTGCGCTATCTGCGAGGGCTCGGCGTGGGAGTTCATCAACGACAACACCGTGCGAGAGTGCCGCTGTCGCATCAGACCGTAGGAGGAAGAATGCCAGGCACGCCGATAACCCCCGACAAGATGGAAAAGCATATGGTGCTCGACCTCCGTTTCGACCAGGCGAGTGGGCTCAAGGACGGGCGCTACTACCTCGTCCACAAGTGCCCTCGCCTGCATGTCGCAGTCTTCCGTGCTGACGAACGACACACCTGGCCGCCATTCGATACGACTTTCGTGGCCAAGTTCGAGGAGATCGCTTCTGCGGAGGCGTGGCGCACGTTCACGTCGACCCGCACCACAGAGGAGCCGTGGTGAACAAGGCCGAGGTAGCCGAGGTCGAGGAGCTGCGCCGGCTTCTCAACATCCATGAAGAAGGTGAGCGTCTGATCCGTCGTTGCCCCGAGTGTTGGGCTATCGGACGCAAGGTGAATCGGCGAGAGGTCGCCATCGACCACGCTGAAGGCTGCTCGCATCCCGGCACGACGCTGCATCGCAAGGTGCGCCTGTCCCGGGTGAAGCACCTGGCATTCAGGTCACTCATGCTGGTCGGCCTGCGCAATCGTCTCCGCTGCCCGAACTGCCGGGCGGTGGGCACCTTCAAGCCCCATGGACGCATCTTGCAGTGGGGCCACGGCCGGCAGGTCATGCGCTGGCTCTGCAAGTGGTGCGGCTACTACAAGGGGCCTGAGGGCATCGGCGAGATCTGCGTCATCGACACCGAGCGTAAGGTCTGGGCCTTCCGCTGGCAGGTGAAGGAAGGCGCAACGCCGAGAGAGATCCTGGCCCGTGAATCTCGGGCTTGGCCCTGGCGAGGCTAGAACGCAAAGAGCCCTCCCCGACCGATAGGGAGGGCTCTCTCGCTTAGTGAGGAGACACTAGGCGATCATTCTGGCACATCGGGCACCTCGGGATCAGGGCCCGGGTGAACCTCCTGCGCCAGGAGTTCTTCGATCATCTCCTTGGGTAGCTCGACGATCTGGGGCGGCTCGTACGGTTCCTTACCCATCGAGCACCCCCGGTTCTGGCAGTTCGATCCACTCGCCACCCGTGTCCGGGTTGGCGGCCTGCTGGTTCTCTTCTGCCACCTCGTCTTCGGGGCCGGTCATCGCAGCACCACCCACACCCCGAGTCCGACCAGAGCGGCCAGGAGGCCCCAGCCGAGCAGGTTCATGGCTCGCACGTCACGCTCATCCTCGGTCATAGCCGGTCTCCTTTGTAGACAAGGTGGCCCACGATCAGCGCCACCGTAGCGGCCCACAGGAAGAAGCCCCACCAGTGGCCGATCATCGGGCGAACCCATCAGGGCGGCTGCGCCATGTCTTGCTGTCCCTGGCGTACAGCACCTCTAGCACCTCGACCATCGCATCCTCGCTCGTGAAGTGGCCAGCGAGGCCGATCGACTTCAGGTACTCCGATGTCTTGTAGAGGTACGAGTCGGATTGGGTGACGCTAGGCATGACGCCGCCTCGCCTTCAGGAGCAAGGCGCCGGCAACGACCAGCGTCAGGGCGAACGAGCTGGCCACCATCGGGTCGAACGGCATCCCGGTCTCGGGGAGCATGGGGGGCTCGTCGATCGATGTCACGATGTCGACGCCGGGCACCGTGGTGCTGGTCGTGCTCGGTGACGTAGCGACCGTCGTGGTGGGGGCGGGAACGGTGGTCGTGGAGGGAAGCGTCGTCGTGGGTACCGGCACATCTTGGGCAAACCGCACATCAACGCTGACGTGCATCGAACCGGGCGTGCAAGTGTGGATGGGGGAGCCATCGGGCTGGAACAGCCAGGGCTTGGCGTCGTCCCACGGGCACTCGGCCACGATGGGGAACTCTCGAGCGCTCAGGTGCTCCACCTTGACGACCACGGGGCCAGCCTGGGCGGGCACGCTGAAGACGACCTCGGACGGGCCGATCGGCTGGGCGATGGTGCAGGTCATGCGGCTGGCGCCGTTGACCGTGACCCGGGCGCACTCTTCCCGCTGGGCCTCGTTGTCGGTGAACGCATCGGCGTAGACCGTGGCACGACTTGTGCCGGCCGGCGCAGTGAAGGTGAACGTCTGCGTCCACCCTTGGCAGGTGCCTTCCTGCCGCTCGGGCAGGCAGAGCATGTCGGT
>CAZTYU010000034.1:0-1274 GCA_964617535.1 uncultured Bdellovibrionales bacterium | reverse complement strand
GTGTCTCCTCTTGTTGTTGGGTCTTTCTAGCTTGCCGGGTGGGATTTGAACCCACGACCTCCCCGTCGGGCGCTCATACCTAGCTGAGCTACCGGCAAGACGAACTCATTCTGAGCCTTGTTCTGTGTCCTCGTCAGTAGGCCGCTCGGCCTCTTTCCAGAGCGGCGGCGGCTGAGGTGCGTCCTGGCGCAGCCAGAACTCCTCCACTTCCCAGTTGATGTCGCTCATGATCTCTCCTCGTAGCTGGCGAGACCGAGTTCTTCGGCCTCACGGCGGGATGATGCGTACAAGGTGACGGTATGAACGATGCCCAGGCGGCCGATCACACGGACGCTCCACCACCCGTTGGGGGCGAGCTTGGATGACTCGACTCGGAGCTTCATCGGCCCCACCAATCACGCAGGTGGCCGTCCTCGGAGAAGATGTTGCCATCGAGGTCGAGGCGGCCGAGGTGATGGCCTTCCGGGGCGTGGATCTGGCCGCTGGCGGTCAGGATGGCCAACGCCATGGGCAGGTCGTGGTGCAGCTCGAGACGGTCAACCACAGGGCGCAGGATGACACTCATGTGGGGCCAGTAGAAGCCGGCAGCACGGATGGCGCTACGAAGGCGTTGGTGGTAGCCGATCTGCACGGCGGTGCCCAGCGGCTTGAGGGCATGGGTGACCTGGAACTGGGCCAGGGTGTCTTCCCGCAGGACGCAGTTGATGTGGCCATCGGGGACGTGCACGATGGCCGTGTGGGTGGTCTTGGTGGTCATCGGACCTCGCCAAAGACGGGGTGAACGGCGCCGAACAAAGCCTGGACACGCTTCATCGTTTCTTGCGAGCCGTATCCCGAGTAGTAGCCGAGGTTCGCCAGTTCGACCTTGCGAGCGTCATTGAAGCTACGGCCGGGGTGCAGTCGCATTTGGCGGCGAATGAGCCCGGCCAGGTACTCCTGGGCCTCGTTGTAGTCGGTGATCTTCATGGCTGGGCCGTAGCAGTCACCAATGGTGATCTCGTCGGGAAAGTCCATTCTCTTGTCTCCTCGCTAGGTGGAGCCGGTTAGCTCCCCGTCTCGCTCTATCGCACAGAGCGAGAAAGGCAACCCGTTACCGGCTGGCCCTCCTTGCCAGCCCACGATGGCCGGCGATCATCTTGGTTACGTCTTGCTCGTATTCGCTCACGAAGGGGTGGCCTTCGCAGTCAATGAACTGGCCCAACTTTGGACGCATCGCATCGAGTCTGCGTTGCAGTTCGTCGGCGATGCCGTTGTGGAAGTTGGCGAGGCTCATG
>CAZTYU010000033.1:2073-7965 GCA_964617535.1 uncultured Bdellovibrionales bacterium | reverse complement strand
CGTCGCGCTTACTACGTCCGCTCAGCTTCTCCGCAACCAAAGGCGAGTCTTGGGCGCCGAGCTGCTGGTGCTGCGCTTGGAGCAACCCTTGGCGCCGTGGGAGGAGTTCTGTTTGGCGGAACTGCCGGGGCTGGTCTTGGTGCTGTCACTGCGACTAGAGGTGTTCGCAATGACTTGACGCACGGATTGCAAACCCACTACGGAACATCACAAGTCCATACGCTGCCTGCTGAAGTGCGAGCACGCCATGCGGCTGATTACATGAAGCACAACGCTGGAGCTGTGGCGAGTCACGTAGGCAGTCGTGCGGCACTTGGCGGCGTTTGGGGCGCAGGAGCAGGCGCTGCTGGTGGTGCTGCGTTCGGTGCCGCGCTTGGCTACGCCGCCGCTGCCAACCTTGGTCGCGGAGGTCGTCGGGGCGGTCTTAAGAGCCAGGGACCGTTACATGGACTCTGGTCTCCGCGCTATACTGGCGAGTATCACCCACTTCCGATACAGCCACACGAACGTCCGGACTCGTTGCACAACTCGCAAGCGGAGTATGAGCGTCGACATCGCGACAATCAGAAGCGTAGCCGCACATAGAGGGATCTAATGGTTAAAAGGCTGAACAAGTCTGGCAAGCAGCTCAAGAAGATCCGCGGTAAGGACGGGCGCGTCCGCGCCTATTGGATCGGGAAAAAGAAAGAGCTGCATAACGAAGGCCCGGATCGTCCCGGCTTTTTGGCTCGTCACGGGGGCAGACTCCTTGCTGGTGCTGCACTTGCTGGTGGCGCGCTACTTGCAAGAAAGCGGCTTGGCTTGGGGCAAGCTGGTGTCTGGAAAGGCTCTGTTGCCAATCAAACGCCGCAGTCTGGCGCAAAGTCCGGACCTGGTCACAGCTTGATGGCACGAGCAAAGGACGCAATCACCGGATACAGGCAGAATCATGGTGGTGGTCTTGCCGGACATCTCACTTCTGTGGCTGGTGGCATGGCACTTAGCCACCTTGGCGGGCGCGGCGGACAGGCTGTAGGAACAGCGCTCGGCGGCTTACTAGGTCCTGGTGGCGCGGCAATCGGCGGAATGATTGGTGGTCACGCTGGCGAGTGGCTTGCAAATCGCCACGGCTCTGGGCATGTGGCGCGTTTGGCTGAAGCAGTCGGTAGTCGCGTGCAAGGTAATCACGTTCCAAACAAGCAGGCAACTCCTGTCGACTTTGGTGGTCCGCACCGCGCTGCAACGCCTCCTGCGGCCAACACACGGGCACTGCCCGCACCTTCAGCAGCAACAAATCCGCATGCGGCAGCAAGTCATGCGGCGCACACGCATCCGGCTTCTCAGCCGCGAGCATTCCAGAATCCAACGGTTTCGGCGCGTCACGCTCCTGTGAGTAATCCGATAAACCATAACGACAACGTTACAAGCCACTTCACGCCAAGACCGCAAGCGCAGCGTCAGCAGTTTGGTATGACTGCAGAACAGCATGCAGAACAGCAGCGGCGCGCTGGCATTCAGAATCCAACGGTTTCGGCGCGTCACGCTCCTGTGAGTAATCCGATAAACCATAACGACAACGTTACAAGCCACTTCACGCCAAGACCGCAAGCGCAGCGTCAGCAGTTTGGTATGACTGCAGAACAGCATGCAGAACAGCAGCGGCGCGCTGGCATTCGCACCAAATCGCATTCACGCTGGAGTGCTGGCGCAGGCGGCTTTGGCGGCAGTCGCTGGGGAGCTTAATCATGGGTTTGCAGCGTAAGCGGGTTACTGTTAGAACAAAGCGCGGCAAGGTTTACCAAAGGTCCATGCTTGTTCGCGGTACGGACGCGGTAAAGCGCGTACTCAGAAACCATGGCGGTAAGTTGCTTGCTGGCGCCGCTATTGCAAGCGGAGCCGCTTTGGCGTATCACAAACGCGAAGCCATCAAACCACACCTGACGCGCCAAGCTCTGTCTGATCACGCTGGAGCCGCTGCTAAAGGATTTCACAAGTGGCGCATGACTGAAGGCGCCAACATGGCCAAACGCGTCGTTGAGGGCGTCGGCACTGCTCTTGCAACGCACTACATTGCAAAAGCGGCCGGACATCTTGGCGAACGCGCAGGCAAGCGTGTAGGCGGTAAGCGCGGCGCCGAGTTTGGTCGTGTAGCTGCTGAAGCTGTTGGTTCTGCAACGTTTGGACACGCTGCTGAGCAGCACATCGGGCGCGCAGCAACTGAAACCGGAAAAGCTCTCCGACGTAAGAACATAATTCGTGCTAAACGTAAGTGAGCTATGCGCTCCAACTTGCACAAAAAAGTCCTTACAGTTCGCGGTAAGGGCGGAACTCACAGACAGACCTATTACGTAGCAGATGAAAAGTCAGGCGCTCTCAAGAGCCAGACTGTCGCCACAACTGTTACGCCTCGGGAGCGCGCACAAGTTCACTACGGGATGCTTTGGTCGGGCAGGGCTAACAAAGACGTCGACGAAGCACTAAAAGCGATTGCAGCCACGCATAGCGTTCCCGGCAATCTTTACAAAGTCAAAATACGCGTTACTGGAGAGCTGGATGGTGCCAACGGGATTTACCATCTAAGCGGACCGGATCGAAATCAGATACATGTTTCAAAGTACGCGGAACATCCAGCAGCTACCGCAGCGCATGAGTATGGGCACTTCCTGGACCACCATCTGTTTGGTTCGGGCAAAGCGCAGATGAGTTCTCTAGGTACGCACGACTACAAAAACAAGCGACTGCAAGCAGAGCTGGGCGGACTGAAGACAGCCATGTACAGCTCGGCTGCTATACAGTCAATTGTACAAAAGCACAAGACACACACCAAAGACAAAGACTACATCGCGCTAGCCAAAACAGGCTACCTGCTAGAGCCTTCGGAAATCTTTGCCCGAGCTTACGCGCAGTGGATTGGTACACGGTCTTCGCCTACAGTTAAACGGCAGATACAAGAGCAGGGAAGAATCTGGAACAATCACGGATATCCGGCGCAGTGGGAAGACAAGGACTTTGAGCCTATTGCGCGCGAGTTCGACCGCTTGTTTGCCCAGAGAGGTCTAAGGAGAAACAGACAGTGAACAGAAAAGAGCTGATGGCGAGATTGGCGAGACGCGGGCCCGCGTTGTCACAAGACGAAATTGTCAAATCGTCAGGCAAGGTTGAAAACGTAGAAACGCTCATTGATCTCTTGACCTATCGCGCAACTGGAGATCTTGTTACAGATCCTAATGATCATTGGGACCCTGCGGATTCTATTGCCGATATCGAGCGATACGCTAAATAAGTAGAGGAGATTGCTCGATGGCTGATTTGCAAAACTGGAGTCAAAATCGTCCGGACCCTGTCGGACCCCAAACGGAGGAAGATCCTGTTCCGATGGAAGAAATTCCTCCGGAACAGGCCGAGATCCCGGGAGGCGCGACAAAGACTCCAGAGCAGATGGAGAATCTTGTCGAACTGACACGAAATCACCTTCCCGAAATAGAAGAGCAGCTTGCGAGTATCAATCCGCAAATGCTCCTGTCTGACGATCAGGAGCTTCCCGAAAACGACGCTGATCGGATACTAGAGCTGGTCGATACCTGGGACGATGGAATGCCGCAACTACTTTCCGGCATTTCTCCAGATGAAGCAATTATGGTTTCTCAGGCACTTGAGACCGAGATCCAAGAGGTGCAGCCAATTTTGGTTGGTGCCTGGATATGGAGAGCTGGCGAACTGGTCTGAGTCGCGCTAGTTTTACTTTAGGAATAGATCATGGCTAAGCAAAAGATCAAGAAGATGAAGGACCACGATGACGAGGTCGAGGACAAGAAACTCGTCAAGAAGATGGTCAAGGGCGAATGTATGAAGCCCGACGCAAAGGCGAAGAAGCGTAAGTGAGCACTCACTATCTAAAAAGAGTTGGTTCCGACACAATCAGTCCGCCGGCGGGGAATCCTTCCGGGCAGCCGACTGTGCTTGTTCAGAAGGACGAAACAGCTCCGCTTAGAAACTATTTGAGCACGGTCGTCTACCTCACTTCTGATTCGGCAACCTCTGTTTCGCTTGGTCCGCTCACTGGCGTTAACTACCTGTCAATTCGTTCAGGAGACGCTGCAGTGCGCGTGAGACTAACAAGCAGTGTTGGCACTTCGCAAGCCGTGTCTGTGTACCCTTCTTTGGATTTGAGAAGCGACACAGTAGACATAACGGCGATTGACTTGACACGCACTTCCGGTATAGACTCGGAAGTGTTCATAGTAATGGGACAGAAAGCGTAACGGAGACTAAGTAAGAAATGCCTACGACTACTACAGCGGACATCACACTTCAGCAGGAGCTTAACAAGGGTAACGCCGGTAAGCTTCCTACACTTCTTCAGAAGATGAAGATCGGCAACGTCCTCGGCGGCGCGGTCAAGGTTGTTGCAACAGGTCTCACGCCTGCGGCTTCCTTCGACATTACGACCTCTGCTGTGCGCGCTGCTTCGACCATTACTGGCCTTGATCGCGAGTCCAGCGACCTTCTTCCTCCGATTATGGTTGTGAAGACCCTTCGCGTCACCGCTTCGGCCGACGTCAACTCGGTCGGCACCTACATTGTTTCCGATGCTGGTGGTACTGCAGTTAGCCCCACCGCTGGCGCAAACGTTGGTATTGCGCTTCTTTCCGACGACGGCAAGACGCTTACCTTCCCCACGACTGTCACCGCGTTTACCCTTGAGTACGTACCGCGCTCGGCAGTTGACCTTGCTTCCAACTACTACCCCGCAGTTGGTGTAGGTCGCTAAGTATCGCTTTAGGAGTTATTTGTGAGCGTAGAAGATACAAAGGTTGCTGATCCCGATGTCGAAGTCTCTCTCGAAGAGGCTATTGACGAAGTTCTACCTGATGCGCAGGTAGAAGCTCAGGCTGAAGAGACTGCAGATCGTCCTGCACTCGCCTCCAAGGCCAAGATGGATCAGGCCCGCAAGGTCGCAGAGCAGCGTAAAGCTGACCGTGAAGCAGGTCGTAAAGCTGCCGAATCCGCTTGGAACAAGAAGCTCAAGGAGCTTGGTTATGAGAGCCTTGATCAGATTGCGCAGTTCCGCGCTAGCTCCGCTAAGCACCCCGCGAACAAGGACGATGCGCAGGTTGCTGATCTGCGCAATGCGCATCAGGGACTGCTCAATGAGAACCGCGGACTCAAGAGCCGCATCGCAGTTCTTGAGAAGCAACTGGCTGCCGCTCGAACTGAACAAGAGCTTCGCCAGATCGCGTACGAAGCGGACGTTGACCCAGAGTACATCGACGTAGCAACTAACTCCCTGCAGAAGCACTATCAGCGTCTTGATGCTGATTCTGCCAAGCAGTTCGATCCTGCTGGCTGGCTTTCCAAGGACTTCAAGGCTCGCAAGCCTGGCATTTTCCGCCAGGCTCTCGGAGCCATCCAGAAGGAGCCAGTCGTCGAAGAGAAGCCTGTAACAACTGCACCAGCAGGTTCTGCTCCGAAGTCTGCCACGGCGACTGAGGTCAAGACTGGTGGTGAGCCCATCGTCAAGAAGAATGCGATGAAGATGAGTCGCAAAGAGCTTGATGAGGCACTCGCTGCCAAGGGCTTGAAAAACCCCGCAACCTATGTCTAACTTGGAGTAAGAGGATAAAGTAAAATGGTAGACTTCAGTACGATTCTTCAGACACCCGAGATCCGAGCGCTAGTTCAGGAGAACTACCTCGAACGGGCGTTCTACGATGGGCTCTTCCCCGGCATGGTGTACCGTGCAGACGTCCAGGCTGAGCACTGGAATGCTGCAGCCGGCGACACTCAGATCTTCACTGGTGAAGGTCTCATGCCTGTGAGCCTGCGTCCTCTTCGTCCGGGTACCGACCCCGAGCCGTCGAGCTACGCAGTTGAGCAGTGGATTGCGCAGATGCATCAGTGGTCCGGTACCGC
>CAZTYU010000033.1:0-1973 GCA_964617535.1 uncultured Bdellovibrionales bacterium | reverse complement strand
GACCGTGCTGCCGTACTCGCGTACGACCGCTCTGACAGCCGTTTCGTCGGTGGTGGGACCAAGGTTGATGATCTCGGCCCAACCGACCTTCCTACGCTCCAGGACATCCGCGGCTGCGTAACTGCGCTTCGCCGGACCAACGTGCCCGTCCATCCCGACGGCCACTATCACGTCCACATGGGTCCCGACTCTGAGGCTGCGATCTTCGCTGACTCCGAAGTCCAGCGCATGAACACTGGTGTGCCTGAGTCCTACATGTATCAGGACTTCGTGCTCACTAAGATCCTCGGCTGTCTCTTCGTGACCAACAACGAGGTTCCTCTCGCGCGTTCGGTCTACCCGTACGACGGCGCTACCTGGTCGTTTGACGATCCCTTCGCTGCGGAAGTCAAGAACGACGGCACCGCTACCGGCATGGACGTCCACCGTATGCTCTTCACGGGCTTCGGCGGCATCCGTGAGTACTACCAGGACCCTTCGGCCTTCATCACAGAGGCCGGAATGATTGGCAAGATGGGTGAAGTCGGCTTCGTAAACAACGGCATCGAAGTCGCCGTTGAGCGCTGCAAGATGATCATCCGCGCGCCTCTCAACCGCCTGCAGGACAACGTTGCAGCCACCTGGACCTTCCTTGGTGACTTCCCCGTTCGTACTGACGCGGCTGCTCCGGGCTCAGATGCTCGCTTCAAGCGGATGATCGAGTTGCGCCATGGTTTCGCGTGATTCCGATAGGAAGTTGAGATAGTCGAGGAAGGGCCAGCCGTAGAAAGCTGGCCCTTCCCATTTCGACTGTTTATGTTATAGTCTCTGTAAGGAAAGTTATGTCAAGACACCACAAGAAACTCATCGCCAGCCTTCCCAAGCACCCTGAGTACACACCAGAAGTTCCCAAAGCGGAATCGGAAGAGAACATGCCGTCAGCTTGGATTGTTCTTGAGGACCGCAGTGTCTGCGTCCGGGGTTCGATTACCAAGATTCGCCAAGGTAAGATCATCAAGGATCGGGAGCTCGCTGAGTTGGTGGTCGCACAAGGTGCCAAGCTCCAGGCTCACAACGTCTAAGGAGGCTGTCCATGGGATTGCAGCGCAAGAAGGTTACTGTTCGCACCAAAAAGGGCAAGGTTTACCAGAGATCTATGCTTGTGAAGTCTGCTAAAGGCGGCGCTCGCAGAGCGGGCAAACTACATTCGCTCAATCCCTGGGAAACTAGACACACAGAGTTGGTCAAGGGACCTTTTCCAAAGTCCTCTGGTAGCTCTGGACCTGGTTCTGATCACTCTATGTTCGCTCTCTTGGTGGGTCGGAACAAAGATTTGGCGAGAGGCAACTACGCGTATTCTGAGCCCGATAGCTTTACTGCACAGCACGCGGAGTGGCGAAGACGAGCGGGGGAGACGGCAGTGCGCAACACGACCTCCACAATATCGGGTCACAACATTTACGCGAATATGCATAACGCCCGCCTACTTCCCACTACGGAATTGCGGGGTCCTTTCGCGAATGCTGGCAACGCGCGCGTTGCCAGCATTTCTAGGGCGTTTGGCGGACAGGTCTCTGCTGTCCGCCAAAATTCTAGAAAATGGGTTAGAGAATGACCGCGCTTAACGAGAATGAAAAGAGCCGCTGTCGGCGACACCTCGGCTATCCCGAGACCAACTCGATCACTGTATACGCCATGGGCACGATTCTGCCAATGCAGGGTCTGTTCCTTTTGGAGAGCCAGATGGACGCTTTGTCGGCTAATGGAGCTGATCGTGTCCGCCAGCTCATAGACGTGCTCGACACCATGGAAGCCAAGATGATCAAGGCAGCCTGCTACCTTACTGTCGATCGCATTGGAGAAATCCAGATGCGCCCAGCGGGCGGTAGGCAAGGAACTGATCTGCTCGAAACCGAGTATCTGCGCTGGGCAAAGCGACTGTCGGACGTTCTTGGCGTGCCTTACTACTACTATTCCGAAAAGTTCGGCGGCGG
>CAZTYU010000032.1:0-8673 GCA_964617535.1 uncultured Bdellovibrionales bacterium | reverse complement strand
TAGCAGACGCTTGACGGACGCCCTCTGAACGGGTAGCCTCCGGGTACGAATTTCCCCAGTACCTTTCCAGGAGTCTCTCATGAATTCTCAGCTTATCGTCGGGTGGCTAGCCATCCTCGTGCCGCTCTTTGCGACGACTACCATCGTCGCTCTCTCCGTCCGGTCCGCTCGGGGGCGGGCGGTGAACTACCGCCGCGTCCTGTCCGGTTTCGCGTTCGGGACGGCCGCTTTCTACGCCATGATCTGGCTCATCACGATGTTCATCTGGGTGTTTGCCATCCTCATCGACTTCGAGTGGCTTCCGGACCGCTACTTCGTCTGGCTGTTCGAATCACTCACCGCCCCATGGCGGTTTCTTCTCAGCCTCGCAACGTAAAGGAGTGCCGCCATGTCAGAAGCTCTGCTCAGCCGCGAGCTCGCGCGGCGTATCACGATGGCGCTGCGCTCTGGCCATCTGCCGCCCATCGAGTTCAAGCAGCTCGCCGAGGACATCAAGGGCGATCAGCGCGTCGCCGCTTTGCGCGCGTCTGTCTTCGGCCGGCCCGATGAGTCGATTGTCGGACAGATCGACCTGAAAATGCGCTATCTCGCCGTCCGTTACGACGAGTGGCTTGAAGGGGTCGGCGCTTGATTCTCTTCACACTACTACCTTGCGCGGCGTCCAGAACCATTGGGCGCCGCTTTCTTTTTTGTAAACAAAACCGCCACGCGCTCGTTCGAGTGTGTGGCGGGGTCGGGGGAAGGTGCCGGGTTCAGCAGGAGTCGCGGAGCTCTTTCCAGATCTCCGCCAGGCCGATAAGGAGGGCGAGCTGATCGACAGGGCTATCGGTGTTGTGGGAAGGCATGTCGTATCCTTCGCCGGGCATCCGCTCGTCCGGATTGATACCGAGGCAATTGCAGCTTCCAGCAGCCGAAATTGAGAGGACGTTCTTGCTCCTCCGATCTCGAGTATGGGCTGCCATGTACTCGGCACCGCGCGTGAGCCGGACGCCGTGATAGCGCCACAGCTCGTTGATGAGCTCCCGGGCCCGAGGGAAGTCTGTACGCTCGGGCAGCGCGTCGAGAAGCTCTGCTGCATATCGTCCGACCGTGACGGTTATACCGCAGCCATGGATGCGCGGTTCGATGGAGATGTACGGATCGACGGCAAAGAGCTGTGGGACCGCGTTCTCGTCGGGCAGCGCGGGTGGGGCGGTGTGGAGGAAGTCAAGTAGCCAGCTCAGATTGGCTGCTGTCGAGAAGCCACTCCATCCATCTTTGCGAAGGAGGATGTGTAGCGACGTCCAGTCTGACTCAATGCGATTGATGACCACACCGCGTGAGAAACCGAATTTTGTCCCAGGTCTCGGGTTCTCGGAAAACGGATGGAAGCGCACCTGGTGCTCGCGTTCGACGATAGCCAGATTTGCTCCGGGCCAAGTCATGCCGCGTTCGACGAAGCTCTGCCAGAGCGGCGTGCGGAGCGCGAGATTGAAACCCGTGAGTCGCTGCTTTCCGTTCAAGAACGGAGTCAGGATGAAGCTTTCCGGTTCGTCTTCCCGGATAATCCGATGATACATGGGGCCTCCGGAGGGTTTGGGAGTTGGTAAAGAATACCGTCTTTGTAGCTTGCTTAAAGGAAAAAATCAAGCTCTCACGGTTATATCGGCTACTTGTACCGGAGCGCATCGAGGGCATCGATATGCGATGCCTTTCGGGCCGGAAAGACGCCCGTCATGAATCCAACGAAGGCACCGAAGCCGATGACGGTCATGACGAACCAGAGCGGGGAGTAGAAGAGCGAGACGGCCTCGCCGCCGAATCGTGTCGCGACTGCGTTGATGAGGATATTGATGATGAAGCCACTGATGTATCCGATGCCGACACCGCCGACGGCGCCGAGGAAGCCCATGAGAGTGGACTCCATGACGAACATGAGCGAGATGTCGGACTTTGATGCGCCGATGGCCTTCATGATACCGATTTCCTCGGTTCGTTCGAGGAGGGTGATGGTCATGGTGTTGAACATACCGATGGCCGAGACGATGAGGGCGATCATGCCGAAGACCATGAGGACGAGCTGAATGGCGCGGAAGACCTTGTTTGCCTGATCAATTGTTTCCGAGATGGAAGAAGCCGTGAGGCCGAGCGCGCTGATGGCGGTGCGGACTGGTTCAATCACATCGGTCGAGCGGCATTTTACCTTGAGTTTCGTGTATTGTTCGATCGTGATGGCACCGAGCGAGTCGAGCGGGATATACACGATGTTTTCGGCGCCTTCACCGATGCCGACGATAGTGTAGGCGGTCCCAAGATCGACGGATGTGCCCCGTCCCGCCGCGTCCGGATTGATGAACAAGGTGAGGGACATGGTTTTCCCCAGCATCTCCTGGGGCGTGACGCCGAAGACCTGAGCGACGGCCTTGGTGATGACGATCTCGCGGACATTGCCTTTATCGAAGAGGCGGCCCTCTTCGATCTTGAGTCCCTCGCTCTTGAGATAGGCTGGTCCGGTCGAGACGGTCGAGACATCGAGCGTGATGTTGTTGAACCGTCCTTGGCCGGCGAGCTCGAGGGCGGGGATGACATCGATGACATCAGGGATTTCGCCGAGTTTGTCGATGGTTGCCTGGTTCAGTTTCGCGTCTTTGTCTTCGCCGAGCGTCACGTCGAGCGAGACGAGGGCGTCAGACGTCGTGATTTTCTGGAGGAGAGTGCGCTGGAGTCCGTAGCCGAATGAGACGAGGAACATGATGGCCGAGATGCCGACCGACATGCCGAGAATGGTCAGGAGCGTTCGCATCGTGCGCGCCTTGAACATGCGGAGGGAAAGTTTGAGGACATCGAGGAAACGCATATTAGCTGTATTTGAGGAGCATGATGATCTCGACCTCGCGGGTCACCTTTTCTACCGTATCGCGGCGCAGGCCGACGCCGCCCTGGATGAAGGACTTGTCGAGCTTTCTCGAGAGCTCAATCTGGCCGATCGCGCTTTCGAGCCGGAGTTTGAGTGCTGCCTGGAGCCGGAGCCGGGATTCGTCGGAGAGCTTCAGATGGAATTCCCGCTCGAGGTAGGCCGCGAGCGCGACGGCGCCCTCGTCTGTCGTGGTGCGGAGCGCTTGGGTCATGTTCAGGATGCTTTCGACCCGCTTCGCGAACTTCATTGCCCGCAGCTTGTTCCAGCCAGCGCCGCCCTGGTCGAGTTCGAGGTCGAGCCGATCAGTGAAGAGCGGAATATCGATGTTCTTGAAGAGGAGCTCTTTCAGGAAGGCTTCGGCCATCGAGACCTGCTCGTCGTTCAGTTCGGAAAGGAGATGGGCGAGGAGCTGCTTCGCTTTGAAGGGAATGAGGAGCATATCTACCTGCTGCGGCAGGAGGTTCTTGAAGGAGTTCATGAGAATCTTGAGCTCGCTGTTCTCCTCTTTGTCTTCCATGAGGAAGTCCTCCATCTTCTTCTCTTTCAGGATCGGACGTTTCTCCTTGAAGACCTGTTCCTTGATGACGCGGCCGTCTTTCATGTGGATGACGCGATCAGCGTAGACGAGGTGATCGGGATTGTGCGTCACCATGATGATCGTCTTCTTGTCGACGTCGTTCAGCTCTTTCAGGATGTCGAGCACGTTCTGGGCCGATTCGGAGTCGAGGTTGCCGACGGGCTCATCCGCGAGGATGATGTCGGGATTATTCACGAGGGAACGGGCGATGGCAACGCGCTGTTTCTGACCACCCGAGAGTTGGTTCGGCATCTTGTCACCCTGCTCAGCAATGCCGAAACGCCGGAGGAGCGAGAACCCGTCCTTTTTCCGTTCGGAAGGCTTTTCGCCGCGGAAGACGCGCGGGAGACAGACGTTGTCGAGGATATCGAGGGAGGGAATGAGATAGAACGCTTGGAAGATCATGCCGAGCGTCGATTGGTGGAGACTCAGCGTTTCCCGCTCGTCCATTTTGGAGATGGCCTTGCCTTTGATGTAGACGTCGCCGTAGGTCGCCGACTGAAGCCCCGAGATCGAGTAGAGGAGCGTCGATTTGCCGCAGCCGGACGGACCGAAAATGATCACGTATTCATGGGGATAAATCGTGAGGTTTGTCTCTTCGAGCGCGCGCATCTCATTCGGCTTGCCCCGATTGTAGATGATGCGGAGCTTGTCGATGACAATGAGAGGATCGGTGCCCGCGGCAGGTGCGGCAGGGGAGGCTTCTGGCATGTTCTTTTTCTCCAGAATAGCATATTTCCCTTTGGCTCGGGGCCGATTTGGCTGTACGTGGTCTATGGCATTCGGTATGATAGAAGCGTCCGTATGAAGCTCTCGACGCAAACCATTCTCGTCCTCGGTCTCGTCCAGTGCATCGTACTGACGCTCATTCTCGTGCTGTTTTTCCGTTATCAGCGGACACATCAGGCCGAAAGCGCTGTCCCGGTGCCTGAAACTCCCGTTGAAAGACAACAATAAACATTGTTCACACTATGGAACGACTCATCACGCACCTCGCCCCGCTCCTAAGGATTCTCTATCGGCTGCACGATTTTGCGAGTGATTTTCTTGTGAAGCATATCTTCAGCGTGAAACGGGCCATCCTCGCTCTGGCGCATGTCTCGTTGTTCGGCTTCCTCTTCCCGGAAATGCGCAAAGAATTCGGCGAACTGGCTGCAAATCTCCTCATTGTCATCCTTTTTATCAGCCCTTTGTCGAAGATCTTTCGGATGCGTCTCCTCGTTCAGCTCATGATGCTGCGGCGCGAGCTCGGGATCATGATGGGGTATCTCGCGACGGTACACGGGGTTGGGTATCTTATCGATCCGGACTGGTATGCTTTCATCGTGGCGCCGATGCTCACCGGGGATATCTGGGGCGAGGATCCGCGCTACGTTTTCGGGCTTTTGGCGTATGCTCTGACGCTCCCGCTCCTTCTGACCTCGAATGCTCTTTCCCAGAAGCTCATGGGACCGAAATGGAAAATGCTGCATCGGACGGTCTATCTCATGTTCGGTTTCGCGATCATTCACCGCTTTCTCGTGAAAGGCGCGCCGGTGTATGTCATCTTTGAAATCGTGCTTCTCCTCGGATCATACGGTCTCGCCAAACTTCTCGCGTGGAAGAATTTTATCCCGTTCCTTTCGGACATCAATCGGCTCATTGCGGAAGATTATCGCCGGTACAAGGGATTAGTTTCGGCCCCGCCGGCCGCACCGGCTACTCCGGGTACTGTATGATGCTCCGTCTCGTATTTACACTGTCCCTTTTCCTCGCCGTATCCTTTCCGGCTGTTGCTGCCGATCCGGTACTCGTCGAAGTCTTGGAGCGTGACGACTGCGGCCACTGCCAGGATTTGAAGACTTTTCTCACCACTCTTGAACGTGAAGGAGTGAACATCGAGGTCGTATACTACGATGTCCGAACCGACGCAGGAGCTGATCGGTTTGCTCGCCTTACGGAAGAACGCGGGCTTTCGAAATCCACCCCGCTTGTCCTCATCGGGACGAGTCTCGTTCAAGGTTTTGAATCGCCCGAAACGACAGGAGTGTCGATCCGGGCTAAAATCGCCCAGGCCGAACATCAGCCGCGCCTCGGACTCGAACAGTACCTTTCGCTCGCACCTGGCGAGATTGAACGGTCTAACGGGGTCTGCGATTCAGACCTCGGCGGCTGTGCTGTTCCCGGGCCGGAACCATTCCTTGTGGATCTTCCGTTTTTCGGCCCGACCGATGTCGCTCGTTTTTCGCTGCCTACTATGGCTGCCGTGCTCGGGTTTATCGACGGTTTCAATCCATGTGCGATGTGGGTGCTCGTCACGTTTCTCATCGTACTTCTTCAGGTGGGGAATCGTGAGCGGATGTTCCTCATCGCGGGACTCTTCATCGTCGCTGAGACGGTCATGTACTACCTCATCCTGAATGTCTGGTTCACGGCCTGGGATTTCATCGGACTCGATCGGTACGTGACGCCTTTGGTAGGTACGCTCGCTATCGGCGGCGGAATATTCTTTCTCTACGAGTGGTATCAGTCCGACGGTACCTGCAAGGTGATCAATACTACCGAGCGTTCGAAAATCGCCAGTCGGATCAAACGCCTGGCGACCGAGCCCTTCACCTGGCTGACCGCCCTCGGAGTCGTCATGCTGGCGCTCTCGGTAAACATCATCGAATTCGCCTGCTCCATCGGGATTCCTCAGGCATTTACGAAAGTTATTGAACTGAATGAGCTCTCATTCCTGGAGTCTCAGGGGCTCATGCTCCTCTATATCTTGTTTTACATGGTGGATGATTTTCTTGTCTTTGGTCTCGCGCTCTGGGGAGCGGGCCGCCTCCACCTCACGACGCGCTACGCCCGGTGGTGCAACCTGGTGGGCGGCATTTTTATGGTGCTTCTCGGTGGTCTCCTCATCTTCGCACCGGAAATTCTCCGTTCCCTCTAGGGCAATTCCTGCTTTCAGGCGTGATTTGCTATACTAAGTAACATAATTCTTTACCTACCGTAGAACGCGTATGGATGAAGTGAAACCAACCGTTGAAGTCGCCAGCGGGCATATGGGTAAGTCTTGCTGCGGCCATAAGGGAGGCTGCCAATGCTCTGATTCAGAAGAAAAAGGTGCTTGGATCGTGGCGGGCGCCGTGCTGCTCGCTGGCCTCATGGTCGCGGCGAGCATTCTCGTTTCGATGAAATCAGGCTCGACGACGACCGCTCCAGCCGCAGGGAATAATCAGGCAGCTGCTCCGACCCAGGAAAAGGCCGGTCCGCAGAACGCGACGATCTCGCTCGATGATGATCCAGTCATGGGCGATCGGAAGAAGGCCAAGGTGGCGATCGTCGAATTCAGCGATTTCGAGTGTCCGTTCTGCCAGAAGTTCCACAAGGATTCCTATGACAGTCTCGTGAAGGACTACGTGGATACCGGCAAGGCGGTCATCTCGTTCCGTGATTACCCGCTCCCATTCCATGAGCCGAAAGCGAGTCTCGCTGCAGAGACTGCTCAGTGCGTGAAGGAAGCCAAGGGTGATGCGGCGTATTTCAAGTTCTCCAAGCTCTACTTCGAGAATACGGTTTCGAATGGCAAGGGCCTGGCTGATGGCAAGATGAATGAAATCTTGGCTCAGGCTGGCGTCAATGCCGCCGCGGTGAACGACTGCGCTGCCAAGGAGAAGTACAAGGAGGAGATCGCCAAGGATATGTCGGACGGCCAGGCGGCTGGCGTCTCGGGCACCCCGAGTTTCGTCATCGGCAAGCTCTCGGCTGACGGGAAAGTAGAAGGCGAACTGGTGGTCGGCGCGCTCCCGCTCGCTCAGTTCAAGGCTGCCATCGATAAGTATCTGAAGTAGTCTTAGACGCACGAACAACGATGAAATCAAAAAGCCCGCTCATCTGCGGGCTTTTTGATTGGTCTCGAGAAGGGATTTATTTCGCGAGGACGTTTTTGACGAAGGCGGCGAAGACAGTCGGGTTCTCGACGGCCATCTCGGAGAGGACTTTGCGGTCGAGAGCGATCGCTTTCTGCTTGAGGAGGGCGATGAATTTCGCGTAGGTCGTGCCGTTCTCCCGGAGGGCGTTGTTCAGCCGGACGATCCAGAGGGCGCGGAAGCTGCGCTTCTTGGCGCGGCGGTCGCGGCGGGCGTATTTGCCGGCCTTGATGACGGCCTCCTTCGCCTTGGTGAAGAGCTTCTTGCGGCCCCAGCGATAGCCTTTGGCCTTCGAGAGGATATTCTTGTGGCGCTTCTTGGTCATCACGCCGCGCTTGACTCGGGACATGGGGGTAAAAAATCGAAATTAGGAATGCTCTATTCTGTCTCAAAAGTCCGGAGAAGTCAAATCCCGGACGGGAGAAAGACGGGTTTTATTGCAGGAGAAGGGCTCGCTTCACGTTCTTCACGTCGACGGCGAGGACGACATGGTCGGCGCGCTTGGCCCGGGTCGCCTTGCCAGTATCACGGGTGTTGTAGTGGTTCTGACCAGTCGATCGGCGCTTCAGCTTGCCGGTTCCGGTGACCTTGAACTTCTTCGACACGTTCTTCTTCGTCTTCATCTTGGGCATAGGGTTGGCTTAGTGACTTGGATTCTTTAAATAAATACTCTACAGCTTATTCCGGGGCGATCAGGATGCTGAAGCCGCGCGGTCCCCGGGTGACGTTCTCCTCGATCTTGTGGGGGACGGCGATCGATGCGACGAACGCGAGGAGGTTTTCTTTGGCTTTGTCGCCCATCGCTTTCTCACGGCCGCGGAGCATCAGATCGATCTTGATCTTGTTGCCCTTCAGCATGAATTTCTCGGCCTGGGTCTTCTTGAAGAAAAGATCGTGCTTTTCGGTCCGATAGCCGAGACGGACGCCCTTGGTCTCAACCTTCTTCTGCTTCACCTTGGCGGCCTGGGCCTGCTTGGCCTGCTGGTACTGCATCTTGCCGTAGTCGGTGATGCGGCAGACCGGTGGCACTGCCTGCGGGGAAACCTCGACGACATCGAGGCCCTTCTCCTTGGCGAGTGCAATCGCAGCAGCTGGGGCCATAGTGCCTAGGTTCTCGCCCTCCTCGGTGATCACGACAACTTCCGCGGCGAGGATCTGCTCGTTCACGCGGTATCGTTGTTTGACGACGACTTTGGGCTTGGGGCGATGATGCCTTCTGCGTCTCACAGCGTTGCTCTAAAAAACTTAGTGGAGTTGATGGGAATTGCACCCATGTCCAGTAACGTGTATCTAAAATAGTC
>CAZTYU010000031.1:0-9158 GCA_964617535.1 uncultured Bdellovibrionales bacterium | reverse complement strand
TGTCCGCCTTGTCGTGGCAGGAATACCCGGCTGATCGGTATGAAGTGATCGTGATGTCGGCTACTCCGAAAGCGGGAGATGCTTGTACATATGTTACGGGGCGATCTTCGTTTAAGGCCGGCACCAAGATTCGTTTCGAATTTTCTTCCGAATCCCGGCTCATTTCTGACTGTCTGTCTGAGGTCGTGGCATCTTCTGACGCGGAATGGGTAGGGTTCACACAAAGCGGCTGTATCCCGGGGTCTGACTGGCTGATGCGCTACATGCTTCAGATCACTGGATTGAATTACGTGATTGGGATCGGTGGGTACGAGATGTTCACTCCAGAAACAAAAGAGAATAGATTCATGCGGTACGAGCACTATCTGATAGCGAAGAAACTCGGAACGCATGCATCCCTCGGCCGCTATGCATGGGTAACCACGGTTATTAGTGCATTGCCGAGCATTAATCCATTCGGTTCGCTTTCGAATGCTTTCTATCGTCATGAGGTATTGCAGCAGATCGATATCGCGAGGTTCGGTGCAAGTTCCTGGTCGATCATCGAGACCCTTCTCCGTTGGCTTGCCGTAAAACACGGAAAATTAGCATTCGTACCAATCGGAATTCCAAGATGCGTGGGCCTGACCCCAGAATCGTTTCATGCCGATTCTTTCGACCGAGGATTTGCTCATGGTCTGATACGGGGAGCTCGAGGGCGAGTGCTGAATCGATTTTTTTCTCCGCGGGAGGGAATTCGTACGATTCTGTGGGATATGTTGCAAGCTCTCTCAGGGAAGCATGCACGGAGAACCGGGGGCTTGCTAGGCACTGTCCTCCAGGCTGCCTGTTTGCGCTGGATCGGGTTTTTAACGGCCCGATATCAGGTTCTTGTAGGGCGACAGAGAGGCGAATTCCGTTGATTTTGGCTTTCTTGCGTGGCTATTTCCGGTGGCGTATAATGGGAGCATTACTGAATTAACGTAATTATTGCGCTATGCAATCGTCTGAAAAGCCATCTTTCGCGCGTTTCGGGAGTCAGTCTAACTTCATGTCCGAAAAGTCCGCCGCAGCGCCATCCATGGTTCGCCCGAGCGTTTCAGATAAGCCGATTGCCTCAAAGGCTCGTACGTCCAAAGCGTTCGACCTCATCATTACCGGGGTGCTCATGCTGCTCTTCTTCGGTGTCCCGGTCTTCTTTACGGGCCTGACGTTCCAGGGGATTGCATTTGAGAAGCAGATTTTCTTTTACTTCTGTCTCCTTGTCGGACTCGTGGCGTGGGTATCCAAGGGCGTCATGACGGGCGAGATGCGTATCCGCCGGACCCCACTCGATATCCCAATCGTTCTTTTCTGGCTCTTCTCGATTGTCGCGACGGTCTTTTCAGTCGATCGCTGGCACAGTTTCTGGGGATTCTTTGGCGACCCATCACGTGGCTTCATCAGCCTGACGGCGCTCGTCTTGGCGTATTTCTTTATCATGAGCCACTTCACCGAGCGTCGGCGGAACCTCATGCTCGGTTCATTCCTCGCCGCAGGTGTCTTCGTGGTTGTCTGGAGCTTTCTCGTGGTGATGAAATTGCGTTTCCTTCCGTCGAGCTGGGAGGCGATGGCCCCGCTCTCGCTCATCGGATCCATGTCGACCCTGACGCTCTTCCTCGCGCTCCTCGTGCCGCTCTTTGTGACCGCACTCTTTCTCATTCATCGGGACGGTTCGGTCGTGGCACGAACTACTCGTCTCGTATTGACTGGCATTCTTGGATTGGCGCTTCTCCTCGACCTCTTCCTGCTGCTTGCGCTGTATCCGTTCGTGACGTGGGCAGTAGTCCTCGCTGGTCTCGGATTCTTCCTCATCTATATCCTCGCGCAGATCGTTCGTCCGGCTGAGACGCTGACCTGGATGCCGATGGTGATTTTTGTCGTCGTGCTGGCGTTCCTCATGATCGGGAACAATCAGCTCGTCCGCGCCACGCTCCCGGTCGAGGTGACACCAAATATGAAGCTCTCTTGGCAGATCGTAAAGGAGTCACTCGGCGCCAACTTCCTTACGGGTTCTGGGCTTGCGACCTACGGGTATGATTTCTCGCTCTTCCGTCCGCAAGAGTTCAATGGCAATGCGCTCTATACGCTCCGTTTCTACCAGGGGACGGGACTTATCGCTGAAGCGATCTCGACCATTGGTGTCATCGGGACGATCCTGATGCTCGTGGTCTGGTTCTCGTTTCTCTCGATCGGCCTCTACCTCTTGACGATGGACAAAGCGAAGAACAAAGTCGCCTCGCTCGGTCTCTGGTCGGTGGCGGTCATGCTCTTTGTGGCCGGATTCGTTTCACCGATCAATGCCACGATCCTTATCGTCGGCGTGCTCCTTTCGGCGCTTGCACTGGCGACGCTGCTCCAGGAAAGCGGATCCGAGGAGCGGCACTGGGAGCTTTCGTTCCGTGCGACCCCGAAATTCGCCCTGGCGCTCGCTTTCGTCTTCATGGTGGTTTCTGCCGGTGTAGCGTTCATCTTCGTCTTCATGGGCAAAGTCTTCATGGCTGACGTCTCGGCAGGTATGGCAGCTCGGATGCCTGCATCTGTCGAAAATAGTATTCCAAAGTATACGAAAGCGATCCAGCTTTATCCTCAGGAGGGTCGTTATTACACTCGTATCGCCCAGGAATACATGGCCATCGCAAATGTCGAGGGCGGCAAGAATGCGGATGATCGGGATGTGAATCAGATCGCGTTCGCTGTTCGTGAAGCGGTCGCAGCCGGACTTCGTGCGAAGGAGCTCATGCCGAATGATGTCCTCGCTACCGAAGCGCTCGGACTCGTGTACGAGAATGCAAGTATCTTTGCGACCGACGCCTTGCCGAAAGCAGAGGAGATGTACATGCGTGCGCTTGAGCTCGAACCTCAGAACCCGCTCTTCGCGATCAAGCTCGGCCAGATCAAGCGACTTTCCGCTGACGGGAAGCAGGATGGTGCTGAAAAGACAGCGCTCCTCTCTGAGGCCAAGACATACTTCGAGCAGGCGGTTGCCAAAAAGGCTGATCTTGCGATCGCGCACTACAATCTTGCGGTCATCGCTTCTCGGATGAAGGACTATGACTCGGCTATCCGATCGACAACACGGGCGATACAGCTCGCCCCATCGAATCTCTCATTCCGTTACAACCTCGGGCTGCTCTATCAGGAGCGGAATGGAGAAGGCGATCGGGCACAGGCAGAGGGGCTCTACAAGCAGGTACTCGAAGCGAATGACCGGCTGATCGATGTTCGCCTCTCGCTCGGTCTCCTCTACGAGCGCGAGAACAAGCGCGATGCGGCGATGGCCGAGTATGAGAAGATCCTAGCCCTCATCCCGGATGATGAACGGACCGGCGCAAACGTGAAGCAGACCCGGACGCAGATCACACAGGTCATCGAGAATCTCCGTTCAGGAAAGGGGAATATCCCCGCCGCGAATAGCCTTTCCGAACCTGGTCCAGTGACTCCGGCGACCGCTGCTCCGACCAATCCTGCTGGAACTCAGGGAGAAACGCTCCTCAATGGTCCGACGCAGTAAGTACGAAAAACAAAAGAGGGAATCGGGATCGCTCGATTCCTTCTCTGTTTAAAAAAGAAAATATGAAAGCATCCATGCGACTTGTGTTTTCGACGCTTGCACTCATGTTTCCAGTGTTTGTGCACGCCGGACCAATCGATGAAGCGCAACCGCTTTCGGTCGGACTGACGAATATCCTTGACTTTTTGTTGGCAATCATTGGAGTAGTCGCTATAATTGGATTAGTGCTAGCTGGTTCCTTGTATTTTTTTGCAGCAGGAGATATGCGGCAGGTAGCGCTTGCAAAAAAAGCAACGCTGGCCGGAGTCACGGGCATTGTTATCGCTCTTGGTGGATACATTCTGATTCGGACGATTGCTGTATTCATAGCGAACTGAGAGAGAAAATAAAAACAAATAATCCGATCTTTTCTGATCGGATAGGAAAGGAGGTGAGAGAATATGCAAAAACTCAAAAAAGTAGCGTTTGGTGCTGCGAACGGGCTGCTCTTGCTCGCTCCGGCTATGGCTTCAGCTCAGCTGACCAACGGCAACTGGACAGACCGCGGTACGACGAACTATCAGTCGTCTGGACTGCCAACGGGTTCGATCTATCAGATCATCTCGTCGACATTGTCTTGGCTCCTCGCCATCCTCGGTTTCATCGCTGTCATTGGTTTCGTGATCGCTGGTATCATGTATCTCACCGCTGCTGGCGACGAAGGCCAGGCAGAAAAAGCGAAGAACGCGATGACGTACTCCATCATCGGTGTCATCGTCGCACTCATGGGCTATGTGATCATCCAGGCGGTTGGCGCTTGGCTCGGTACGTCAGCCAGTTTCTAGTTTTCGTGGAAACTTTTCGGACGAAAAGTGAAAGCAACCCGAAAGGGTTGTTTTCGTTTTTCCATGTGCAGAGTATACTGTCTATGTAGGAATGTATTCATGTTTGCTGAGGTGCCAACACGCTCGTGTTCGGCACAAAAAGGAAAGGAGGTGAGAGAATATGCAAAAACTCAAAAAAGTAGCGTTTGGTGCTGCGAACGGGCTGCTCTTGCTCGCTCCGGCTATGGCTTCAGCTCAGCTGACCAACGGCAACTGGACAGACCGCGGTACGACGAACTATCAGTCGTCTGGACTGCCAACGGGTTCGATCTATCAGATCATCTCGTCGACATTGTCTTGGCTCCTCGCCATCCTCGGTTTCATCGCTGTCATTGGTTTCGTGATCGCTGGTATCATGTATCTCACCGCTGCTGGCGACGAAGGCCAGGCAGAAAAAGCGAAGAACGCGATGACGTACTCCATCATCGGTGTCATCGTCGCACTCATGGGCTATGTGATCATCCAGGCGGTTGGCGCTTGGCTCGGTACGTCAGCCAGTTTCTAGTGTCCATCTTTGGATCGGAAAGCAGTTCTGGACAGTCTTGACCAGAACTGTTTTCTTTTGATAGATGGTTGGAGTATACTGGGGATGAGGTAATCCATACTAAATCTTTTCGGATACGTATGTCGCTAAAAAAGATGCTGGCGCTGTTTTCTCTCGTAGCAGCTGCCGTTTCCCCAGTTACTGTATTTGCCCAAGGTTGGCTGACGGGACAGACGAACGTGGCGAGCTCTAACCTCCCTGTTTCGAGCGTCTACGGCATTATTTCCAATACGCTGTCTTGGCTTTTGGCAGTCCTCGGTTTTATCGCAGTCATGGGATTCGTGATTTCTGGTCTTCAGTACCTCCTCGCCGCTGGTGACGAAGGAATGGCAGAGCGAGCGAAGAATAGCATGAAGTTTTCCATCATCGGTGTCATCGTCGCACTCATGGGCTATGTGGTGATTCGTGCGATCAACGCATGGCTGAACGCAAGCGCCGCATTCTAGTCCGGTTCCGTATCAGCTTGAGGGGTTGGGATATGAAAACAAAAAGACAATTCATCATGTCACGTGTAGGCGGCTGGGGGCGATCGTTTTTTCTCGTGGCTGCGTTCTGCATGCTGACATCGTTTGAGTTCGCTCTGGCCCAGACCTGTCCCACGAACTATACGATGGTTTCAGGGGTCTGTTTCCCGACCAATACCGGCCTTTCGAGTACGCCGGTGGCAGATATCATCATGAACGTCATGAACTGGCTTCTCGCTGTTCTGGGGTTTGTCGCTGTCCTCGGTTTCGTGATCTCGGGTGTCCAGTACCTCATGTCGGCAGGGGATGACGACGTGATCAGTACGGCCAAGCGGAACATGAAGTACTCGATCATCGGCGTTGTTGTCGCGCTTTCGGGCCGCGTCCTGATCGTCGCGATCAATAATCTCCTCAATGCGAGTGGCCCGACGTTCTGATCAAAAGGATATGCTTTTCCCAAAAACGTTTCTGATTGGTGGCTTCATTTTCATACTGTTGCTATCGGCTGATGTCGCCCTGGCCCAGCCGGGTCCTGGCCCATCAACGGGGACAGTTACGGTTGGCGTCACGAATCCGCTCTCATTCAATACGGTCAATGATCTCCTCGGGCGCGTGCTGACGTTTCTTCAGACCTTTATAGTTATCCTAGCGCTCATTTTTATCATCATCGGTGCATTCCTCTATATCTCGTCGGGTGGAGACTCAGGACGGGTTGAGACGGGGAAAAAATGCATCACGGCAGCGCTCATCGGTCTCGCCCTCGGAATTGCTGCGCCGGCTTTCCTCCGGCAGATTTCTGATATCCTCGGCTGGACTGCCGCGCCGCCGACGGGTGTCGGGACGAGCCTGACGCTCATCCAGATCGCCACTAACGTCCTCAATTTCCTCCTCTCGGTTGTCGGTGTTGTAGCGCTCATCATGCTGGTCGTCGGAGCGTTCATGTACCTGACCGCTGCCGGAGACGAGGATCGTATCGATACCGGTAAGAAGATCGTGAAGTACTCGATCATTGGCATCACCATTGCCTTGGCTGCCCTCGTACTCGTGCGTCAGATCGCAGCCTTTCTCTAGCGGAAGAACTTATGAAGCAACTTGGACAGATGGTGTGCCGTTCGCTCTTCGCTGTTTCTCTTGCATTCATTTTCCTATCTTTCTTACCATCTGATGCCTCGGCGCAGACCTGTGCCGGCATAGGCGGAGCTTGTCGTCCGGGCTGGATATCGGGCTGTTCATTTCCAGAGGTGCCAGTGTCCGGCTCGTGCCCGAGTAATGTGAATGGCGTGCTTATCTGCTGCGCTGCGAGTCAGATGTCGAATCCCTGTACGGATAACGGCGGGACATGCCGGAGTGACTACTATAGTATATTTTTTCCTTCTGAGCCGGCCTGCGGATACGGTACCGGCGTTTCCTCGCCACTTGCGTGTAGCGGCCCTGGCCAGATGTGTTGTGTTCCGCCACCGCCGCCAACGCTCGGATCAATCAATGTCCCAGCTGGCTGCACGATTCCAGATGGCGCGGCTACCTGTACGATTGTAGTGAGTTGGTCTATCAACAACTCAGTCGCTCCATCTCTGACGCAGGATGGAACGCAGATTTCGACAGCTGCCTCAAGCCCCGGACTGACCGCCACCCTGGATTTCGGTTTGAATATCTTTGAGCTTTCAGATAGCGGGATATCGCTCGCCACCCGGCCGTCGAGTGCTGCGTGCGGGCCTTCGAGTACCTGGAGTGGTGCGCGCTGTGCTCCGAACCCTCCTACGCTTGCATCGTTTTCTGCCCCCGGTTGCACAATACCAATCGGTGCGAGTGACTGTACCAGTACGGTCAGCTGGTCGGTAGTCAATTCGGTTAGCCCGACCGTATCTCAAAACGGCACGGTCTTTTCTCTGGCTGCTTCTTCGTCAGGGGAATCCCGTACGATTACTTTCGGATCGAACATCTTTGAAGTTAGGGATGGTGGGACGTCGCTTGGTTCGGCAACTGCACAGGGTACATGTGCGCCGGGCTCAAGTTGGGATGGGAGCACCTGTGTCGCGACACCCCCGTCTGGCTGTACGGGGCCAGGGTGTTTCTGCACGGGGGCAGTCACGGGGAGCACCGGTGTTTGCGGGAGCGGAGCAACCTGCGCGGGCATCTCTGACGTCGATCCAGCCTGTAGCGTCGGCCTCGTCTGCTGCGTTCCGACGGCGGGCAATGTCTGTACGGGAAATGTAAGCGGAAATATCGGAACATGCCGACCGACGGGCGGCTGTCTCGGGAGCGAGACAGCTGAGTCCGATGCAACGCAGTGCGGCACCCTTTCCTGCTGTACGGGGACGACTCCTCCGCCCGCTCCGACCTGCACGGGGACCTGCCTCCCGACCAGTCTCGGCTGCGGATCGATGACGGCAAGCCCGACCGAAACCTGTGCAAATCCTACAGACTCATGCTGTATCAATACTCCGCCCCCTGCATGTACCGGGACCTGTGTCCCGATTGGGACTGGCTGTATCAGTCCGCAGACGCCGATCGCTGGCACCTGCTCGACTGGGCAGATGTGCTGTCAGGGTGCTGCCCCTGGTCCCGGCCCTGGTCCGGTGACGCCGCCTCCGGCTGGTCCGCCGATTGTCGGGACATTCCTGAACTTTCAGAATCCGCTCGTCTTTACGGATATCAATGCGCTCGTTTGTGCAGTCCTGAATTTCTTCCAAGCGCTCATCGTTGTCCTGTCACTCATCTTCATCATTGTCGGTGCATTCCTGTATATCACATCGGGCGGGGACGAGAGTCGGCTCACTCTGGGTAAGAAGTCTATCCTCGGCGCACTCATCGGTCTCGCAATTGGTGTCGCAGCGCCGATGCTCCTCCGTGAAGTGGCGAATCTCCTCGGCTGGTCTGCGTTCTCGGCCTGTGCTGGCTTCGGCAGTACGCTCACGCTTATTCAGACGGCGACCAATGTCCTCAACTTCCTCCTTTCGGTCATTGGCGTCATCGCGCTCGTCATGCTGGTCGTCGGGGCATTCATGTATCTGACTGCCGCCGGGGATGAGAGTCGGATCGACACGGGAAAATCGATTGTGAAGTATGCTGTCATCGGTATTGCGGTCGCGCTCGCCGCGCTTGTCCTCGTCCGCCAGGTAGCGAGCTTCTTTTAGCGAATTAAAGCTGTCGTAAGAAAAAGAAAAACGGGCTCTGGCGATGGTTGTCGCGAGAGCCCGTTGTCGAATCCTGCCGAGCGTGTCGGTCAGGTCTGCTGGCACTGCTTGATCGTGATCCGGAACTTCCCGGGGCCGTTGTAGCTCGCCGGATGCTGGTAGAAGTTCATATCCACCGCAATCGGCAGGTCCTGACCCGTGTGGATTTGGCCTTGTTCGCCGATGGAGAGCGGAACCCCCCAGGCGTGTACGAGGACCTTGCCGTACGCTTCCCCTGGGATGTGCACCCGGGAAGCGCTGGGGATCGGCTTCGGGGCTGGCCAGATGTCGCCGTTCCGGTTCAGGATGAGCCGGTCGTCGGCGGCACGGCAGTCGCCCATCCGCCCATCAGGATCCGCTTCACAGCGCTGATGGAAGACAGCAGGCGTTCCGGTGTAGAAGTCCTGCCACACCGTCCCGGTCACCTTGATGGCGTACCGGCCGGCGGGGAGCGTGCCCAGGTCCATGCGGCCCTGGTGTTCGCTCGGCGCGTAGTCGGCCTCCTTCCACGTCGTCGTGCAGTCCCAGGCGCTTTCAGCTTGCGCTGTCTTCACCGGGGCGGCAGGTGCGGGCGCGGCGGCT
>CAZTYU010000030.1:0-11158 GCA_964617535.1 uncultured Bdellovibrionales bacterium | reverse complement strand
CTACTATAGGGATGTAATCGTATCTATCGCCTATGCGCTTTCGAATGCGTGCGAAGCAGGCCTCTCTCGTCGTGGGTCTTTTTTGTTGTGCATTCATGATTCAGTCGTCGACGGGGAGCGCCGACGAAACGCAAAAGAAGAAACCGATTCTCGCTTTTTTCGTCGATGAAAAGGGGTATGAGTTCGGCGGTGTGATCGCGCGGACGCTCGCCGAAGAGCAAGTCGTGTGGCTTGGCACCGCGTTTGCCGGGCAGAGCGTCGACATGCGCCTCTACCGCATGACCGAAGAGCAGTTCCTCGATGCGCTCGCGTATGAGAAGGGCAAGGAGAAGAATTACGAAGTCGTCCTTCCGTTCAAGGTAAAGACAAACCGGCTCGACGAAATATCGCATTTCTCTCGGACGGTAGAGGATGAAAAAATGCGAACGCGCGTTTCGCTGCCGATATCGGAACCGGGGATGTACTACCTCGAGGGCACGACTGGCGCCGACCGAAGCGAAGCGATCATAGTCGTGAGTAATATCGTGGCTCAGGCCAAACAAGCAGGGCCGGACCTCGCCATCTGGACGGTCGACAGCCGGACGGGGAAGCACGTGGAGAGCGGGGAGGTGGTCGGCTATAGTCTCGAGAAGAACAAGGACAGCTTCAGCCGCTCCGGAATCGATGAGGACGGTGTCGGCCGAATCGACGAGAAGTCGCGAGGCGACCTCGCTATCGTGCATGCGCTCGGCGAAACGGCCTTCATCCCGCTCAACTATACGGCGCACGCGCCCCAGCCGACTTCCTCTGGCTGGTGGTGGGGCGGCGGCCAGTTTATCCCGAGGAAAAACGGCGTGCAGTCCTATCTCTATACGGACCGATCACTCTACCAGCCTGGCGATACCGTTTACTTCAAAGCATTTGCGCGGGAGGATGATGACGCCCGCTATAGTCCGGCTCAGGGTCAGGCGCGGGTGAAGATCTATACGGGTTGGGGCGAGGAAGAGACCGTAGTTCTAGAAAAGAATTATCCATTGTCCGGTAACGGTACTTTTGATGGGAGCGCTGTTCTGCCGAAAGATTTGCCGGCCGGGAATTACTATACGCTCCTGGTTTCGTACCCAGGGTATGGCGGGAGCGATGAGTATGGCTATGGGTATTCGTCGAACCAGAGCTCGGTCGGATTCATGGTCGACAATTATCGCAAGCCGGAGTTCGGCCTTGATGTCGTAGTCGATCACGACCGGTTCATCGTCGGAGACGCGATGAAGGCTACTATCTCGGGCAGTTTGTTTTCGGGCGAGCCGCTTGCGGGAAAGCAGGTATCGTATTCGGTTACGGCCGGTACGTACTATGACTACGGGTACTATTTCCCGGGAGACGAGAATGATGACTATCGGTATGGCTATGGCTACGGATCCGCGGTCCAAGAAGGCGTCGTCGTGCTCGATGCAAATGGCCAAGCGGCCGTCGAAGTGATGACGAAAAATCACGATCGTTTCCTGCCGCAGGTCTACCGCATCGAAGCATCAAGTACCGATAGTGCTCAGAATCCGGTTTTCGAGAGCCAGAACGTACTCGTCATGCCGGCGGACTTCTCTATCTATCGGACGGATTACTCGTATGGGGTGAAGCAAGATCAGGAGGTATCGATCCCGCTCATCCTCGTCGCGAATCGCGAAGGAGCCATGGTCGCAGGAAAGGAGCTGGTGGCGTCGGTAAAGCTGCGCCGCTGGATTCGCGAAGACCGGCCGAATGAAAAATATCCGTACTACCGGGAAGAGAACCGGACTCTTGATCCAGTTTCTTTTGCTGCCGATGGCGAAGGAAAAGCAGTGCTCAAATTCACCCCGCCTGAAACGGGCAGCTATGAGTTCGAGGTTAGAGGTATGGACGATCGCGGCAATACCACGGTCCGTAGTCTTTGGCTCTGGGTTTCCGACCATGAGGGGTACTATTTCCAGGGAAGCGAAAGCGACCGTACGCCGGTGCTCAGCATCAAAGCGGATCGGGAGCAGTATCGGCCTGACGAAGAGGTGCGACTTACGATTTCGTCCAATCTCCCCGATCGGGATGTCTGGGTAGCGTTCGAGCGCGACGGCATTCATCGGACGAAAGTCATAGAGCTCCATGGGAATACTCGAACCGTAGCCTTGCCGCTCGTCGAGACCGACATGCCTAACATGTTCATTGATGCGACTATTTTTTCTCGAACCGGGATCGATACGGCCTCGACTGAAATTGCAGTGAGCGCGGAATCGAAGCGGATCAAACTGGACCTCAAGCCGGACAAGGAGCGCTACCTTCCTGGCGAGACGGTCTCACTCGAAATCGTCGGTACGGATTACAAGGGGAAGCCAACAAATGGCGAGATAGGCGTTTGGGCGATCGATAAGGCTCTTTTTGAACTGATGGACCAGGCGCCGGGCGACATCTTCAAAACATTCTGGTCAAAGCGTTACAACAATACGCGAGACGCGCATTCGCTCCAAGGCATCCTCTTTACCTCAGAGCTTGCCGAAAAGGGCGGTTGCTTTACGGGTGATACGCTGGTCCTTATGGCAGACGGGAATGTGAAACCGATTCAAGAGATACGTCCAGGCGAGATGATACTGACACGGGTGAGCGAGACGGATGCGACGCTCGTACCAGCACGCGTCGGTCGAGTACATACAGTCGAAGAAGACGGGTACATCGTCATCAATGATTCGCTCCGGGTTACGGCAGCGCATCGGATGTTTGTCGATGGAGAGTGGCAGGCGGCTGGCGACATCCAGATCGGGGATAGACTTATCGATCCAGCTGGAAATGAAATAGAGATTAAGACAATCGCTTTCCAGCGTGAGAATGTGACCGTCTACAATCTGATGGTCGAGCAGTATCATACGTTCTTCGCTGATGGCGTGTGGGTGCACAACAATAAGGACGGCGGCGTCCGATCAGTTTTCAAAGATACGGCCTATTGGAACCCGAAAGTCCGCCTTGGCGAGGATGGTAAGGCGCGCGTGACTTTCAAACTCCCGGACAATACGACGACTTGGGTCGTTTCGGCCGTTGGTGCCAATATGGCGACTCAAGTCGGCCAAGCACGGACTGAAATCATGGTGAGCAAGAATACTATCATTCGTCCCGCACTTCCTGAAATGATGCGTGTCGGCGACCGGGTAGAGGCGGCAGTGACCATCAGTAACAATACGGACGAACGGGTGAGCTATGCGGTACAGGCGAAGTTTGATGCGGGAAGTATTGCTGATGGGGCTGATCGCACGTTGACGATCGAACCGCATTCGGTGAGCGATCTCACGTTCCTGCTCTTGCCCGAAAAATTGTCCGATGTGGCGCACTTTACGGTCACGGCAGATGCGGAGGGGTATGGAAAAGAATATGACGATGGTATCGAAAGCGTGCTACCGGTGCGGCAAGCTGGTTTCCTCGATCGTTCGGCCGAAATCGGAATGGGTGCTGCGGAATTCCGGTTAGCGCTTCCTGGCGACATGGAGAGGGATTCGAGTACGATCACGCTTGACCTCGCTTCGAGCTTGCTTGGCACTTTGCCGACAGCCATGAAGCATCTCGTGGATTATCCGTATGGCTGTGTGGAGCAGACGACGAGTCGTTTCGTCCCGATCATTCTCGCCCGTAAAGAGAAGGATCTATTTGAGGATGCGCTCGTCGGCAAGGATACCGATGCCATGCTCGTTCAGGGAGTAAAGAATCTGACAGAACTCCAGCATGATAACGGAAGCTGGGGATTCTGGCACGAGGGAGAATCGAACCCATACCTTACGGCCTATGTCGTTGAATATCTGCTCCAAGCGCGATCGCTTGGCGTGAAGACGGCTGAGATCGACGCGATGCTCGACCGCGTCCGCGGGTATCTGGATGCGGAGTGGAAGAATAGACTTTCTGGTCAAGGGCAGAACTCTTCGGAGTCCGGAGTTTCCTCACTGGAAAGACAGAAGTTTCTCCGGGAGAACACGACTGATCTCATCTCTCTTGCGTACGGGAGGCTGCTTCTCGGGATGGAAGTTGCTCCAAATGAGTGGATGAAAGGGGATGTGGTACGCGACGCTAGCCTGATTGATCCGAACGCGCTGGCACTCTCGGTCATAGCTAATATCCGCGCTGGCGAACTCGACTGGGAGAAGAACGGTGTTAACGCGCTCGTAGCACTCGCTCAACGTGACACGGCTGGGAGAACATATTGGAGCGCAGGCGCCCAGACCTACTATGCATCTCAGGATGCCTCGACCGGACTCGCCGTCCGTGCGCTTATGCTCGCCCAGTACGATCGGGGATTCATCACGAGTGTGGTACGGTATTTCGATGCGAATCGCAAGCCTGGCTACTGGTCGAACACCTTTGCGACCGTCCAGGTCGCGGTAGCACTTATCGATTATTACCGAAGCGCCGATCCTGAAATGCGAGTACCTGCTTACGCTGTCTTGCTCGATGGTAAAGAGTTGAAACGCGGCACGATTGATTCGCCTCGTACCCATGTATCGATTCCGCTCGATATGCAAGAGGTAACGCCTGATTCGACCGTATCCGTCCAAACCGGAAGGGAGATCTATTCAACGCTTTCTAAGCGCATTATGCGCGTAGCGGATCGATTCGATTCCGCGGATCGCGGTCTGCGTGTGGAGCGGCATTACTCTAATCAGAGCCATCCGTCCTCATCGACGCTTGCGCTTGGCGATACGGTTCAGGTAGACATTAGCGTTTCGGGAACGAAGCGTTTCGGCGATCGGCTCGTGATTGAGGATCACCTGCCAGCTGGAATGGTGGCTATCCGCAGGCAGTTCAAGAACGAGGGTATGAACAATAATTCTTATGGCTATTGGTACGATTCCTCGATCGACGAGTATACAGAGGATGGGGTTATTGTGACGAGTGGCTCATATGGCGCACGAAATGGTCACATTCGTTATCTCGCTCGAGTTGTGAGTACAGGCGAATTCACGGTCCCGCCAGCCCATGCCGAGCTCATGTATGCGCCAGAGGCAAGTGGTTATTCTTCATCAGAGAAGATCGTCCTGACCCATGACCATGACTTCAGCCAGCTGAAAGAAGTGATGGAGAACAGGGAGGACACGCTCTTCGTTTCTACGGCCAAGCTCTATCGCGTTTTGCAGATTCTCGTTGTGATCATAGCGACAGTTTCGTTCATTGTGGCTGGCAGCGTGTATTTCAAGAGTCGTCGCGTAGTGTAAGTAATTATGCCTCTGCGAGCCAATAGGTTTACGGTCGCCGCAACGCTTGCCTTGTGTATCGCTGCGGCAGTATTCATTGTCGAGTTGATCGATAGACATGCATCGAGTCGCCAGTCTACCGGGAGAGAGACGAATACTGCGGAAGTCTTCCAGGTTCCGCTTACCGAAGAGGAGGCAGCGCTTCGTCAGCCGAGGAATGCTATTGATGTGAGCGATCTTGCATCTAGGCGCATCATCGGGGGAGTAGTGCCGCATCACCTTCTTGCAAGCGAGTTTCTTGCCGAGTTTTTCCAATTGATCGCCAATCGTTCAAAACAGCCAAAAACGATCATTTTAATCAGTCCGAATCACTTCGAGGTCGGAGAGGCCAATATTCAAACCGCGGAGTTTCTCTGGGAGACTCCGTACGGTCAGGTTTCAACGGAAACGGAAACTTTGGACGGTCTTTTAACGATGACGGATGCTGTGCTCACCCCGGAATCATTCGGCAGTGAGCATGGCATTTATAACATCCTTCCTTACATTGCTCACTTTTTACCGTCGACCAAAGTCGTTCCGATCGTACTGCGTTACAATACCTCGGCTCAAGAAATCGACGATCTCGTCACTTTTCTCAGGCCACTTGTTGAATCGGGGCAGGTTTTGGTTGTCGGCTCTGTTGATTTTTCCCATTACCTCCCGAAAGATGAATCCGACAAAAAAGATGTCGAGACGCTCCGGGCGATGCAAAATTTTGATCTGAGTCAGATTGCTAACTTCCAGAGTGATCACATGGATTCTCCAGCGACTATACTTACGCTCCTGCAGTTGGGGCAGAAAGTTAGCGCTAAGGAAATCAGGGTCTTACGCCATGACAACTCGGCGGATGATGTTCGCGGGAACTACGATTCGACCACTGGTCACTACTCGTTTTTTCTCACTGACTGAAGCAGTTGTGTTTACCTATATATGCGATTCGGGTGTATACTGAATGAAATAAAATAAACCACATGAAAAAAGTTATCGTGCTTGGTGTGTTGGTGTTCGCAGGACTCGTGCTCGCCGGTGTTTTGATAAAGTCGCATGTCGTCTATAGTCGGTATAACGCAGCGGTTTTGAATCCGAAGCCGGTTGCGCCAGCTGCTCCGACACAGATGGAGAAGCAGGAGTCTTTGGGTAAGATCGACATGGATGCCATCTGCGAAGGATCGCTCGCCTATATGACGTTTGCTGACAGTGCGAAGGCCGATGCGTTCGTCGCTGACTGCAAAATGGGCAAGCACCCAGAAGTCGTCGAGCAGTACCTGAAGAACATGAATCTCGATGCGGCTGAGCCGGAGAAGAAGCCGTAGCTTGTCTCTCTGCCGCGTACATAATATAGAGTAGTCAGTCTACGCCTTGACCCCTTGCCAAAAGCAGGGGATTTTGGTTTGATATGGGTCTGCTGCGGCATCGACCGAGCAGAACCGAGAGTTCTTCCATCAACTGACTTCACGTATTCCGGAGGTATCCGAATGTCCCGTACCGAACGCTGCCATGTCCGCGACTTCAGGGCCCGCATGTGCGCCCTCGAGCCGGGCGATGTGCTCGCGCCGCTCAGCTCGTCTGTCCCGCCGGGTCATCGCATCCTGGTGCTCGACCGCACGGCCGAAGGGGCACTGACCTTCTCGCTCCCGTGCGAGGATCTCCGCATCGTCGCCGATCCGAAGGGCCCGTTCCACTGGCTCGAGGAAGCCGAGACGCTTGTCGACGTCGAGGAAAGCCCGCACGAGCTGATCGACCTCGGCACGCTGGTCGAGAAAGGCACAGGGCTTGCGCTCGTCTCCGAGTTCCGTGAACTCGGCCGCTGGGCCAAGTCGTTCTCCGTCCTCGGCGAGGATCGCATCCGCGAGATCATGGCCACGGACTCGGCGCTGCGTCGGCGAATTGACGCCATGCTCTTCAATGACTGGCTGCCGACGTCCAATGCCCGTGTCGCGGCAGCGCTCGAGCTCATCGTGGGCCGGCCGCTCACCGAGAGCGAGCAGGCGCATGCCATCGCGCTCGTCAGCTGTCTCGCTCGGGCGGTGCCGGTGGTCGACTTGGTGTTCGTGCCGGGTGACGCGAGTAGCGAGATGCCGCCGCGCGCCACCCACTAGCGCCCGATCTGGGTGCACTTCAGATGCTCGCTGCCAGAGCCATGGCGGCGAGCGTTTTCTTTATTTGGGGTGGTATTGGATAATCGCGTTTTATTTATTGACAGAAATTCATTTTTCTGATTGGATATCAATCTGCCGATCGAGTGATCTGTGCAGAAACCGGCCCTTCAACATCCGAACTGATTTGGAGCAAACGATGCCCATGTCCATCCGCCAGCTGAATCGCGCCATGAACGGCCTCCGTCCTGGCGACGTCCTCACCAACCTGAACTGCAGCGGCTGCCAGAACCGCAAGATCCTGGTCCTGGCCCACGTCGGCGACGACCGTTACGACTTCTCCGTCCGTGCCGACGAGGTGAACATCATCCGCGACCGCGAAGGTCCGTGGCGCTGGGTCGAGCACGAGCGGCTGTTCCGCAACAAGGACGGCGTGGCACACGATCACATCGGCAGCGATGTCGAGGTGCTCGAAGGTGCGGGCCTGCGCGAGCTCCGTTGGTACCGCGAGCTCCCGAACCCGGGCCTCGCGCGTTTCCACATCGACCCGAAGAACGCGCTCGGCAACTTCCGCGATCCCGCGACCGAGGCCAAGCTCGAGGCGCTGCTCAATCGCTCCGGCGACAACGAGGGCTTCGCGCGCGACCTGCAGCAGGCGATCGAGCTCATCTTCGCCGGCGGCCCGGACGTCCTCGACGAGCGGCGCATGCGCTACCTCGTGACCCTGGCCAACGCCTCGGGCCAACGCCTCGGCCGCAGCCGCGGTATCGGCGACATCCTCGGCGCCGTCATCATGGGCGGTGCTGGCGGCATGGTCGACCTGCCGCCCGAGCTGCGCGCGGTGTTCGGCGGGCTGCACAGCCGGGACGGCGGTGAGGGGCATCCGTCCGAACGCCGCCGCGGCGCCCGTGCCAACGGCGACGACCGCCACCACGCCCACGGCTAGCCACCGAAGTCGGCCGCGTCGTCCGAAAGGATGATCCGAAGCGCCGTGCAGCGAACCTGCTGCCGGCGCTTTTTCTTTTCACCTCATCGGATTGACAAGCGGACCAGGCGAGAGTACACCAGATAGGTTCCTTCCTTGCAGGGATTCTTTGTTTGATGGCTGACTTCGCAAGGGGAGTCAGCGGGAGAAATGGAAATGACATCATCGGAAGAACGTCACGCAACGAAACTGATCGTTGTCGACGATTCGGCGGCGCTGCGGCATGAGATGCGCGATCACCTCGAGCGGCTGGGCTACAGCGGCGTGCTGGCTGTCACCGATGCCGAGCGCGCGCTCCAGCTGCTCTCGGTGACGCCGGGGATCGGCGGCATCATCACCGGGACCAAGATCCCGGGCCTCGGTGGTCTCGGTCTCCTCCGCGAGATCCGCGCGACGGACAGCGGGCAACGGCTCCCGGTGCTCGTCATGATCGAACCGGGTGACGAGGCAACCATCGCGCTCGCCTCGACGCTGGGTGCCTCGGGCTACATCGAGAAGCCGATCCGGCCGGAGATCCTCCGGAAGAAGCTCCTCTTCATCCTCGCGCCGCGCCTCACCGAGGTGGTCGGCTAGGGCCTCGGGACATCCTGGGAAATCGCCGGCTGGACGTACATGGTACGATCAGCCGGTTTCTTTTTGGCTTGAAAACGGGATTTGGCCGATGGTTTCCCTGGTCCAATGAGGGTCTGCGCCCAAATACTTGACAGCATTCGAATGCTTCTATACTATGGAAAAACCGCTCTAGAAACGGTAAAAAGACACTCTAACTGTGGAACTCAACAGCAACTGAATACGGGCGTGATTGAGTGGGGTAGTATACCGGCTCGTGACCGGATTTTTTTTTGAAAACAGCTTGTTCGGAAAGAGAGAGGTTTGGGTGAAACCTGTTCTCCAAGATTCATCTTTCCGCGCAAGAACTCTTAACAATACATTGAAGTCTTTGTGAGTACGCCGACAAAATAGTGCCGCATGCGCGGGGCTCGGGCGAGTATACTCAAAAGTCAACGTTGTAAGGTCGCTGTATCGTGTTTCGTCAAGGGACGCGATATGGCAAGCAATAGTAGAAACGGTGAAGTCTGCGCAAACATTCTTCACCGTCAACTGAAGTGTCCGTGAGTATTTTGTGCAAACAGAATATTTGCGGACATTCAGACGAAAGCAGGTTACCAACGCAGAGTGTGGATGCCTTGACTTATGCAAGCGAAGAAGGACGTAGGAGGCTGCGAAAAGCCTCGGGGAGCTGTCAACCAAGCTGTGATCCGGGGATATCCGAATGGGGCAACCCTCCCGTAGCAATACGGGAACGATAGTCTGAATACATAGGGCTACCGAGCAAACCCAGTGAATTGAAACATCTTAGTAGCTGGAGGAAAAGAAATTAATAAAGATTCCGTCAGTAGTGGCGAGCGAACGCGGAAAAGCCTAAACCACCGAGTTTACTCGAGTGGGGTTGCAGGGCTGGTGGACTCGATCGATCGGGGTCACCGACAAACGTTAGGAGAACGTTCTGGAAAGAACGACCATAGGGGGTAATAGTCCCGTATCCGAAAACGTATTGTCGCTGATGCATCAGTTCCTAAGTAGGGCGGGGCCGGAGAAACCCCGTTTGAATCTGGGAGCACTAACTTCCAAGGCTAAACATTGCTTCAGATCGATAGTGAACTAGTACCGTGAGGGAAAGGTGAAAAGCATCCCGAAAGGGAGGTGAAATAGAACTGAAACTCTCTGCTAACAAAGAGTCGGAGCCCGGAGTAATCCGGGTGACGGCGTGCTTTTTGCAGCACGATCCAACGAGTTTGTTCTGTACGGCAAGTCTAAGGGATGACGAGTTCCGGAGACACAGTGAAAGCGAGGCTGAATAGGCCGATCTAAGTCGTATGGACAAGACCCGAAGCCGGGCGAGCTACACTTGAGCAGGGTGAAGCGTGGGTAAAACCACGTGGAGGCCCGAACCCACTAACTGTGCAACATTAGGGGATGACTTGAGTGTAGGGGAGAAATTCCAATCGAGCTCGGCAATAGCTGGTTCTCTCCGAAATAGCTTGAGGGCTAGCGTCCTGCGTATATCTATCCGAGGGGTAGAGCTACTGGATGAGATTCCGCGCGCAAGCGTAGGTCTCTCAACCAAACTCCGAATACTTGTGATACCTAGTAAGGCAGTCAGTACTACGGGGCTAAGCTCGTAGCACAAAAGGGAAACAGCCCAGATCGTCAGCTAAGGTCCCTAAATCTATGTTCAGTGGGAAAGGAAGTGGAAACTCTCAGACACTGAGGAGGTTGGCTTAGAAGCAGCCACCCTTTAAAGAGTGCGTAATAGCTCACTCATCTAGAGTTTCTGCGCCGACAATGTAACGGGGCTAAACAGAGTACCGAAGCTACGGATTTCGTCGCAAGACGAAGTGGTAGGAGAGCGTCCCATACACGCCGAAGCGAGACAGGCGACTGCTCGTGGAGAGTATGGAAGTGAGAATGTTGGAATGAGTAACCGCAATGTGAGTGAGATCCTCCCACATCGAAAGTCCGAGGTTTCCTGGGCCATGGTGATCATCCCAGGGTTAGTCGGTCCTAAGGCGAGGCTGAAAGGCGTAGTCGATGGACATCAGGTTAATATTCCTGAACTTGGCATATATTCGAAGGAGTGACGCATCGTTGTATCTTTCGCCCCTTATTGGATTGGGGTCGGGGACATGAGGGTGCCAGATAGGCAAATCCGTCTGGCGTTAGCCCAAGTGTTCATGCGTGGCTGGTAGTAATACCGGCGAAGGAAAGAGAGCACGGTGCCAGGAAAAGCTTCTCAGTTATGTATGTGCCAATCCGTACCGCAAACCGACACAGGTGGACTGGGCGAGTAGCCTAAGATGAACGGG
>CAZTYU010000029.1:0-11968 GCA_964617535.1 uncultured Bdellovibrionales bacterium | reverse complement strand
TTATGGCGGGGACGGCGGGACTCGAACCCGTGACCTTCTGCGTGACAGGCAGACGCTCTAACCAGCTGAGCTACGCCCCCAATTATTCGATTTTGTAACCAGTACCAGGGGAGAGATTCGAACTCTCGACCCCGGGCTTATGAGTCCCGTGCTCTAACCAACTGAGCTACCCTGGCGGGGATGCGAAATATCTCTACCGCGACGCATAGCGCGGAAATAAGAGCACGAGCAAGGGAGATGCCACAGTATCTGTCACCTGCTGGGCTGTTATTTGTTGCGGGGGGTGGATTTGAACCACCGACCTCTTGGTTATGAGCCAAGCGAGCTGCCAGACTGCTCTACCCCGCTGTATTACTCAAGGAGACTAACTCCTGTGGGTGATCCAAGACTCGAACTTGGGACCTCGACATTATCAGTGTCGCGCTCTAACCACCTGAGCTAATCACCCGCTGAAAAGCCCCTGAATCCTACAATAGCTGGCTGAAACAATCAAGTCCCAGCCCTCTATAGTGGAAGAGGGTCGATATTTCCCAAAGTGGACCGTGCCGGATTCGAACCGGCGACCTCCGCGTTGCAAACGCGGCGCTCTACCAACTAAGCTAACGGCCCGGATATGCGTCAATGGCGATTATACGGAAAAAGATCCCGAATGTCTACGGGCGACAGAAAGGGTGTAGAATAGAGTCGTACCAATTAACTGGAAATGTTTATGTCACTCTTTTTCCCGAGTTCCAAGCCGAAGCCGTCAGTCTCATCCGGACCAGCGCCGCGGGCGTATGGTCACGTGACGAAGCAGGAGCTCCAGAAAGACGTTCTCGGACGTCTCCGTCGCGATGGGCTGAACGAGCGCGAACGAGCGATCGTGGAGACGGCCGCCGAAGGGCATATGGATGCGCAGGGACTGTCGCGCGGCATGAATCTCCGCGAGAAGGAGGAGTTCATGGGCGAGCTCCGCGAGGATGCTGGAAAGCTCGGGCTCGAGCGCAAGGACCTCGACCGGATCGATGACGCGTTCAATCGCGCCCTCTAACGCACTAAAGAGAGCATGTTCGTTTGGCTCCATCATATCGAGACCGGTATCCGCGAGCTGGCGGCGATCGTGCCGCTTGAGCTCTTTGCGTTTTTCGGCGCGCTCGCCGAAGAAGTGATCGCCCCGATCCCATCCATGCTCGTCATGACGACGGCAGGATTCTTTGCATCGCTCGAAGGGCGGACGACGTTTTTTCTCGTCTGGCTCGTGATTTTGGGCAATATCGGCAAACTCATCGGTTCATTCATCTACTACACGCTCGGTGACAAATTGGAAGACGTGGTCGTTGGCCGATTCGGCCGCTATCTCGGTATCGCCCATGCCGATGTCGAGCGCATCGGCCAGAAATTTGGCGGCAGCCCCTGGCGAGACGGCGCCCTACTTTTTATTTTGCGCGTCATCCCGTTCGTCCCGACGATCCTCGTTTCGATCGCGGCGGGCGTTGTACGGATCCGGACCCGGGTATTCCTCGTCGCTTCCTATGCCGGCAATTTCTGCAAAGACCTTTTCTATGCCTTTGCAGGCTACTACGGGATCCGGGCGCTTCGGGCTTTTTTCATGGACGTTGAGCGGATCCGTTTCGGGGTCGGTGTCTTGCTCTCAGGACTGATTCTCGGCAGCCTCGTCTTTCTCTACATTCATCGACATCGCGGCCTTCACCTCTATCGGCGTTTCATGGTCTGGGCCGCGCGTCGGTCTTCTCAGAAGTAGCCCCATCGGATATACTCTCGTCTCATATGCATCACTCTCCCTTTCAGCTCAAATCTGATTGGCCGCCGGCTGGCGATCAGCCCAAGGCAATTGCTGCCCTTTCAGCCGGTCTCGAACGGGGAAACCGTTTCCAGACACTGCTCGGCGTGACGGGTTCTGGCAAGACGTTCACGATGGCGAATACGATCGCTCAGTTCGGCAAGCCGACGCTCGTCATCGCGCACAACAAAACGCTCGCGGCCCAGCTGGCTCAGGAATTCGAAGAGTTCTTTCCCGATGCGGCAGTGCATTATTTCGTCTCGTACTATGATTTTTACCAGCCCGAGGCCTACATGCCGATCACCGATACCTACATCGAGAAAGACGCCTCGATCAATGAGGAGATCGACCGTCTGCGTCATGCTTCGACCCAGTCCCTTTTGACGCGGAAAGACGTCATCATCGTGGCCTCAGTTTCGTGTATTTACGGTCTCGGCAGTCCCGAAGAATACCTCCGCGAGAACATCCGCCTTTCGGTCGGGGAGGAAATCACGCGCGAGGCCCTCCTCCGCCGGCTCGTCGGCATTTTCTTCGAGCGGACCAATGCCGACATCTTGCCGGGCCACTTCCGTTCGGTCGGCAATCGAATCGAGGTGATGCCGATCTCGGAAAAATTCATCTACTCGATTGAGATCGGGGGAAATCGCATCGTCGCGATCACCAAGATCGACCCGGTATCGCAGTCGATCCTCCGCGAGGAGGAGGCGATCATCCTTTTCCCTACCAAGCACTTCATCACCGATGACGACAAGAAAGAACGCGCGCTCGTGACAATCCGCGAGGAGCTCGCCGCGCAATTGGCGAAATTTGAAAAGGAGGGAAAGCTCCTCGAGGCCGAGCGGCTGAAGCGTCGGACGCACTACGACCTCGCCATGATCGACGAGATCGGCTACTGCTCGGGAATCGAGAACTATTCGCGACACCTTTCGGGGAAGCAGGCCGGCGAACCGCCCGAGACGCTCCTCTCATACTTTCCGCATCTCCCGGACGGCACGCCGGATTTCCTGACCATCATCGACGAGTCGCATGTGACGCTGCCGCAGCTCAGAGCGATGTACAACGGTGACCAAGCGCGGAAGTCAACGCTCGTCGAGTTCGGTTTCCGGCTTCCGTCGGCGCTCGACAACCGGCCGCTTCGCTACGAGGAATTCCGGGAGCGCGTCGGCTCGGTCATCTTTACTTCGGCGACGCCGGCCGAGTATGAGCGCGAAGCGAGCGAGCAAATCGTCGAGCAGGTGATCCGTCCGACGGGACTCCTCGATCCTGAAGTCACGGTCCGGGGCATCCGGGCCGATGGCGACTATCCGGGGCAGATCGGGGACTTCATCGCCGAGGCGGAAAAGGAAGTGCGGGCGGGCGGCCGCGTTATCGCGACAACCCTGACAAAAAAAATGGCCGAAGACCTCGCGCAATACCTGAAGGAGAAAAAAATCAAAGCCGAATATCTCCACAGCGATGTGAAGACGATCGACCGGATCAAGATCCTGACTCAGTTCCGGAAAGGCGAGTTCGATGTCCTCGTCGGCGTGAACCTCCTCCGTGAGGGGCTCGATCTTCCTGAAGTGACGTTTATCGGTATTCTCGATGCGGACAAAGAGGGATTCCTCCGCTCCGAAACGTCGCTCATCCAGATCATCGGACGCGCGGCGCGCAATGTACTGGGCCGCGTGACGCTCTACGCCGACCAGGTGACCGGTTCGATCGAGTATGCGCTGTCCGAGACGGCCCGGCGCCGGGCGCTCCAGCTCGCGTACAACACCGAACACGGCATCACGCCGCAGACGATCCGGAAGAACATCCACGATATTACCGAGAAACTCCAGAGTGAGCATGATAAGGCGGTCGCGGTATCGCTTGCGCTCGATGCCAAGGGCTTCGCCAAGGATCCATCCAAGATCATCAAGGCCAAGGAACGCGAGATGAAAGCGGCGGTGAAGCTCCTTGATTTTGAAACGGCAGCGATTTTGCGTGATGAGATAAGGGCGCTCGAGGCCAAACTCGAAGGCGGAAAGAAAAGCAAAAGAAAAGCCCGGCCGGCATGATGCGGTCGGGAGAAGGGTGGGCGCCTAGCGGCTCGATTCGTAATGAACCGTGAAGAGGCCCGGTTCCCACGGATTGGCTGAAAAGTAGATGATCTGGTCTCGCGTACCAGCGCGTCGGAGCGCTGATTCGGCCTGGTTTCGCGCGAAGAGGTCGATCAGCGTGAGCTCCGGACCCACGAGCCGTCGCATCCCGAGCTCGCTGCGCCGGAGCGAGATCTGCCAGACGAAGTACTCGTAGAGCGCTTCGTAGACCGCGAGATCCGCCGTCTCAGCCACGACAATGGATGTGTACACCCAATCGTGCTCGACCGTAGAGATGCGGCCGCTCCATGGCTGGTAGCGGATGATCTTCTTCACGAGAGATACTTCGTACGTCGTGGTGCGGGGCGATGCGGCAGTCCTTTCGGGGAATCTGCCGAGAAGCGTAAGAGCTTTGCGCATGGGAGCCTCCAGCAGGTTAAAGGACGATTCGATACCTCGAACATACTCCCGCAGCGGTTTCCTGGCAAGCGGTTCGGACAAGCATGATATACTTGTGGAAAGAACGCGTCCGGCTTCGGTCTCGGCGCGTAGTAACTAACGTAAGCTTACTAAAACCAATCATATGATACCGAGAAGAATGCTCGGCTTCGGGTTCGCCCTGTTCCTCATCCTCGTCATACTGGCGGTCATCTATTCCCAGTATGCGATGCGGAGCCAGTCGAATCCGGCCGATGAAATGGTCCGGCCGAAACCGTCGATGAGCACTGAGAAATCGGCGGCTCCATCGACTGCTACGGCGCCGCTGCCGACCACGGTAAATCCCGGTACGGTCGCTGACGATCTCGTCGATGAAGCGCTTGATGACAGCGATGACCTCTCCGCCTTTACGGAGGACGAGCTGGCTGATATCGAAGAAGGCAACTAATCATTGATAGTTTTCCGTATGAATACTCTCGCTACGAAACGCATCCTGTCCGCTGCCGCGCTCGCGGCCATCCTCGGATCGCCGATCATGGCTTCGGCCGAAACAGGGAATGCCAACACGCGCTTTACCGAGCGCGCGGAGCAGGCCAAAGCCCGCATGGAAGAGCGGAATGCCGCCATGGAGGAGCGCAAAGCGAATTGGGAAGCGAAAAAAGAGGAGCGCAAGGATGAACGCCAGGACGCATTCTGCGCCCGCTTTACCGAGCGTCTCGATAATCGGGATGAACGGATGGAGGGTCGCGCCGAGAATGTGAAAGAGCGCGTGGAGAACCGCACGAGCCGCCGGACTGATCGCCGCGATGATCGCGACGAGTGGCTCGATGGGAAGCGCGATACGCAGGACGAACGCCGCACAGCGCTCTATGCCAAGCTCGATGAGAAAGCCGATACTGACGCCGAGAAAGCCGCCGTTGCCGAATTCAAGAAGACCGTCGATGCGGCCGTAGAGACTCGCCGAGCCGCGGTTGATAAGGCCATCGATGATTTCCGCAGCGCCGTCGATGCACTCGTTGCGTCGAGGAAATCTGGCGGCTCGGATGCGTACTCCAAGTTCAAGACGGCTGTCGATGCAGCCGCTGCCAAAGCGAAGTCTGACTGCGAAGCGAATGTCGATCCGAAGACCGTCATGTCGACCTATCAGGCAGCGGTGAAGGCGGCTCGTGAGTCGCTCAAAGAGGATCGTTCCTCGATCGACAAGATTCGCGATGATGTGAAAGCGCTCGCCGAAACCCGCAAAAAGGCGATTGAGTCTGCGATCGAGACGTTCAAGTCAACCGTGAAGGCCGCCAAGGAAAAACTTCAGGCCGCCATGGGAAGCGACAGCAACTAGCCCGATCACTCGTGCTGAAAGAATAAAGCCGCTATTCCTCATAGGATAGCGGCTTTTTCATTCCCGAAGAGGGCGGTGTTATACTAAAGACTATGAAACGTCCGATTCTCACCCTGTGGCTTTCCTTTATCGTTCTCACGGCGATTGGTCTCGGCTATGTACTGTGGAATGGAAAGAAGGCAGCGGCGCCGACCGGTATGTCGGTCGAACTCATGCCCGGATCGGTGAGCGACGCAGCCGTCTCGTCCGACGCGGTACAAGAGGCGGCGGAAGTCCCGGACGCCGGATCGGATGCTGACGCGATCAAGGAGATCATGGCAGAGATTGAAAAAACGGCCGCCGGCGACGAGGGAGTCCTCGAAAGCGAATACGCTGCCGAGAGCGAGAGTTTTATGGAGGGCGCGGTTGTGATGGAACAATTAGGAACGAGCTATGATGAAACCAGCTACTAGCGCGCTCATTCTTTCTGTCGGTCTCTTCGCGCTCCCGGCCTTCGTTTTGGCCGCGCCGCTCGATCTCGTCACCACGACGGTCCAGTCGCTGCAGCCGAAGGTATCGGAACTCAAGCTCAAATACCCGGTGAAGCTTCCGAACACCGAGGCGTTCTGTTCTGCTCTGGCTGATACGAAATCAAAGCTCGAGACCAAAGTGGCCGAGAAGGAGGCAGCGGTCGCGACTTACCTCGACACGCTCCCTGAAGATCTGGAGAACGAGCGCAACGGACGCGATGCAAAATTAGAGGAAGCGCGCTCTGAGGCCGATCAGCTCCGGGGCGAAGGCTATGCGCGGCTCATGGACCGGGCGGATGGCGACAATGAAGAAGACGCGGTCGAAGACTATCAGGAACGGGTAGAAGAGGCGGTTGATGATCGGCGCGAGGCGATCGACGCGGCGATTGCCGAGTTCCGAACGGGCACGGATGCGCTCATCGAGAAACGCAGGAACGCGATGCAGTCATCACGGGATGCGTTCAAGGCTTCGGTCGCAGCGGCGCTTGCCACGCTCGAGACCGATTGCACGAGTGGTGCTCCGACGGCGACCATTCTTTCCAATTTCAAAGGGAGCCTCGAGAGTGCTCGAACCAAATTAGCAAACGACAAGAAGGCAGCCGAATCGATGCAGGGGGAGATGAAGAAATTGATCGAGACCCGCAAAACAAGCATCGCAGCCGCGGTGAAAGCCTTTCAGGCCGAACTCGCCCTCGCCAATGCCGAATTGAAACAGGCTTTCGAGGAAGAATAATTTTATCGGCCGGAGCCCTCGAGCCATTGGCTTGGATCGTTCATTTCTATGCGTACCCCGAAGGAAGCAAGCTATCGAGAAGCAATCGGCCTTTCGGCGTTCCGCCGGTCAGTCTATCGGGTCGTTGCTCGCATCAAGGCGGGGAGCGTGTTGACCTATGGGCAGGTCGCGACGAGAGCCGGGGTGCCGGGGGCTTCCCGGGCTGTCGGGACGGCGATGGCCGAAAACTGCTATCGGGACGTGCCTTGTCATCGGGTCGTACGTGCCGATGCGCGTATCGGCGAGTATGCCTTTGGAGGGACGACGGCAAAGGCGGCGCGGCTCAAACGCGAGGGCGTCCATATCGTGAATGGACGGGTCATCTTTCCGAAATAGCGGTTTCCTGCTATCCTCAAACTTTGTTATGCATATCTCCGACCGAGCGAAAGCGCGCCTCGTACGCTCCGCAGACGACTATGGTATCCGGGACACGGTCCGGCGGATTTTGCCTTTGGCGAAAGCAGGTAAGCTCGATCGGGTCGCCGTCATGGCGCGTTACTGCACGCCGGCTGCCGCCGCGATGCTATCGGCGACCGGCGTGAAACTCGATATCCATCTCGATCTGATCGAGCTCATGGGACGCGGCGGAGAGGCGGGTCACGGAACGCTCCGTCGTGGCGCACACTTCGCGGTGCGGCGCTTCCTCGGCTACATCCCGGCGGAGGCTGTCGAGGCCGAGTGGCGCTCGCAGATTGCTCGGTTTCACGAGCTCTTCGGCCGGTATCCGGACGGACTGAACAGTCATGAACATGTTCACTTCTTCCCGAGTTTCTTCCGGCCCATCATCACGCTGGCGCATGAGTTTCGCGTGCCCTATGTCCGTTTCGGGACGCGGGGCATGCTCCTCCCGCTCCATCATTCGGCGATCGGGCATATCCTCAGCCAGCTCGCCCGGACTGGTCGCCGCCGGTTTTCGGCGGCCGGACTTGCGACTTCGACGTATCTCGTCAGTCTCGACTGGGTGCATGGCAAAGAACGCTTTTTCCATGCGCTGGAGAAACTTTCCGAAGAAGAAACTGTCGAGTTCGTCGTTCATCCAGAACGCGACCGGGAATTTGATTTTATACAGCACCACCTCTAAATCCTATGGCTGAGAAGAAAGAATCCAAAAAGAAAAAAGTCATGGGTCCATCCGAATGGATCGTCGTAAAGGGCGCCCGCACGCACAACCTGAAGAACATCACCGTCGAGATGCCGAGGAATCGCATGGTTGTTTTCACCGGCCTCTCCGGCTCGGGGAAAAGTTCGCTCGCCTTCGATACCATCTTTGCCGAGGGTCAGCGCCGTTATGTCGAATCACTTTCAGCCTACGCCCGGCAATTTTTGAACACGATGCAGAAGCCGGATGTCGATGAGATCACTGGCCTTTCGCCGGCCATTTCGATCGATCAGAAATCCGCGAGCCGGAATCCGCGCTCAACGGTTGCGACCGTGACCGAGATCTATGACTACCTGCGCGTCCTCTATGCGCGGCTGGGCCGCCCGCACTGTCTCGAATGCGGCCGCGAGATTTCACGCCTTTCCACCGAGGAGATGCTCGAGACGGTAAAGACAAAAGTCCACGCCGTGCTCAAGGAGCAGGACAAGTCCGAAGCGCCGGTCATCGTCCTCGCGCCCGTCGTCCGTGGGCGAAAGGGCGAATACTATCAGATGCTCTACAATGCGCTCGGTCGCGGTTTCACCTCTATCTTCCTCGACGGGACGCGGAAGAGCCTGCGCGAGCAAGTCGTCCTGAAGAAGAATTTCAAGCATGACATCGACCTCATCGTCGATGAATTCCTGGCGCGCGATTTCCGGGACTACAAGGACGACACCGAGATCCGGTTGTCCGAATCGATCCAGAAAGCGCTCGAAGAAGCGGAGGGCATCGTGAAAGTCATGATCGGCGATGAATCGTTCCTTCTTTCCACAAAGTTCACCTGTCCCTATGACGGATTCTCATACCCGGAAGTCGAGCCGCGGCTTTTCTCGTTCAACTCGCCGTACGGCGCCTGTCAGGCGTGCAATGGACTCGGGACCAAACATTTCTTCGGCGATGAGCCGTGCGACACCTGTAACGGCACGCGGCTTCGCGAGGAAGCACTCCACATCAAAATCGGCGGCCAGAACATCGTCGACCTGACCCGGCTTACGACGGCTGCGGCGTTCGATTTCTTTGCTACGCTCGACCTGACGGCGCGCGAAGAGCAGATCGCGGCGGTCGTCTTCCGCGAGATCGGCAGTCGGCTCCAGTTTCTCCTCAACGTCGGACTCAACTACCTGACGCTCGATCGGCGGGCCAATACGCTTTCGGGCGGCGAGGCGCAGCGCATTCGTTTGGCGAGCCAGCTCGGGAGTCAGCTCGTCGGCGCCCTCTATGTCCTCGACGAACCGACCATCGGCCTCCATCAGCGGGACAATGACCGCCTCATCGAGACGCTGAAATCGCTCCGCGAGCTCGGTAACACGATCATCATCGTCGAGCATGACGAGGACACGATCTACGCCTCGGACTATATCGTCGATATCGGCCCGGGTGCGGGCGTCCACGGCGGCTCGGTCGTTGTCAGCGGCTTTCTCGAAGACCTCCTCACGGCGAAGGCGAACAAATCCGGATCGCTCACCCTCGCATATCTCCGGGGCGAAGAACGCATCCCCGTGCCCGAGCGGCGCGGCAAAGAAAAGGGGAGCCTGAAGATCCGCGGCGGCCGCGTGTTCAATATCCAGAACATGAATGTCGATATCCCGCTCGGCCGCTTTATCGCGGTGACCGGCGTGTCCGGCTCGGGCAAGTCATCCTTTCTCTACGAGATCGTCCACAAGAATCTCCAGGGCCGCCTCGATCGTCGCTACAAGACCAATCAGGTCGAAAACTGCAGCACGTTCACCGGGACCGAGTATCTCTCGCGCGTCGTGATGATCGATCAAAGTCCGATCGGCCGCACGCCCCGCTCCAATCCGGCGACCTATACTGGCGCGTTCAATCATATCCGCGACCTCTTTGCTTCGACCGAAGAGGCCCGCGTGCGCGGCTGGAAGCTCGGCCGCTTCTCTTTCAATCGTCCCGGCGGGCGCTGCGAGACCTGCGAAGGCAACGGCTTCATCGCGGTCGAGATGCATTTCCTCCCGACCGTCTACGTGCCCTGCGATGTCTGCGACGGCAAGCGCTTCACCAAAGAAACCCTCGAAGTCACCTACAAAAACAAGAACATCCACCAGGTCCTCACGATGACGATTGAGGAAGCGTACGCATTCTTTCACGAGATTCCCGCGATCGCCGACCGGCTGAAGACGCTCAACGAAGTCGGTCTCGGCTATCTCCAGCTCGGCCAGTCTGCCACGACGCTTTCGGGCGGCGAAGCGCAGCGCGTGAAGATCGCGTCCGAACTCTACCGACAGGCAGTGGAGCGCACCGTCTACCTCCTCGACGAGCCGACCATAGGCCTCCACTATGCGGATGTGAAGAAACTCATCGAGATCCTCGACCGGCTCGTCGCCAAGGGCAACACCGTCATGGTGATCGAGCATAATATGGACCTGATCAAATCAGCCGACTACATCATCGACATCGGTCCCGAGGGCGGGAGTGGCGGCGGGAAAATTGTCGCGACTGGCACGCCCGAAGAAGTCGCCAAGACGCACGGGTCCCATACCGGCCACTACCTGAAGAAAGTACTGCGGAAATAGGGGCCGGGGTGTGATACGATAGGGGTGAAATACATCTGTTTATGTTTGAACAACCCCTGAAACCGAAATCTCCCGCTGAGGAGCATCCGCTGAAGAAAGCGCGGAAGAAGCTTAGTCTCGTCCGCTCCGCCGCGCGCGACGCGTTTTTTGACCACGTCGACGAACCGGACGCACCAGCGCCTTGGGATAAGCTTGTAGATTCCGAGGTGGGGAAATATGATCGGGTGAAAGCGCTTTTCGGTGTCGTCCGAGACGCTGTGCCCGATGCTGTCTTCAAAAAATTGACTTTCGGTCACTACGAATACCGTCCGGACGAGCTTGCGGTAGATCCGCAGCAGTATGAATTCGAAGCGAAGAAGCTCGACGGTGGCGGCGAATGTAGCGTCTACCGGCTTATCTCAAAACGCCCTGATCGGCCGAGTCTCGTCATCAAGATCGATCGGACGACTCGGCAGAACGTCGACGTGCTCGTCGAACGGGGGAAGCAGATCCGCACAGAATACGAGGAAAAGAAAGAGTGGTATCGTGATCTCCCGGACCTTATTCCCGAAGAGATGCAGTTCATCGGCAAGAGTCCACGTGGTGGGCGCATCGCTCTCTTTACGATTCAGGAGTACCTGGGATCAGCGAACGAGATCCATGACCTCTTCCACGACTACACGCCGGAACAGCTCGTCGCACTGGCGGCCGGACATCCCGATCTTCGCCGAGCGCTTCTCACCTTCGCGCATATCACACTCGAGCGGGCGGTCACACGTGACGAGATGGTCGATACCCTCGGCCGGAAGAACGTCGCGATCGTCGATCGTCCGGGAGGCCCGCATCTCATGCTCCTCGACTCGCATGTCGTGCATCATCCGGCTCATCCGACCTATCCTGGTCAGGACGAACGCATCGCCGAGCACCTTACGTTTCTTCGCGAACTCATCACGCAGCTCGAGACAGTACCAGAATCATCGAGTACACCAGCTGCCGAGATGGCCAAGTAAGAGAAAACCTTATGGAATACCTCGCCGAAAAACCGCCTTTCCGACTGCATAGCCCGGCGTTCGCGTACGGGGAACGCATCCCGCGCGAGTATACCTGCGAGGGGCGCAATGTGAATCCACCGCTTTCCATCGAGAACGTGCCCGAAGACGCCGAGGCGCTCGTCCTCATCGTGGATGACCCGGATGCGCCGGGCGGTAACTGGGTACACTGGCGCGTCTGGAACATCGCTCCTGCTACGACGTATATCAAAGAAGACTCCGTACCAAAAGGCGCGATCGTCGGCGTGAACTCTTTCGGCCGTGCGGAGTACGGCGGCCCTTGCCCACATACCGGCGAACACGGCTACGTCTTCCGGCTCTATGCGATCCGCAGCGCGCTCCATCTCCCGGCGCAGGCGACCGACCTCATGCTCCG
>CAZTYU010000028.1:0-12188 GCA_964617535.1 uncultured Bdellovibrionales bacterium | reverse complement strand
ATAACTGGCATAATCGACGGGTTGAAACGTTGAGCTAAAAACGCTGGTAGGGCGACAGTAACCCCGACGCCAAGGAGGAATAGCCAGTAGACAAGTTCGAAGGTGACCAAAGTTCTTCCGGCGCGAAGCATGGCCTGCCAAGGGAGGGGCTTTGTCTTTCTGTCGAAGCTGCCGCCGTTTTCGGTCATTTGGTAGGCGAGAAGAGCAACAAGTGCGCCACGCATCGCCGATTGAGAGAGTACGATGAGGAATGATGCACCGAGAGTGAGGATGGTGTAACGGTTGGATATGAGCGAAGCCAACGAAGTAAGATCAGGAGTTTCCGGTAAATGACTCTGGATCGATACCGAAACAAGCGAGCTGAAGCCGATCAAGATTCCAACGGGGATGGCAAACCACCAAAGAAGCCGCTGTTTCCGGAAAACGTGAAATGAGCTTCGGGTGATAGTTACGAGCGATGCCATTTCGGGCATAGGCTTTTATTCAGATGAAGATCTCTCCTAGAGGGCAGATGTCGTTGCAGTGGTCTCCTGAACGATGGCATCGAACTCATCCTTTTCAATCGTTTCTTTCTCGAGGAGCGTCGTCGCGATTCGGTCGAGCACGGAGCGCTTTTCAGAGAGGATGCTGGTTGCCTGGTCGAATGCTTCAGCGATGAGTCGGGAAACTTCGGCGTCGATGGCTCGGGCCGTTTCTTCGGAGTAGTTGCGTTCCTCGTGCATCTCGCGGCCGAGGAAGATAAGCTCCTCTTTCTTGCCGAAGGTACGGGCACCGAGCTGGCTCATGCCATAGCGAGTGACCATATTCCTTGCCATCTGAGTTGCGCGTTCGAGGTCATTCGACGGGCCGGTAGTAACATTGCCAAAGACAAGTTTCTCGCTCGCATATCCACCGAGGAGCACAGCGAGTTCGTCGATGAAGTAGCGATCGGTATGGAGGGATTTATCCTCCGAAGGAACGGCCATCGTGTAGCCGCCAGCATGGCCGCGGGAGATGATCGAGACCTTGTGGACAGGATCGGCATTCTTGAGACTCGTGCCGACGAGCGCGTGGCCACCCTCGTGGTAGGCGATGACTTTTTTCTCCTCTTCGTTGATGACTCGACTCCGGCGTTCCGGACCGAGGATGACTTTCTCAATCGATTCAGCGAGTTCCTGCATCCCGATCTCCTTCATATTGCGGCGAGTCGCGAGGATGGCGCCTTCGTTAACCAGGTTGGCGAGGTCAGCACCGGAAAACCCCGAGGTTCGTTCCGCGATCCGGCGCATATTGATGGCCTCAGCGAGCGGCTTGTTCTTCGTGTGCATCTTCAGGATCGCTTCGCGTTCATTGATGTCGGGGAGATCCATGGTTACGCGCCGATCAAAGCGGCCCGGGCGGAGGAGTGCTGGGTCGAGGACGTCGGGCCGATTGGTCGAAGCGATGACGATGACGCTCTGATCGGTCTCGAACCCGTCCATTTCGACGAGGATTTGATTGAGCGTCTGTTCGCGCTCGTCATGCCCGCCACCGAGCCCAGCGCCGCGATGACGGCCGACGGCATCGATCTCATCGATGAAGACGATAGCAGGAGCGTTCTTCTTTGCCTGCTTGAAAAGATCACGAACCCTGGAGGCGCCCACGCCGACAAACATTTCGACGAATTCGCTGCCGCTGATATTGAAAAATGGGACGCCGGCTTCACCGGCCACTGCTTTGGCCATGAGGGTCTTGCCGGTCCCGGGAGGGCCGAGGAGGAGCACGCCTTTCGGGATCTTGGCGCCCATCGCAAGGAATTTCTTTGGCTGACGGAGGAATTCCACGACTTCCATGAGTTCCTGTTTAGCCTCGGTCGCGCCAGCGACATCCTTGAACGTGATTCTTTTTTTCTTATCTTTTGGATCGAGTACGCGCGCCCGGCTCATGCCGAACGAGAGCGCTTGGGCGTTGCCGCGTTGGGCTTGCCGCATCATGAACCAGATGAACGCCGAGATGAGGATAAAGGGGAGGATAAAGGGGAGGAGCGTCAGCGTCCAGTAACCAAAACCAGTATCTTCTTTCACGGTGACGGAGACCGCTTTGAAACGCTCCTTGTCGATGCCGTAGTTGGCAAGCGTTTCAGTGAGCGAGCTTTCGGGTTCCTTGCTGGCTTTCTCTCGGGTATCGTCCTGCTTGACGATCTCGAGTACGTTCCCAGTGACGACGATTTCTTTTACTTCGCCGTTATTGATCGCGGTCACGAGTTCGGAGAGGGAGACGTCGGTGGGGCGCTTCTCGGGCGACGAGTAGAGGATCATGATGCCGGAAAGCAGGAGGAACAGGAACACGACGAGCCCGATATTTTTCATCAATTTATCCATAGATTTTTGGGTGAGAGAAAACGAGTGGATTACTTCAAAGCATTCCCTACCATACCATGAATCCGGAGGCGCTTCAAGCCTCGCTCAAAGCGTTTCCGGAGCCTCGGCTGGGGCTTTTTCGGACGATATCTCTGGCCGTTTTTGCGAGCGTTTCAATGATCGAGGGATTGAAGGTTTCTAGGAGTGGCAATAGCTCATGGCGGATCCGGTTCCGAGTGAATCGGGGCGAAGCATTGCTTCGGTCGATGCGAAATGGTACGCGTTCCGTGCGGAGAAAAGCGAGAATCTCGGACTTTTGGATGGAGAGGAGCGGTCGGGAAATATTTGGAAGCGGCCGCTCAAAGGGCGAGAGTCCTTTTTCCCCGGATCCGCGAATGAGGTTCATGAGGAGCGTCTCAGCGACATCGTTCATGGTATGAGCAGTCACGATGAGATCGAATTTGTACCGTTTGCGGAGCCTTTCGAAGAATCGATAGCGAATGGTGCGGAGCCGTTCTTCGATATTCGTTGCCGGGCGTTCTTTTGGCCGAAGCACTGACAAAGGGATATCCCAATCGGCGCAGAGCTTTCGGACGAGCGCTTCATCTCGTTCTGAATCGCGTCCGCGTAATGAATAGTTCACGTGCGCGGCGCGGAGCGTAAAGCCGTGCTTTGCTCGGAGTCGGGCGAGCAGGGTGAGTAGCGCGGTGCTGTCTGGTCCGCCGGAAACGGCGACGAGGATGCTCGAACCTCGGGGGAGTAGATCATTTTTCGCAAGCGCGTTTTGAAAGCGGCGAACGAAAACCAGCCCTGCATGCGTTTTTGCGAGACCGCTACTTTTCAAGATGGGACTCGATGATCGCTTTGACCTGAGCGACCGCTTCGTCGAGTTTTCCCTCTTCATTTTCAATTCTGTAGTCATAGATGCTTTTCGGAAGCCATTCCTTGATGTGCTCTAATCGCGACTGGATTTCTTTCTCGGGGAGGGTTTCGCGGTTTCGGATCCGCCGCTCTATCACCTCGAGCGGGGCAGCGATCATGATGACGATGATCTCGGGATACCGTGCCTTGATCGTGGCAGCCCCTTCGGCGTCAACTTTCCAGATGCCAATTTTTTCTGAGTGCTTTTCGGAAAACCGAGCAAGTTCCGCCTTGGTGACGCCATAGTAGATCCCGGTGTACTTCTGAACATATTCGGCAAGCGCGTCAGCGCGGAGCAAGTCCTCAAAGGCCTCTTTTGTGATGAAGTAGTACGGATGCCCCTGACTTTCGAACGAACGCATCTCTCGGCTCACGGTCGTTATCACTCGTTCGATAGGGAGGAGCTTTGCCACACCCTCGATGATCGAGTCTTGTCCGGATCCTGACGGGCCGTGAATAACGAAGACATTTTTCATGGTACGAGACGATTGCTTGTTTATGAAAGCGCCCCTCGAGCGAGGGGCGCGTGACAGCACATTACTTCTTGACCGGGAGGAGTCCGAGGCGGTGAGTCCGAGGCTCGATCGAGAGGATCTTCCAGGTGTAGGGCTTGCCGACCTCGAAGACTTCTTCCATCTTGCGGCCCGGGTAGATGTCAGAGAATTCCGAGACGTGCGCGAGGCCATGAATGTCTTTGTCGAGATACACGAACGCACCGAAGTGATTCATCTTGTCGACGGTGCCCGGGACTTCGTCGCCGACCTTGTAGCGCTCGCCGACGTGTTCCCACGGATCGGCCTTCAGGGCCTTCATGGAAAGCGAGATGCGGTTGTCATCGATGCCGATGATCTTGGCTGCAACGGTGTCGCCGGTCTTCACGATTTCGCGCGGATCGTCGATGAGCTGCCAGGCGAGCTCGGAGATGTGAACGAGGCCTTCGAGGCGCTTGTCAGCGTGTTCGCCGGGGAGGGCGAACTTCACGAACGCGCCGAAGTCGACGACGCCCGAGACGGTACCTTCGATCGTATCGCCGACGTGGAGGAGGTTGAGGAACTCTTTCTCTTTCTCGCTCTGCGCGGCTTTTTCGGAAACGATGAGCTTCTCGCCTTCGCGATCGGCATCGAGGATGCGGACAGAGAGCGTCTCACCGACGAGCTTCTTCAGGAGATCGAGAATCTTGTTCTTGTCACCGTCCTCGACGCGCGGGTAGTGTTCGCTCGCGAGCTGCGACACTGGGAGGAAGCCTGGGATACCGTTCACCTCGATCATGAGACCGCCCTTGTTGGCGTCGCTCACTTTGGTCTCGACGACTTCTTTCTTCTGGAGCTTGGTTTCGATGTCTTCCCAGCTCTTGTCATAGGACGCCTCGCGGATCGAGAGCTCGATCATGCCGTCTTCGTTCTCGAAACTCATGAGAGTCGCCTGGACTTCCTGTCCGAGACGGAGCTTCACGCCGCCACCGAGACCGTCTTTCATTTCTTTGCCGAGGACGATACCGGTACCGAGCGGGCCGAGGTCGACCAAAGCCGAACTCGATCCGACGTGGATGACGGTGCCGGGGACGACGTCGCCGATCTCGGGTATCGCTGCCGAGTGGGCTTCGTAGAGCTGTTCGAGCTCAGTCATGTTACTTTTCAGCTTCAGATCGGTCATGTTATTCGACATGGACATAGGCTTCTTGTGGGTACGGAGCCCGGGGACTCCATAAAAAATTAAAACCCCGGAAGAACAGGGGTGCAAAAACGGCCAAAAGAGAAGAAAAACAGAGAAAACAGCTTCTCAATCGGGATTTAGGCATCCCGTATTCGGTTGTCTTAACGGAAATTAAGGTGCCTCCAGTCTAGCAGTAAGGTTCCGTTTTGGCAAGCCTGAAAAATGTCCTGGCTGCCTCTGTACGCAAGGGGTATAGGAAAGAAAAAGCCCGGACACCGTAAAGGTGGCCGGGGCGAAGGATGTGCAGCGCGCGCCCTGGGGAAGCGTCACGTCGGTCGGTCTCGCGGCCAGAGCAAGTGGATGGCTAGCCAAATGAGGACGAGAACGATCACGATGAGGAGTGCGGCGAGAGTCTCGAGGACTGGGTCACCATGGTTCAGTCTTTCCCAGGCGGCCTCGGCCCGTGGACCGAAGGCGAGATAGATGGGGATGGTTGCAATGGGGAGGACGATGCGCCAGAGGGTGCGTGAAGAGATCAATGTAGTCTCCTGGTATGGGGGTCTGCCTAAAAGGGGTGACTTCGTGTGCAGAACCGGTGATTTTTAAGGGGCGGGTAGTTAAAATAACAGCTATTACCTCTTTCGTCAATACCAAAAATCGGTGAAATGAGGCTTGTCGCCGGGGTAATTTCTTGCTACCATGAAGCATATTGAAATCGGCCGATAGCCCTATTTTTTGCTATGAATCCCGTTAGAAGCTTGGGATTTTAGTAAGAATCAGTTTGGCGATCAGCCACGAATAATGATTAAACAGGCAGGCGTGACTTGCTTCTAACGGGATGAATATCCAGTATTACGGTGACTATTGCTTCAAGATAACAACGAAGCCGAATGGCCGGGCAACCGAGGATATCGTGATCGTTACAGACACGCCAGAAAAGGGTCTCGGACTTCGCGCCCCTCAGGGTGAGGCTGACATCATTCTGCTGTCCCACCAGTCTCCTGAAGCCACAGAGCTCGAAGTGGTAAAGGGAGAACCGGTAAAGATCTTTTCTCCCGGTGAGTATTCGGCCAAGGGCGTGGCTATCTTGGGTTTTCCGAGCGCGCGTGATGCAGAGAAGGGGGCAAAACTTGGTCAGAATACGATTTTCCTGTTTGAAACTGAAGAAATGCGACTCTGTTTCCTCGGTGCACTCGGTGATGAGCCAGCGGCCGACGTGATCGAGCGGCTTTCGGGAGTGGATGTGCTTTTTGTTCCGGCGGGCGGAGAAGACACGCTCCCGGTTGATCGCATTGACGAACTCGTTCGTAAGATTGAGCCAAAGACTGTTATCCCGATGCACTATAAGATCGCTGGCATGACGACAAGTCTGCCGGACGAGAAGCCGTTCTGCAAAGTCCTAGGGAACTGCCCGAAGGAGACGCTTCCCAAGTGGAATGTGAAGAAAAAAGATCTTGAAGGAAAGAATCTCGAAGTCGTGCTGCTCGCCAAGAACTAACTCATTCTCCGCGTATGCGCTGGAACATCCAAGATTGGGTCGAGGAGGTAAAACAGAAGCCTGAACATGTTCGTCATCGCTACGTCGTCGGGTGCGTTGCGGCGTCGATGTTCTTTGTGATTATCGTCTGGTCACTCACAGTAACGGAGGGGTTCAAGAAATCAGTCGCCAAGACAGAAACAACGACAACGAACGGCGGCCTCCTGCCTAAGCCCTCGGATTTTTCCCTCGACGACATCCTCTCAGGAAAGGATTCTACTGAGATGAACAAATCAAAATCGGGCGAAGAGTTTGTTCGGGAGCAAACCGAGAACCGAGCGCGGCTCAATCCAGAAGAAGAGGGTTTGATGCCGAAGGGAGAGACGCCGGCTGAAGAGGATGAGACCCTACCATTACGCTAAACTGCTATGTCAGACAAGAACGAATTTCACGCCGGCCGAATCGAAGGTCGCAATATCACCGATGAAGTAAAGCAGTCGTATCTCGACTATGCGATGTCGGTCATCGTCGGTCGTGCCCTGCCGGACGTCCGTGATGGACTGAAACCGGTGCACCGTCGCATTCTCTACTCGATGTGGTCGACAGGTCTCCGCTCGGGTGCCAAGTTCCGCAAATCAGCGACGGTTGTCGGTGAAGTGCTCGGTAAGTACCATCCGCATGGTGACACGGCAGTCTATGACACCATGGTCCGCATGGCGCAGGATTTCTCGCTCCGCTACCCGCTCATCTGGGGTCAGGGGAACTTTGGCTCGATGGATGGCGACCGGGCGGCTGCCTACCGGTATACTGAAGCGAAGCTCAAAGCGATTGCTGAAGAGATGCTTGTTGATATCGAGAAGGACACGGTGGATTTCATCCCAAACTTTGATGGCGTACACGAGGAGCCGGTCGTCCTGCCGGCCAAACTGCCGCAGCTTCTCCTCAACGGAACGGTTGGTATCGCGGTCGGTATGGCGTCGAACATTGCGCCGCATAACCTGAACGAGCTCGTCGATGCGATCTGTTTCCAAATCGACAATCCGGAGTGTGACGTTGACGACCTGATGCAATTCATCAAGGGACCCGATTTTCCGACCGGCGGCATCATTTACAATGCCAAGGATATTCGCGAGACCTATGCGACGGGTCGCGGGCCGATCATCACCCGTGCCGTCGCAGAGATCGTTGAGACAAAGGCCGGCGCATTCCAGATCATTGTCTCCGAGATGACCTATGCGACGAACAAGGCGACTCTCATCGAGAAGATTGCTGATCTCGTAAAGGAAGACAAGATCCAGGGAATTCGCGATCTCCGTGACGAATCCGACAAGGATGGCGTCCGCATCGTGATCGATTTGAAGAAAGACGCGTTCCCGCAGAAGGTTCTGAACAAGCTCTACACGCTCACTGATCTTCAGAAGAACTTCAACGTGAACATGCTGGCGCTCGTAGATGGCGTCGATCCGCAGATTCTCAATCTGAAATCCATCCTCGAGCACTATATCGTCCATCGGGAACGTGTTGTCACGCGGCGAAGCGAATACGAACTTCAGAAAGCCAAGGATCGCGCGCATATCCTCGAAGGATTGAAGAAAGCGCTCGACCATATCGACGAGATTATCAAGACGATCAAGCAGTCGCCGACCAAGGAGGAGGCGCATGCGAACCTCATGAAGAAATTCAAGCTGTCTGACAAGCAGGCAGCAGCGATCCTCGAAATGCGGCTTCAGACGCTGGCCGGCCTCGAACGCAAGAAGATCGAAGACGAGCTCGCAGAGAAACTGAAGCTCATTGCCTACCTCGAAGATCTCCTCAGGCACAAGAAGAAAATCCTCGCGCTCGTAAAGACGGAACTCGTCGAGGTGAAGGAGAAATTCGGTGACGAGCGGCGGACGAAAGTAGTGAGGGGAGGGATTGGCGAATTCAAACAGGAAGACCTGATTCCGAACGAAGAAGCGATCGTTACGCTCACTGACGACGGTTACATCAAGCGCATGAACCCGAGCGTTTACCGCGTGCAGAAACGTGGTGGCAAGGGCGTGATCGGCGCGACGACGAAAGAAGAAGACAAGATTGCCAAGGTCCTCACAATCGCGACACATGATAACCTCATGTTCTTCACCGATACCGGCAAGGTGTTTCAGACCAAGGCGTATGAGATCCCTGAATCGACGCGTACTGCCAAGGGTCAGGCGATCGTGAACTTCCTCCAGCTTTCGAATGAGGAAAAGATCACGGCGATGATCGCGCTCGGCAAGGATGACGCATCAAAGTTTCTCTTCATGACGACTACCGATGGGACAGTGAAGAAATCAAAGATCGAGGAATTCGCTAACGTGCGCCGGTCGGGACTCATTGCGATCAAGCTCGAAAAAGGCGATACGCTCAACTGGGTCGCGCCGACCACGGGTACTGATGAAGTGGTGATCACTACCGGGACCGGCCAGGCGATCCGCTTCAAGGAAGGCGATGTCCGTCCGATGGGGCGCGGTGCAGCGGGTGTCCGCGGGATCAAGCTGCGTCCGGGGGACATGGTGGTTGCGATGGATGTCGTGGAGAAGGGCGGCAAGGATCGCGAGCTCCTCATCCTTTCGGAAAATGGTTTTGGAAAGCGCAGCGACCTGAAGCACTACAAAATCCAGAAGCGTGGCGGTTCGGGCATCAAGACGATGAACGTTACAGCAAAAACCGGCAAGCTCGTTGGGGCGCATATCACGAGCGAAGATGACAAGGAAGCAGACATGCTCATCACCTCTGAAAAGGGCATCATTATCCGCGTCCCGTTCGCTTCGGTGCCACTTCTCTCGCGCGTGACTCAGGGCGTACGCGTTATGCGGCCGCAAACCGGTGACCGGGTGGGCGCATTCACGCTCCTCTAGGAGAGGTGAGTGGCAGAGAATAAAAAAGAAAAAGACCCGGGCGCAGGTTCGCGCTCGGGTTTTTTGTCAGCCGCTCGCCAGGCCAGCTTGGCTAGCGACGGCTGATCTCGATCCAGGCCTGACCGCTCTCGTCTTGTGAGTAGAGCAGACTGAAGCCCTCGGGGCTTGTCGTATGGCCGCGGTACCCACGGAGATCCGAGAGCCGGAAGACGGCCCTGAACTCCTGCTGCGCGGAGCCGATATCGCAGATGATCGCGATCTCGCGGTCATCCTGGTAGGCGCCAGCGACGGCCTCTTTCGGGGTGACGACCTTGAAGCGGCCTGGGCCGAGCGTGGTTGGGGCGATGGGGCAATCGGTCATGATGCTCTCCTCGGTGGGGATACGACGGGATGGGAAAAAACCTTGTCCCAAGCAAAGGGACGCCTCATTAAAACAGGCTGATTGCGGAATGTCAAAATAAGCTGAGGCTTGCTAGAAATGGTAAACCGTGTTATTTTCAGAAAGTAATTTTTATACATCGAGCCTAGATTGGTCGGCCAGATTGCTGGCGAGACGAGTCTATCGCTGACTTTAGACGCTATGGCGCTTTCGCACAAGCAGAAGGAAAAGGTGACGAGTGACGTGAAACGGCATGATTCGGATACGGGTTCTCCGGAATACCAGATCGCCCTTTTTACGGAGCAGATCAAACGACTCACCACTCACCTCAAGAAGAACAAGAAGGACTTTCATTCGCGCCGCGGCCTCCTGAAGATGGTCGCCAAGCGCAAGAAACTCCTCGCCTATCTCGAGAAGACGAATGAGAAGGCGCAGAAGACGCTTGTAAAGAAGCTTGGGTTGTAAAAAGATTACCGCCACGCGAGTGGCGGTTTCTGTTCCAGCAGTTTTTAAACCGGTGAAATATTTTTATGGCAAAGTTTAGTGACCAGCGCGTCGGCGTACTCGTGGATATCCAGAATCTCTACTACAGCGCGCGTGTTCTCTATGGTAAGAAGGTGAATTTCAAAGCCGTTCTTGAAGCAGGTGTGAACGATCGCAAGCTCATCCGCGCGCTCGCCTACGGCATCAAGACGACGGAGGGAATGGAGGAGAAGTTCTTCGAAGCGCTCACCAAGAGTGGCTACGACGTGATGACCAAAGACCTCCAGATCTTTCCGGACGGGTCACGCAAAGGAGACTGGGACGTAGGCATCGCGATCGATGCGATCAAGATGGCAGCCAAGCTCGATGTCATCGTGCTCGTTTCTGGTGACGGGGACTATGTTCATCTGGTGGAGTATCTCCAGAATACGTATGGCTGCCGGGTCGAGGTGATCGCGTTCGCCGAATCTTCCTCCGCCAAGCTCGTGGAGAAAGCGGATGACTTCCTCAACCTCTCCGAGAACAAGAAACGCTTCCTCATTTAGTAAGGGGGTGTAGAGGTATGAAAAAAGCCCTTCTAACAGGGCTTTTTTCTTTGGTGGTGATATCTTTGACAATATCACGATGGGAGGAGTACGCTGGCGGCAACGCTCTCGAGCGTTCTGTTTTTTCACAACGGCATTGTTACCCTCCAACGCTAAAGGAGTAGGCCATGAGAATGAACGAGGTTTCTCTTTTCGATCCGTTGGCTGTAGTCGACGGGCCGAATCCGCTGATGTTTTCCGACCCGTTCCGCTTTCCCATCCAGGATCATGTCGGCCGAGTACTGTACCTAGACCCGCGCCGTGTGAAGCCGATGAAGCGGCAGCCGCGCTCCGACGCCGAACAGGCCAAGCTTGAGGAGATGGAGGCGTCTTTCCGGGTGGTCGGCCAGGAGGAGACTGGTCTCGTGTTCCCGATTGCTGACCCAGACTTTGACGCGGGGGCCATCGCCGGTCATCGCCGGCGGCTGACCTGCCTCCGACTGGGCTGGATGTTTCGGGTTGAAGTGCGTCCAGCCCCCGCCGATTGGAAAGCGCTCTACATCAAGGCGCTCGCGAGCAACTGCAACCGCGAGGATCTGTCGATCCGAGATCTGACCGAATCGGTCAAGGAACTCCTCCACTGCGGCTGTCCGCGGCAAGAGATCTCAGCCATCATCGGGAAATCGATTCAGGTGGTGGATCAGTACATCGATCTGGCCAGCCTCAATCCGGACGTCTTTCCCTTTCTCGATGAGTCGAACGAGGATCAGCGCGCTTCTGACGGCCGGAAGCTCCGTCGGACGACGCTGCTCACACTCGGCTATGCCGTCGAAATCGCCAAGCTTCCGGTCGAAGATCAGGTCGCGGCAGCGGAGGCAGTGGTTGATGAGCTGATGACGGCAAACGATGTGAAGCATTTCGTCAGGCAGCGCCTAGAGAGACATGGCATGGTCCGGACGCGCACGCGCTCACCGGGTGAACACCGCCGGCTCTTGAGCGACGGGCTGCGGAGTTTTGAGCTCCTCCTCCAGTCGTACAGCAGCATGTCTCATGACGAGCTCCTCGCGCTGCGTCGGGGTATGGATTCATTCCAGCGGTCGAACCTGGATCGCCGGTTCCGGGCAGCTGCGGCCGATTTGCGTCGGCTCGCCACGATCCTCGGCCCATACGATGCCACGCTCTGGCATCCGGCCCTGAGAGAGCAGCTTGAAAGGTGGCTTGCTGCCGCTACCGAGAGCGAACTTCCACTCGAAGAGTGGATGCGTAAGCAGGCAGCCTTCACGGCCCGGTAGAGAGGAGTGCATGCCTTTGGCACGCTTGTCACCCAGGGCGGTTGGATCACTATCCGACCGCTTTTTCTTTTGACAAAATGGGCGAAAAGAGGCTAGAGTACAGGCGTTAAACCAGTAATTTCCACTCGTGGGTTTATAGGTACACGGTTTTTTCTGAAGCGATTCGGAAGAGAGCCGCGTGTTTATGAACCCGAGAGTGGTTCAAACCTATGCAAGGAGCCAGAAAATGGTCTCTCCAGCTCGGCGGGCGTGAGTTAAGCAT
>CAZTYU010000027.1:8647-12459 GCA_964617535.1 uncultured Bdellovibrionales bacterium | reverse complement strand
GTGGAACTGAATGCGCTGCCTCTCGCGGAGCTTCTCCCGAAGGTCCGCCGGGAGGACGCCTTCCATCTTCTCGGGCGAGAGGATGTAGAGCTTGGCCGGAAGTGGGTCGAAGTCGATCGCACGGATTGCTTCGGCTTCACCGGGCCTCGCTTCCTCGAGCGTTCGGACAGCGCCATCCGCATCGCGAACGAGGTAGCGCACCGCTTTTTCGGAAACGCGCGGGATGACCTCGAGCATGAAGAGAAGCCCGGGATTGCTCCGGTGGAGTGCCTGTGCCCTTGCGAGGGCTTCATCCCGGGTGCCGTAGGCCTCGACCGCTGGAGCGACGGCCGAGCGTGAGATCTCCATGCGGAGGTCATAGTGCCCGGTCGTCCGGTTCAGGAACTGGTCGAGCTGGTCATCCGTCATCGTGATGAGGTGTTCACGAGTGAGTACGCCCTCATGGTAGAGGGGCTCGAGGACGAGGAGCGCAATCATGTGCTCGCGGTAGCGCGCTAGCGGGTTGTAGTAGAGGTGACGGAACATGAGTGCGCGCAGCGTGAGGAAACCGACGAGGCGATCGATATCGGTGATCACTACCAGTCCGTCTTCGATCGAGACCTTGTCCCAGAGCTGGCAGCTTCCGGGACCGAGCCGCTGTTTCCAGTCGTACACCGCGAGAATACTCTCAGGCGCGACCAGGTTCTTGAAGCTTCGCGGATCGTGATCGCCCATGAGGTAGGCTTCGACATCGTGGGCCGTGTAGGTCGTCTTGTCGGCGATGTCGAGGAGCCGGCCGAGGAGGCCTTCACCCGCCACGATCGAAACGAGTAGTTCTTCATCCAGATCGTACTGCTTACGCGCTGCGTCCCACTCGGGATTGTCCTGGAAGACTTCGCGGTAGTGCAGGTCTTCGTCAAAGGCTTCGAAGTCGATCGGCTTCACCGAGTCGCCGCCGGCGGGCGTGAGTACGTCGTGCGTGAGTGCTGCGACCCGCAGGTGCCGGAGGTCGCGCTCGGAGAGTCCCACTCGAGTCCCGATGAGGGAAGCGGTGGCCATCACCATGAGCGAGTGTAGGTAGCGCGTGTGCTCGAAACGCATCCCGAGCCCACAGTCCGCCGCCGCTTCGTTCGTCACGGGATCGTGGAGGAAACCGAGCTGGCGGATGGAATTGAGTCGGAAGACACCCAGCGCGATGGAAACGGCATGGATGAGTCCGTCATCGTGTACGGCCGAGGTGAAGCCCAGCTTCTCCCGGTAACGGAGGAGGATGGCGAGCGGGTCGAAGTACTCGCCGGTGAGCCAGCCCCTCCGGAGTTCGCGGAGCACTTCGAGCGGGACGAGCTTGGCCCATTCCGGCTCGCGACCATTCCGGAAGCAGTGCTCGTTGTAGGCGTGAGGCAGATTGATATCGGACGGCATCGAGGGAAAGCGCTTGGGCAATTCGCGGTACCACCCCATCCGTTCGACGGCTTTCCAGTCATGCTTGGTCGGGCTGTTGTGCCCCAGCACGTAGTAGACGTCCCCGATCCGGACGTCAGGCCAGTAGGCGTTGAAGTCTCTCATGAGGCATCCTTTCAGTTGGAGATGTTAAATGACGACTCGCTAGACTAGCTCGATGCAAACAGAAAGTCAATCGTTAGCAGTCATATATACTGGATGCATGGAGAAGAATATTTTCGGGCTGAATACAAAGGAGGAGGCATTCTTCAGGCGGCTTTCGACGCCAGAGAAGATCCAGGATTACCTCGACACCCTCCCCTTCAATTTCGAGAAGGAGGGACTGACGTTCTACTCACCGCGCGTCGTTTTGCGCGAGGGCAAGGCGCACTGTATCGAGGCGGCTTGTCTCGCGGCGCTCGCGCTTTGGTACCATGGGGCCGAGCCGCTCATCCTCGATCTTCGCTCGCTTCGATATGACTTCGACCATGTGGTGACGCTCTTCAAGCGGAACGGCTATTGGGGTGCGTTATCAAAAACAAACCATGGAGTTCTCCGCTACCGCGATCCAATCTATCGGACGCTCCGCGAGCTTGCCCTCACCTATTTCCATGAATACTATCTGACGACAACGGGACGAAAGACGCTTCGCGAGTATTCGCGGCCATTCAATCTGAAGCGCTTCGGTACGGCATGGGCGACGAGCGAGGAGAGTCTCATTGATATCGCCGAGGCACTCGATCTGTCGCGACACTACCCGGTCGTGCCGCCCCGGAATGAACGCCTCCTCCGCACCGCCTCCGAGATCGAGAAAAAAATGGGCTCCATCCCTGAGTGGCGGAAAACGGACCGCGAGACCTGAGTGGAGTGAAAAACAAAAAAGACGGCCTATCTTTTGGAGCCGTCTTTTTCTTACCTGCTACTCTACACTATTTTTTTGAATTCGTCTTTCACATCGGCCGCGTAGTCTTTCATGAGTTTGGCGATCTTTGGACTGATAACGATGTTGCAGTAGCCTTGGTCCCGATTGCGGTCATAGTAATTCTGGTGATAGTTCTCAGCTGGATAAAAATGAGTGAATGGCACGATCTCGGTGACGATGCTGTCCGGATAGACTTTTTCAGCTTCGAGCCCCTCTACGACGCGCTCGATGATTTCTCTTTCAGCTGCATCGCCATAAAACACGGCGGAACGATACTGCGTCCCGACATCAGCCCCCTGCTGATTTAGGGTTGTCGGATTATGCGTGTGGAAGAAAATCTCGAGCAGCTTCTCGTAGGGAATGACGGAGGGATCATACTCGATCAGGATCGCTTCGGCGTGGCCAGTCGTACCGCTCGAGACCTGTTCGTAGGTGGGGTTTTCTGTTGTGCCTCCGGTATAGCCGGGAGTGACAGCGACGATCCCGCGGAGACGTTTGTAGATCGCCTCGGTACACCAGAAGCAGCCGCCGGCGAACACGGCTTGTTTGGTCGGCATAATACTAGTCTTTATCGAGTACGGTCGGCAGGTCTTTGCCCTCAGCGATGAAGCGGAGCGAAAGCGAGTTCACGCAGTGACGGGTGTCCTTTTCGGTAAGGCGCTCACCGAGAAAGACGTGGCCGAGATGGGCATCACAGTGGTTGCAGCGGATCTCGGTGCGTCGACCATCGGTATCGGTCAGGCGCTTTACTGCCCCAGGAAAAACGTCATCGAACGCTGGCCAGCCACAGCCGGCATCGAATTTTGTCTTGGCATCATAGAGCGGAGTATTGCAGCGACGGCAGAGGTATGTGCCCGGCACGAAGAAGCGGTCATACTCGCCGGAAAACGGCGCTTCGGTACCTTGTCCGACGATGATGCGCGCCTCATCGGCGCTGAGTGTGTTCCATGCCATAAGTGTGTTCAGTATATCCCGGAATATGCCTCGCCACCTATGGTATACTGAGCATACTATGGATGAACACCCATTCGTTCGCCCGAAGATCTGCGTCATTGATGACGACGCTGATCTCCGCGAGATCTATCTCCTCAATCTAAATCGCGAGAATTTTGACGCGGTACTGGCCAAGGATGGCAATGAAGGCCTGAGTATCATTCGCGAGCACAAGCCGGACGCGATCATTCTTGACCTCCAGATGCCGAACAAGAACGGATTTGAAGTACTCGCCGAGCTTTCAACTGATCGGGACCTAAAAACCATACCGGTCGTCATCCTTTCAAATGCGGATGATCAGGAGTCATTCAAGAAAGTTGGGCAGTTTGAAACGCACTTCTATCTGGTCAAGGCGCTGACGAATCCTCAGAAAGTCGTCAAAATCTTGCGCGAAGTCATCAAATAGTCGCGAGGAAAGGGAAAAAACGAAAAACGGGACACTCCAATTGGGGTGTCCCGTTCGTTTTGCGCGTTGCGC
>CAZTYU010000027.1:0-8547 GCA_964617535.1 uncultured Bdellovibrionales bacterium | reverse complement strand
GGCGTTTTCGGACATCGTGTGGGTCTCCAGTTGAGGTTGTTAAGAAAACAAAAAACAGCGAAAAAGCCTTTTAGCTGCCGAGGGATTCTGACACACTCCAACAAATCCGTCAATAGGGCTTATTAGAGCCCTAAAAAGCCCACTTGTGTCCATGCTTATCCACGCCCCCGAATCTACCCCATTTAAGTATTGACAGAATCAGAAATATATGCTAATATGTTCGGTCATGCTTCAAAAGCAGACCTGGCTCTGGCGAGTCACCAAAATCGAAAGCTCGCCGTCAGTTCATGTGTAAAGGCAATCTTATGCGTCCAATACTCTCGATTTTTGCCATCACCACCCTATTTCTGATCATTTCAGAACCGGCGAAAGCTGCTTATTCTGAGGTTTCAGACAATCGGTACGATATGGCTTCCGATCCCCTTCTCCTGATCTGGACCTTTGGTACAGAAAAGGAGAAGCCGGCCGTGACTAAGACCGGTGAAATGACGGCTGATGACAAGAAACTCGCTCGCTGGAAAGAAAAGCAGGCACATCTTTGGGCCAAGCTCGAGACTGGTAAGCGTTTTACCATCAATGCCTCAGCCTATACGGCAGCGGCCGACGAATGCGGGAAAAATGATGGTATTACGGCCTCGGGTATCATGGTAACGGAAAACCGGACGCTGGCTTGCCCACCGAACTATCCCTTTGGTACTAAAATTGCTATCGAAGGCATGGGTGAATTCCGCTGCGAAGACCGTGGTGGTGCCATCAAGGGCAATAAGTTCGATATCTATATGGAGACCAAAGCGGAGGCGTTCGCTTTCGGCCGCCAGCATCTCGAAGCCGAGATCATTGACTAATGGAATGCCTACAGGGAGCCGAGAGGCTCCCTGTAATGCTTGATTGACTCAGGGTAATGGCTTTGCTAGGCTGCCAATGTTCCGATTTGGTCCGATGGCCGAGCGGTTAGGCAAGGGTCTGCAAAACCCTGTACAGCGGTTCAACTCCGCTTCGGACCTCACTTGTTCCCCGATTTTGCCTTCCTCAGGCTATAATGAGAGGGCTGCAGGAAAAATCGTTTGCCGCGGTGGCGGAATGGTATACGCAGCGGACTTAAAATCCGCGGGCCTTTAAAAGCCATGAGAGTTCGAGTCTCTCCCGCGGCACAGTTCAAAACAAAACTCTTTATGGGTATCGCAGCCTTTCTCATCGTCATCCAGTCCATCATCACGTTCGTTCACTGGGTCGTCTGGCGTGTACTCGACAATTACTGGCCGCTCATTGGCCATTCGCGGACAGTGGTGTTTACGCTGGTAATCGCGCTTTCGTTTTCCTTTCTTGTTTCCAACGTGCTCACGCGTTTTTTCCCGGGCGATGTGACGCGGACCCTGTACTTCTATGCCGCGATGTGGCTCGGTACGATCCATCTTCTCTTCCTTGCGGCCGTACTTCTTTCCTTCGTTTCGCTTGTTGTTGGTTCATTCGGCGGGACGGTCTCGCCGTGGATTGCGCTCTTTTTCTTTATTGTCGCACTGGGATTCAATGGCTTTGCGCTTTGGAGTGGGTTTCAAGTGCATCCGAAGCACCTCGCTGTCGCGCTTCCCAACCTGCCCGATGCGTGGGTTGGAAAGAAGATCGCCTTTTTTGCAGACTCACACTTTGGCAATATCCATCGCGAGCGGACGGCTCGGGATATCGCCGGGCTTATTGCCAATGAAGATCCAGCGCTTGTTCTCATGGGTGGCGACTATTTTGATGGACCGCCGATAGAAGCCGATCTCGTCACATCGCCTTTTCGGCCGATCACCTCGCGCATCCCATCCTATTTCGTTTCGGGAAATCATGAAGAATACGGCGACACGATCGGATTTCTCCGCTCGCTCGAAGCGGCTGGCTTTCGCGTCATCAACGACAAGCGCGTCGAAGTCGACGGGCTCCAGATTGTTGGTCTCGATTTTGTCACGACGCGAACGCCCGAAGCGACTGAGATGGTCATGATGCATCTCATGATAAAAGATGAGATGCCGACTATCGTGCTGAAGCACATCCCGAGAAATATCGGAGAGCTCGTCCGTGGCGGAGCCGACCTAACGCTCCATGGTCACACGCATGAGGGACAGATGTGGCCGTTCAGCTGGGTAACCTGGTTTGTCTACAAGGGCTTTGATTTCGGACTGAAACCCTACGGCGATGCCTGGGTATACACGACGAGCGGGGCTGGAAGCTGGGGGCCGCCGCAGCGTTTCGGCACGGCGCAGGAAGTCGTCTTCTTCACACTCGAACGGAAACCGTAATCTGTCCGGACAATAAAGTAAGATCCCGCATCAGCGGGATTTATTTTTCACGGGCGAGCTTCCCTATTACTTTAGGGATCTTTTTAAAATCCTCGATGAGCGTGCCGCGCATGCCGCCATTGTAGAGTGCTGCAGCCGGATGATAGAGCGCAAAGAATACTTGCGGACCGATATCGGGAAAGGTCCGGCGAAACGCCTGTCCATGAACTTCTGAAATCTTCTTGCCCGGGATAAAGTGTTCCATGGCGTGGCGACCGAGCGTGACGATGACTTTCGGTTCGATGATCTTGATTTGTTCATGGAGCCAAGGCATGCAGGCATCAATTTCATCCGGCAACGGATCGCGATTATTTGGAGGACGGTATTTTACAACGTTTGTAATGTAGATATCCTCTCGTTTAAGACCGATGCTTTCGAGCATTTCAGCAAGAAATTTTCCGGCGGCGCCAACGAACGGTATCCCCTGCTCGTCTTCATTCTTTCCTGGCGCTTCGCCGATGAACATGATGTCGGCATTCGCATTGCCATTCCCTGGGACCGCCTGTGTTGCTGTTTCGCGGAGCGCGCAGGGGCACTCGAGTATCATGCGGGCATCCAGTATCTTCAACTGTTTAGTTTTTGCTTCGTCTTGCATAGGTTTTGCTACGCGACATGCCAGCCGTTCACGGACTCGACGATCTTCCCCTTCACCTCGAATCCGCTTGCAAGCTTGTGCCCACCGCCACCGAGCTCGTGGGCAATAGCGGAAACGTCGACGCCATGATGTTCCGAAGCGCGTAGGCTTCCTCGTACGGTCGCCTCATCGCGTTCCGAAAGAACAAGCGCGAACCTTGCCTCGGGTACGGTTGAAAGAATCGACGCCACTTGGTAGATGTCGTCGGGCGTAGCTTCGCATTCATCGATATCCGAGCGCGTGACGGCAGTGACGAGGAGTCCTGACTCGCGAACGAACTTTGCTTTTTCAAGCGCCTTCCCCCACAGCTTCATGGCGGAGATATTCTTGTTGGTGAAGATCGTATTTGAAATCTTGGTGAGCGGCGCGCCGAGTTTCATGAGGTGCGAAGCGATATCCATGACTTGCGGCGAGACGGAAGCGTGCTGAAAGTTACCTGTATCGAAAAGAATACCAGTAAGGAGTGTGGTCGCCATATCTTTCGTGATGTGGACTTGGGTCTGCATGAAGAAGAGATAGACGAGTTCGCTCGACGAGGAATATTTCGGATCAATCATGACGATGTCGGCCGAGAGCTCGATGTCCGGGTGATGGTCGATGAGCGCGATAACTTGCCGCTCCTCAAAACGGTCGCGGAAAAGATGGAATCCTCGATCGACAGAATCGGCGGCAATGACCGCATCGAAAGAGGCGAGGTCGATTTGATCAGGATGGAGAAACTCAGCATGGAAAAGAGCATTCAGGCTTTCTGGAAAGGGGTCATAGCAGGCAATCAGGACGCGTTTCCCGAGAGATTCGAGGTAGTATTTTAGCGCCAGATTGGCACCGACGGTATCTGGATCGGGACGTTTATGTGCTACCAAGAGGACAGACTCTGCCTGATCAATGACGAAGTGGAGGGTTTTGAATTCTTTTCCAAAATAACGCATACGTAAATCGATCTAATCGCGCTCTTTTTCTATTGCTTTGAGCAAGTGCTCAACCTCGTCGGCCTTTTCCTCGGTCGTGTCGAGCTCGAATACTATTGTGGGAAGTGGTCTTGTGGCGAGCTGCCGGTGGAAAAGCCGCTGAATGTTTCGCTGCTCATGGGCGAGCGTTTTCATGACATATTGTCTATCCTCAATCGGAAAAACGCTCAAATAAACATGTGTAGAACGGAGATTTCGCGCCGTTTCGACTTTCGAGAGGGTCACAATTACTCCCTCCTTAAGGGAAATTTCACGCGTCAAAATCCCCCCGAGAAGGTCTCGAATCAAGTCGTTCAGTTGTGTGACTCTATCGTGCATAGTGCCCCCACCAGGAATCGAACCTAGATCTCTCCCTTAGGACGGGATAGCTCTATCCATTGAGCTACAGGGGCGACTCGGTACTGTACTGGAAAAACGCTCCACTGGCAAGACAAGGATATTGTACCAGAGGAACGGTGGATAACTGGTAGATAAGTATCAAAAAAGCCCTTTTCGGGCTTATAAGTGGACCATACCGGATTCGAACCGGTCACCCCTTCCATGCCATGGAAGTGCTCTACCAAATGAGCTAATGGCCCAAAGAGAATGCTTTTGTTAGCACCTTACAATCATACCGATATCCCTCGATTCGTCAATGATTACTCGGCCGTCTACATGCGCTATACTGTAGGGCTGTATGAAATCTACCCCGGATCACCTATTAACGCTGAAAGAGATTCTCCTCTACGCTTTTATTTGGCAAATCCCCTTTTCCTGGCGGATAATCTTTGATCCCAGTCGGAGCAGCTGGAACCATGGGTTCAATGAATACATGGATGTATCGCTCTATATCGGCGAGGTATTGATGCTTTTTGCACTACTTACACATATATTACAATACAAAACACAAAATAAGTCAATATTTAATTACCTGGTGGGCAAAATAAAGAAGCTGTTCCACGTGGAACAAAAATTGATCTATTTGTGCATTGGAATCCTTCTGCTTTTCATGAACGTTCTTCTATCCAGGGATCAGGCATTGTCTCTGGTATCAATTCTTCATCTAGGATCTATTGTGGTGTTTTTGTACTTGTTTTCTGATACGTATGTTTCACGTGGAACACAATTTATTAAAAACATATTTTATATACTTGTTTTTAGTCTAGCGATTCAATTTTTAATTGCGCTAATTCAGTTTTTTACTGGATCTTCCATCGGGCTGTCATTTTTAAACGAATCAAAACTCTCTTTATCGATGGAAAACGTGGCTAAATCTCACATTTTTTCGAATACATATCTCCGTTCATATGGCACATTTCTTCATCCAAATATCCTTGCTGCTTATTCAATATGTGTTCTAGTCTTTGTGGCGTATATTGCTCGTTTCAAGATGTTCCACGTGAAACATTTCCTTCAAGCACTGGTCTATATTCTATCTTTATCAGTAGTTCTCCTCGCTCAATCAAAAATAGCATTGTTTTTGTTACTGGCGATATTCATCTGGATTCTAAATGAAAAATATAGAGTGTTCCACGTGAAACATTTTGTATTTGTTGTACTATTGTTAATTATTTCAATAATTCAGCTTATCTATTTAAATCGTGATGCAGCAGTATCATTTCAAACAAGGTTTGATCAGTTTAAATTACAGTCAGTAATTAGTGCGAAAGAGCTTATTGTTGGATCTGGAATAGGAACGTACAGATTAAGCTACGATAAACCAGCGGTGGAGTGGTGGAACTATGAACCAGTCCATTTTATCCCGATGATACTTATCAAAGAGTTAGGGGTGCCATTTCTTGCTATTGCCGTAATTATATTGATATCTAACTATAGTGTTCCACGTGGAACGCAGAGTCACCATCCACTAGTTCCAATATGGATTCTTATGGCAGGTATCATTATTACTGACCATTATGCCTGGGATATATACCAAGGAACTTCCGTCTTCGCGATAGTGACCCTCCTTCTATACATTGACAAATACAGTAAAATGTATCATAGTATCTATTCATAGATAAAAGTGAAATACCTAACGTAGGCATACATCAACGAGGTACTGGGCTAGAGATCGGTATAGTTCTATTCCTTTAGAATCTTTGCTGAAACAGTCGAGTAAACAATAAAGCGATCCGTATCATATCTGGAGAAGGGGTGCCGAGGGTGAGTACTCGTACGTTTTTTCATTCTTGATTGTTTTTCTAAAGAGAACAGTTTGGGTACTTAGCAGAGCCTGTTGAAAAAAATATGTTGTGATATACTCTAGCTATATGGGCGCATCACAAACAAAAAATAATTTGCGGTGGAGTTTTTTTCTGTTCGCGTTTCTTTTTCTCTTCAGTTCCACGCTGTACGTCGTAGCGGATGAAGCATCTTCGACGGAAGTGATTGCTTTTGATGATTCGGATGCAGATGGTCTTTCGGATGAAGAGGAAAAGATTTATGGCACGGATCCCGAAGTCGCTGATACGGATGGTGATGGATATAGTGACGGCGTTGAGATTGAGGGAGGATTTGATCCGCTCAAGCCTGCGCCAGGTGATCGGATTACTCCAGAAGAAGTAGTCGCTAGTGAATCAGGTGAAACTGCAGCGTCTGATCCAAGTGTCGTGAATCTCACAGAGCAAGCGTCTGAAGGTTTGGCTGCACTTGTTTCTGAAAAGAAAGAAGGGGAGGAGATCACCTCGGAAGATTTGAATACTGTGCTTGCTGATGTCATGGCGGCAGGTCAGGATGATGTAGTGCTGCCAGAAGTGGATACGACATCCCTGAAGATCAAGAAGCTTTCTTCGAAACTTTCTGAGGAGGAGCGGGATGAACAGAATCGGCAGGATGTCATCGAATATCTCACGCTGACAAGTTATATTCTTATTTCCAATGCGCCGGTTCAGATCCGAGATATGCAGGCGCTCAAAGGTTTTACGATGGATGCCGGAAAGCAAATGATCGTTGGGCTTCTTTCGGGAAACTACTCATACCTCGATACTATTGAAGAGCGTGGTCAAAAAGCGCTCGATGAAGTGAGTGGCGTGGAGGTTCCGGAGAGCATGGTGGACACGCACGTGAAAACCCTGAAGATGTTGACATTCGCTTCGAACTTGAAACAGTCCATCAAGGCAACAGTCTCGCCGGAAGATCCGCTCGGACAGATGTATATGTTTTCCAAGGTTCAGGGATTTCTCATGACGCTTGATGGGTTTATGCAGGAAACCCAGGGTAAGCTCACGAGTATCGGCATCGAAAACATCCCGCTGGATATCTGATCGATATGCACGCTCAAAAATCAAAAATGCTTCGCACCCGAAAATATATCGCTTCGCTCCTTATAGGAACGATTCTTGTGACGACTTCGGCCCCGCTGCCGGCACAGGCCGGCGTGTGGGGGGAGAGTATCGCGAGCGGATTTCTCAAACAGGTGCTCGAGGTGATCTGGGAGCAGATCCAAGCCGTGCTCCTTGGTATCGCGAAGCGTGTCGCGATCGGGCTCGCCAAGGATGCGGCCAATCGTCTCGTTGCAGGTGGAGCGTCGAAAAAGGCGGCTTTTATCACCGACTACAAGCAGTACATATATGGGGTTGCCCTCGATGAGGGGCTCATATATATGAACGATCTCCTCACGACGGCGACCGGAGGGAAAAGTTCAGCTCTCAACTATGTTGTAGCCGGTGGGAGTCTGCAGTCCCTCGGAATGAACTACATGAATTATCTCAATGCTGAGGTGAATGCCGCATTTGCGAAGGACCGATGCAAATACAATCTGGATCAGTATACGCCGAATGCTATGGTCGCTCTCGGTCAGGGAGATTGGCGCGTCCTGAACGCGGTCGTGGCTTTTGACTGTAACAACCCGCTGGGGATGAGTCTCAATATAAAAGAGGAAACTCAGCGTAAGATGAACGCCCAGCAGGAGCTCGCCAAGACGAAAGCAATTGCCGGTAAAGGGTTTATCGGTGTTGAAGTAAATGGAAAAACCGTTTCTCCAGGATCGATCATTGCTGATGTTACGGGTAATGTCGAGAAACAGGTGGTGAACATGATCGGTACGTCGAGCAAATGGGGCGAACTCCTCGCTGCAGCGGCCGGAGCATTTGCGAATCAAGCGCTCAATAATCTCTACCAGCGTGGCTTTGAGGCGGTATCTCAGAACATCAGTCGCGAGCTCGGGAAAGTCGATCAGCAGATTAGGGGAGCGCGGCAGGATCTGCAGCAGCAACTCGGTCCGGGATCGCAATTTCTCCGAAACGCGAATCAGCAGCTTGGCGGTTGGAGCGGCGGGTCTACGACAGGGAGGTATACGGGGGTTCAGCAGTCGGTCGTGAATTTCAATTCGGTTCCATCGACTTGTGGAACATCGGCTACTCCAGGGGCGTGTTAGCTCCTGCTAGACGACGAGTAGTAGAAATTCTTTTTAACGTAAAAGCCACCTCTAGAAGAGGTGGCTTTTACTGTTCTGTGGGCGTATCTGGATTCGAACCAGAGACCTTCACAATGTCAATGTGACGCTCTAACCAACTGAGCTATACGCCCGCATAGCGGCTTGGACCTGGATGAAATACAGATGATACTGTAGCACAAATTCTCTCTCTGGCAAATCCTCTAGGGATCAATTTGGAGAGGCACCAGAAGGGTTCTGAGAAGCCTCAAGAAC
>CAZTYU010000026.1:7889-12469 GCA_964617535.1 uncultured Bdellovibrionales bacterium | reverse complement strand
CCGATCGTCTTTACGCTATCGGTATATGCTCGCGATGCTATATATGCAGCGCCAAAGACGATGAGCGCCATGCTCAGTCCGAGAACAGAGATGATGAAGCGCGGGTGGAGGTACACCCCCGTCTTCGATTCAAAGTAATGACTGATTTCTCTGATCATAGTTTTCGCTATTGCCACTAGAAACCAGCGCCGCCAGTACTCCAGATCCCGAATGCCCAAGTCGTCCGCTGCGGATCGATAAACTCTGGTGGGATCGCCATACTGACCGGAGCGTGATAGAGGAGTTTGTAATTGTTCCCCGAACCATCGGTATAGTAGATGTACTGGCTCTGACTTGCGGCATACCCGCTCGGCGGCGGATTCAGATTATAGGGAAGCGGACACCATCCCTCTCCCGAAAACTGCGAAATCCAACAAGCCCCCAGGCCGCAGCCCCACGGATTGGCGTTCCGGCTCGCCCATTGTCCGCCCGTGCCACACGACGTTGGGTAACTCCCGTAATTTGCTCGGTACGTTTCGAGGTAGAGCGATATCTTCTGGAGATCGGCGAGCGCCTGGGTTGCCTCTGTCTTGAGCCGCGCTGCCGAAAGCGACACCATGACCGCAGCCGTCACGAGACTGATGATAGAAACGACGATCATCACCTCGATGAGAGTAAATCCTGTTTTTCTTTGGAGGAAGTGAGGGGCTGTCATGCTTCCATTCTAACACCGAACAGCGTCCCCTAGGCTCGCGGCACAGCTCCTGATGCTGCGAGATTGAGTTCTTTCAGAAAAGTCTCAAGCTCTGGTCCTGCAATCCGCCGCGCTTCGCCCGGTCCGAGATCGCCGAGACGGATGTTCATAATCCGCAAACGGCGGAGTTCTTTCACCGTGAGATGGAGCGCTGAAAGCATGCGCCGGATTTGGTGCTTTTTTCCTTCAGTCAGAATGATACTGAGCTCGCAGCGGCCGATTTTCTTCACCTTTTTTGCCCGAAGCACATCGCCATCGCTTTCGATGCCAGCGATAAGTCTCTCGGCGATATTCGCCGGCACCTCTTCCTGGACCCTGACCTCGTACTCTTTTTCGTGAACGAAGCGCGGGTGCAGGAGCCGCTCCGTAATCCGGCCATCGTCAGTCACGATGATGAGTCCCTCGGACGCTTTGTCGAGACGCCCGACCGGAAAGACACCCTTCTCGGAAAAAATGTCGGCGATCGACCGCTCACCGCGCGCGGGTGAGTGTGAAATGATGCCGCGGGGCTTATAGTAGGCGAAATAGCGATAGGTCCTGGTCCTACCGGACGACTTCACCTCGACGAGATCATCAGCATTCACCTTGGTACCGAGCTCCGCTAGCCTTCCATTGATGAGTACTTTGCCAGCCGAAATGAGCGCATCAGCGGCTTTGCGCGTCGCGATGCCCCGGAGGGCGAGGTAGCGGTTGATACGGAGCGGAAATGGGATGGGCTCGCTGGACATATGAGTAGAGGGAGCATCCCACGGATGAGTACGTCCGTCAATCGAGGTGGCGGAGCATCCTATTTCGACTTCTTTGCAGCCACCTTTGATTTCTCTGTTTTTGGCTTGGCGCACTTCACGCACCTGCAGCCAAAGGGTTTGATGAAATCATTGAAGTAATCTTTGCCGTAGTCATAGGTCAGTTCCTCCCCTGGCTGGATGTTCTTCATCGCAACAATGAAGACTCGCCCTCCCCGGATGACCGACTCGCAGTTAGGCCGACACGAGTGGTTGGCATAGCGAGCCGTATTCCAGCGCGGGCTGCCATCGATGTCAGTTTTTGAATTCACGGTAAAGATATAGCTATTGCTCTCAAGCGCATCCCCTTCCTCGCTCGTGATGCGTTTCCCGATGTACTCGATGATGGTTTCGCGTTTTTTGATCGGCACCGCAGCAAAGAGACCGAGGCCGGCGCTCGAGCGTTTTACCTTCACATTCGTCGGTCGGTCATGCGTGGTTTTGTTCGGCATAGGGTTTCGGCAAAGAAAAAATGTCCGCCGGGACAATTGGATTACATACAGGGGTCATGGTATCAACTGACCCGGGCGGTGGCAAGACGCAAAAGAAAAAAAGGGGGCTCAAGTGAGCACCCCTTCGAAATTGACTTCTGGCGGTTTCGGACGATGCCGGCGCAGATGTTCGCGGATCTTGATGATCTTTTCGATGTAGCCGCGCGTTTCCGGCTTCAGATTCCCCTTGGTCTGGTCGACCCAGTCCAGAAACCGGTCCCACGGGAAGAGGTCGAAGAGGAACTCCTCCTGATCGATGCCGTGTTTCTTCGCGAAACGCTCGATGAGCTGGGAAAGCCGATGCGACTGGGAGGCGCCGCCGTTGTAGGCCGCCCCCGGGACCGGCATCGCGAAGTCGCGATCGATGAGGAATGCTTCCCGCACCCAGTCTGGAAGCCTCCCGCTCGAGAGTTCCAAGTCGATGAGACAGGCCGCTGCCTTGGCGAGGTTGCCGAGGCTTTTCGACCCGCGCCGGAAATCCGGATCGATTGCTGCCTTGGGATAGCGACTCGTGACGGTGCTGTACGTCCCGCTGTACCGCTTGTTCGCATTGTTGGTGAACTGCAGCACGCCTCGCGCATTCGCGAACGAACGCATGTGCCGGAATGCCGCAAGGCCGTTCACCACGAACTCGGTATTCACCGCCTGCATGACCGCTTCATCGTTCGGGTACGGACGGACCGGGATGAGCCGGTCGCAGCCAGACGGACGGCGGGCGAGAAAGCACGGGTCGGTCTGCTCGGCGACCAAGAGGTGTGCGACCTGGTCCGGCGTCACGGCATCGGCCAAGAGTCGGCCCGGATACGCAAGCGACACCTGTCCCGAATCACGAAGCTCACCGAATGCCTGCTCGATTGCCGACATGAACAGCGCTTGGCCGGCCCGGGCGAACTCTTCGTTCACGAGGTACGGCGCCGTCGCCAGGTACACGACCTCCTCCCGGAGCTCGATCGTCCGGCCGCCCCAGAGCGGGTGCAGCTTCTCCTCGGTAAAGAGGAGGTGCTTGCCAGCATACGCGTAGAGCTCGCGTTCGCCTTGGTGGATCTCGAATACCATCTTGTTGAGCGACGCGCCGCGGAGGCGCTTCACCCTGTACGGCGGATCGCTCTCGGTCCGGACGATTGGCTGGAAATCGCGCTGCTTGCCGATATCCTTCGGCATGGCAAGACGGATTTCATGAAACCGGTCCTCGGCCGGGTCGTAGGCGACAAGCGCAAACTCCCGGTAAGGCACCGTCCGCTTCCCCTCCTTCCGATCGAAGGTCGTGAGCGTGACCGTCTTCAGCTGTTCGCGAGCAACCTGGAGGCGCTCACAGAGCGGACGCTCTTTTTCGAGTGCTTCACAGGAAACAAACGTCCCCGTCTCCCGCGCTAGCGCAGCGTCATACGGATCGGCAGCCTCTGTCGCCGCACTCGCTGGCGCGACCAGAAATGCAGTCAAGAGAATGGAAAGAACTCTCATTTGATGTCTCCTCGTTGGGAAAGTCAATTGATGCCGCTAGCCTAGCAACAGCGCGCCCAAAAAACAAGAAAGGATCGAGTGACGATCCTTTCTTGAGTAAGCGAGTGGCAGCCTTCGCTAGAACAGCCCGCCATGACAGAACTGCGGGATGAAGCAACCAAAGATGAGCGATCCCAGTCCGACAGCCACGCCGAGGAGGCCGAATCCGACTGATACTGGCTCGAGCTTTCCACGAATGCGGGCCAGAACGGGGTATTTGCCGGCAAGATCGCTCGCCAGAAGTAGACCGAGCGCAAGTGCCGGCAGCACCTGGGGAAAGCTCGCGCCGAATTCCGGAATCGGCACGTTCCAGACCCCCAAACGGTCGAGGAGAGCGAGCACCCCGAGAACGAGCATCGCCAGCCCGAGTTTTTCTCGCGCCCCAACGAGCCAATTTTCTAGTGGCGCTACTATACTTCCCAAGCCCCATTCTTTCAGTTTGGGAGCAGCGAGGAGTGTGCCGCAGACGATGTTCAGGATTTGCATGATCATAATCGATCACGATAGAAGATTATTCTTTGGCCGAAAGCGGTTTCGGCGATGCGGGTTTCTCGCCATCCATGCGGCGAATGAGATCGCGCATGAAGAAGAGGCCGAGAAGAAGATTCACCGCAATGAAGAGCCTCACGACGGGAATCGCAAACTGCCACCAAGAGGCGAGGTGCGTCACCGGGAGGAAGTCGAACACTTCCGCCACCAAGAGGAAAGTGATGGCACAGGCGAGAAACTTGAACGAGAGATCAAGTTCCATCTCTACGCGCCACACGATGCCAACGACAAAGATGAGCGAGAGGATGAGCGACGTCACCGTGAGGAACGAGATGAAAAGAAAGAGGAAATCCGTATTCATCGGATCACCTCCTTCCTGTAGCCCAAAAAGCCAAGTCGCGCGAGCTGGCGTTCCGTGACGGCCCGGAGGCTATGGAGATAGAGCCAGTATTCACGGATGAAGAGGAGGAGAAACAGGAGAAACAGGAAGAAGAGCGAGAAAAAGAGCAGTCCCACATAGCTGGCCGCCTCCGCATAGCTCACTTCGCGGCCGCCGATAGAGAGAAACGGCAATCCCTTGAG
>CAZTYU010000026.1:0-7789 GCA_964617535.1 uncultured Bdellovibrionales bacterium | reverse complement strand
CCTCCGCATAGCTCACTTCGCGGCCGCCGATAGAGAGAAACGGCAATCCCTTGAGTGTGAACGAGTCTTCGCGGCTCACTGTCTCATCGTCGATAACGATATCAGCCCGGGCACGGTACTCGCCTGGCTCCAAGTAGAGCGGCAGGACCTTCTCAATTGTCGCCTCTCTCTTCCCGCCGAGATCAGCGGCGTCAAGCAGCCGGAAGACATCCTGGCGGCTCGGGTCATTGAGGTAGAGATGGCCAGTGACGCCAGTCGGAAAAGCTGCGTCTTTTGCGGTGATATCGACTGAGAGCATATCCTCCTGAAAGAGTTCATGGTCGGCATTCCGCACTCGAACGGAAAAATCAAAACTCCCTGACACGCTCCCCGTGGTCATGACTGTACTCCCCCTGACCGCATCTTCGGAACCGCTCACGTTCTTGGTCCAAAACACAAAGCTATCTGTCCCTGTCCGCGAGCTATCCGCTGGATCCGTTGCTGTCACCGAGAGTATATGGTTGCCAGTATCGAGACTAATTGGCGGAATCCATTCAAAGTAGCCATTCGCGTTGGCCGTGATCCGCGCGCGGATCGATGGATTCGTGAGCGAAATATCGATGATCGCATACGGCGTATTGCTCGTTCCTGTTACCTTCGGACGGCGCTTCGAGAGATCGGTATTCGCCCGATTTTCAGGCCGGACGTTTTTACCGCCCAGCGTCTCGATCGAAACCGTTACCGGTACGATACTGGTGCAGTCGAGCGTCGTCGCCGAAACCGACGATGACGTCGCACTTCCCGGGAACATCGGCCCGTACGCCGTGACGACGTAGCTGTAGCTCGTATTCGCTACAACCGCCGTATCGGTATATTGGGAAAGCGTGAGGCCCGTCGTGAGCGGCAGACTATCACGATCGACATTCCAACTCGTTGTCCCGATATCGTCCGCCCAATTGAGCGCGATCCGCGGCGCGAGACCGACACATGTCGGGGTGGCCGCGACGACCGGCACCGCAGGCGGCCCGGGAACGACCGCTGTCACAACGATCGTCTCATCGGCAAAAGCAAAGAGTTTCCTGCGAATATCCTGGTACAAGAACTCCGGGCCGAGCGTAAAGCCGAGGCCGAGGTAGAAAAAAAACGAAAAAAACATGACCCAGAAGTGCAGCCGGGCGACCCATTTCAGTTTGGTATCACGCTTTGGAAGAGCCATAGACTGCCCTCAGTTTAGCATGCAGGACTGAGGGAAGGGGCGAACTTAAACGACGCGGATGATTTCTTCGAGCGTCGTGTGCCCGGCTGAAACGAGGTTGATAGCGTTTTGGCGGAGCGTCTGCATACCAGACTGTACCGCATAAGCCTGGAGATCATTCATCGACGCCTTGTCCACGATCATAGCGCGCAGATTATCGTCAAATGTCAGGACTTCAAAAATACCCGTCCGGCCACGGTAACCCGTTTGATTGCATTCAGCACACCCGGTCCCCTTCCGATACGGGATGATCATGCCGTCGAGACCAAGGAAAGAGATGAATTCGGGGCGCGGGCTTGGATCGGGCGCGCTGCAGGCCGAGCAAATCCGGCGGACGAGACGCTGCGAGATAACGCCGCGGACCGCGTACGCGATGAGACCTCGTTCGATATCCATGTCGATCATCCGAGCGATCGCGCCGATCGTCGTATTGGCATGGAGCGTGGAGTAGACGAGCCGGCCGGTAAGCGAAGCCTGGACCGCATACTCGGCCGTCTCAGCATCGCGGATCTCGCCGATCATGATGACGTCCGGATCCTGACGGAGGATACTCTTCATCCCCTTGGCAAACGAGTAGCCGATTTCGGGGTGGATCTGGCTCTGGCGCATGTCTTCGAAATACATTTCGACCGGGTCTTCAAGCGTGAGGATGTTGCGCTCCTGGCGATTGGTCTCCATGAGCATGGCGTAGAGTGAGGTGGTCTTCCCTGATCCGGTCGGCCCGGTAGTGAGCACCATGCCATAGCTCGAGAGCGTCATCTCGCGGACCCTGGCCCGAAGCATCTCATCGGTGAATATCTCGTCGAGAGAGACGAGCATGTCGGAACGGTTGAGGAGCCGAAGCACGGCCGCCGCCCCGTTCACACTCGGGAAAATCGAAACGCGGACATCGAGGACGCGATTGGTCGCATTTCCCTCCGTCGAAAGCTGGGCGGAGAAATGCCCGTCCTCTGGAAGCCGGACCGTGCCGATTTCGAGGTTCGAGAGCACTTTCAGCTGATTGATGACGTGGTCGAGATACTCGCGCGGAAAACGGTTCGCCTCCTGCAAAACGCCGTCGATACGGAACCGGACGAGCACCTCATTCGGCAAAGGATCGATGTGGATATCCGAAGCCCCGCGTTTCGCCGCTTCCTGGATAATGAAGTTCATCTGACTGTCCCCCGCCATGTCATTGATGATGATCCGGTCGTCCGCGCTCATAGTTTTTGAGAGGTGATTTACTGTCTCTACTCTACCACATCGCACCCACCCAAAACGGCCGGAAATCCCCATTTTCGCGAAAAGGTGTATAATGGGAGCCGTAACCCCTTAAATGCAGGAAATATGGCGACGAGCAATTCCGCGTTCATGAAGCCGATGAAAGTCAGCGCTGAACTCGCGGTCGTGGTAGGTGCCGGGCCGATGCCCCGTTCGGAAGTGACGAAGAAGATCTGGGCCTATATCAAAGAGAAGGGTCTCCAGAACCCGGCGAACAAGCGCAATATCTTGGCCGACGAGAACCTCAAGGCGATCTTTGGCAAAGACGAAGTGACCATGTTCGAGATGACGAAGCTCGTCAACGGACACCTCTCATAGTCGAGAGTATCCAGAAAACGCCTCGGGAAGCCGGGGCGTTTTTCTTTTTCATGACGACTCGGGATATGCGCTCATTCCACGATTATCTTCCCTCGCATCTCGCTATGTCCCTCGCCGCAATAGTAGGAACAGAAGAACACGAACGTGCCCACTTTGTCTGGGACGAACTCAATCACCGCCCCTTCCGGCGGAATATCGATATTTAGGACGTTGAGTTCAGGAATCACCAATCCGTGCTGCACGTCAGCATTGTGGACGATCAGCCTGACCAGTTCCCCTCGCTTCACCCGTAAAATGGGTGGGTCCCAAGCATACTGGCGGACGCCCATATGGATAGTCCGCTCTGTCCGGCCGTTCTTCACTTCAGTGGTCGGAGGAGGAAAACTTTCGGAATCGCTGTCTGGCTTATTGGGACTGATACCCGCAGCCTCCGGAGCAGGAGTAGCTGGCAGCGGTAGCTCCTGGGAAGACGATGAACTGAGAGTTTCCTGGTCGGCTTTCTGCGGCTCTTCCCGGGAAGATTTCAGGATCATCCAAGAAATTCCCTCCATGACGAGTAGAGTAGCGACGGCGATGATGAGAATAAGGATTCTCTTCATGCCCGCTAGCCTTGGATATTAAGCTGGAAAGGGTACATCCCCATGCCGCAGGTACCCTGGAGGACGCCCGCTGCGAGCGTGCCAACCGCGATATCCGTCACTCCCGAGGCAGGGAGCTGGCGACTGATATCGAGGCTTGGAATCCGAACGCTCGACGAACAGTCAAAAGTGCCTTTGGTGTTGAAGCGAATGACCGTCGGTATGCCTGCTTTTACCGTGCTCACTCGGGGCACATACCCACCTTTCGCTGTTATTTCGACAACCTGCGTATCCCCTTCCATCTTTACGTTGCTACCGGTCGCGGCCGCCCCCTCCTGGGAGGAACCGAGGAGTTCTGTTCCGAGGTACCCGAGAAGTGAGAGCGCGAGAAGAACGATAATGCCAAAGATGATTTTCATGGTGGTCTGGCTAGAAATTAAGGATTGGCGGAATAAGGCCGATGATAACGAGACTATTCACGATGTTCATCATAGCAAAAAGAATCACGATGAGACCGGCAGATTTGAAGAATATCCCTGCCCGAGAGCTTTCTCTGATACTGAAGGAACTGAAGCTGATAAGCGCCAAGACCGGTAGGGTACCGAGGGCAAATGCGAACATCGTCAGGGCGCCCGCCATGAAGCTCCCCGTCGAGAGCGTATAGAGCTGCATCGACTGAGTGAATCCGCACGGGAGGAAGAAAGTGGCAATACCGACGAGGAGCGGCGTAACTGCATGATTCAGTTTCGAGACGCCGTACGCATGCTTCGAGAGGAAGCGCGGCAATGTCGGCTGAAACCGCTTTGCCCAAGGGAACACATCGAGCAGATTCACGCCCAGGATAAGCATCACGAGTCCGATGATGAGACTCAGGACAAAGGTCGCTCCGCTGCCTAGAGAGAAATTCGCTCCCAGCGCTCCGATCGCGCCACCCAAGAGAAAAAATGCCGCGAGCCGGCCGCCATGAAACAGGAGCTGTGGCCTGACCCGATCCCCTTCCTTGGCGAACGTCGCCGACATCGAGAGCACTAGCCCGCCGACCACCGCCATACAAGTTGAGAGCGAAGCGATGATGCCAATGACAAATGCTGTGCCATAGGAGACCGATCCCGTATCGACCAGATTCACGATACCCATCTTTTGGAGGAGGACAAAGAGGATGGCGAATCCGAGCGCGATCGGGAGCGCATACTGGAAGTCAGCCCAGCGCTTCACGACCACCGCCTTTTCTACCGAGAGGCGATAGCCGTGTTTCTCGACGAGAGGAGAGAGCTCGCGAGCGATATCTTCAGGCTTTGTTTCTCCGAAGTCGCCCGTAATCTCAACTGAATGTGTCTTCAGGCTTGAGCGCGCCGCTGTAACTTTCGGATGTTCCGAAAGCTCGCCTTCAGTCAGGAGTACGCATGCATTGCAGTGCATGCCGCTGACATGAAATTGGTATTTTTTCATCGTTGTTTCCATATAGGATCCTTGGTTACAATGTTTTCGTTTTCAGTCGGAGTGAGTTGCCGACAACAGAGACGCTGGAGAGCGCCATCGCGAGCCCGGCAAAAATCGGGTTCAGGATGATCCCCCAAATCGGATAGAGGAGACCAGCAGCGATCGGAATACCGATGACGTTATAGATGAACGCCCAGAACAGGTTCTGCCTAACGGTCCGGATAGTCGCCTTGGATAAATCGATCGCCTGGGCGATCTTTCGGATATCGCCATGAAGGAGCGTCACACCGGCCGATTCGATAGCGATGTCCGTACCGGTCGCCATCGCGATGCCGACATTGGCCTGGACGAGTGCTGGCGCATCGTTGATTCCATCACCGACCATTGCGACCATGCGACCAGCCGACTGCAGCTCTTTGACCTTGCCGGCCTTTTCTTGCGGCAACACTTCGGCGATCACCGTATCGATACCGGCCTCTTTGGCAATCTGGTTGGCGACACCCTGGTTGTCACCGGTGAGCATGATAACCCGGATACCCTTTTTATGGAGATCCTGAACGGCCGTAACCGCCTCGGCCTTGAGCGTATCAGAGAGAGCCAGAAGCCCGGCACGCTTCCCATCTACGTCGAGGACAATCACGGTTTTCCCCTCTCCTTGGAGTCGCCGGAGCACTGGATCAGTATCATGCTTCTCGGGTTTATGCAGCATGACTGCCTTACCCGCGAGAAGTGCTTTAACCCCGATTCCCTCAAGCGCCTCAAATTCCTGTACCGGAACGGGTTCGATGCCTTCTCCTCGTGCTTTGACGATGATCGCTTGGGCGAGCGGATGTTCCGACTTATTCTCGATACTGGCCGCGAGCGAGAGCAGCGCATGGACATCAAGTGCCGGATCAGCCACGACGACATCCGTCACCTCCGGAGTTCCTTTCGTAAGTGTCCCCGTCTTGTCGAGTATGACAGTATCCACCTGACTCAAGAGTTCGAGGCTCTCGGCGTCTTTCACAAGAATACCGTGTTCGGCACCTTTGCCGACCCCGACGATGATCGCGGTCGGTGTTGCCAGCCCGAGTGCACACGGACAGGCGATCACAAGCACTCCAACAAAGGAAAGAATGCCATAAGAGATCGCCAGCGTTTGTCCGAGAAAGGCTGTCCCGATGAGAATCCAGGCGGCGAGCGAAACAAAAGCGATGCCGAGCACAACCGGAACAAAAACTGCTGAGACCTTGTCCGCAAGCGCTTGAATCGGCGCTTTCGAGCCCTGCGCCTCCTCGACCATCCGAATGATCTGGGAAAGAAGCGTGGCAGAACCCACTTTGGTCGCAGTAAAGGTGATGCTTCCCTGTTTGTTTATCGTTGCCCCGATCACCGTATCCCCCGGACGCTTATCAACCGGGACGGATTCCCCCGTGATCATCGCCTCGTCGACAGAAGTCGCCCCCTCAAGGATGGTGCCATCAACTGGGATCTTGTTTCCGGGCTTGACGATGACCGTCTCGCCAACGGCTACCTCTGAGATTGGAATCTCTATTTCTTTTCCGTTCCGGAGCACCAAGGCTGTCTTTGCCTGGAGTCCGATAAGTTTTTTTATTGACTCCCCCGTCTTCTCTTTGGAACGAGCCTCGAGGTATTTTCCAAACGTAACAAATCCGATGACAACAATAACGACATCAAAGTAGGTGTACTCCGGGAGCTGGAACCGGTCGCGAATCTGAGGCAGGAGCGTAATGATAACGCTGTAGATGTAGGCTGTCAGAGTTCCGATACCGATGAGCGTGTCCATATTTGCAACGCGATAGCGGAAAAACCGCGTCACCCCGATCATGAATGGCTGCCCGATCCAAAACATGACCACCGTCGCGAGAACCATAGAAATAATACTGAAGAGTTCCATGGAGAGCGGCAAATTCGGGACCGACCAAAACGTCTGCGCGGCGATATCCCACATCATCAGCGCAAAAACCATGAGGGCGATGGGGAAAACAAACTGCGTCTTTCCTTTCTGGACTGCTGCATCCGACTCTCGGCTACCCGCAGCAGAGTGGCTGCTTCCGTGGTTCATATGGTTCATTTCCCCGCTACCGCCCCCCTCGTGTGCCGGCGGTACCAGTGAATAGCCATATTGGGAGAGCGTCGCATTCAATGCATCGAGAGGAACAGCCTCCTGAGCGAAAGTTACTTGCGCCTTTTCGGTGGCGTAGTTGACGGCCACATCGCTCACTCCATCGGATTTTTTCAATGCCTTAGAAATGATTGTCGCGCAGCTTGCACAGTGCATGCCGACGACAGAGAAGGAGGATTGTTTCATACGATTAGACGTTATACCAAGCTTTTCGCCAACCACTGAGCATCGCGATCCCGCCTTTGAGGAAAGCCTCGACCGCATTAGCATTGTCCAGAACCTCGGAGCGGCTCGACTTCAGTCGCACATCCTGCGTCATGACAATCCCGTTCTCATGATGAGCAATAACCGCATTGAGGAAGCGGAGATCAAACGTGTCGTCATATGACCCAAGTTTCGGAACCCACGGATCAGCGACGCGCTTCGTATCCCCGTACCACGATTTCTTCCAGGCATAGAGCTCGGCGATCGCCTCCGGTTCAGCCTTCAAGATTTCTTCGGCCAGACCCTTGACCTCAGCACGCTCGCTCTGAAGAGCCTGTTCGGCGACGAGCATCGCCCCGCGATGATGGGTGATCATCGCATTTACATAACGGAGATCGAGAAGCCGGTCCGGCCGGCCGAGCGTCATTGCATTCTTCTCGTACATGGAAAGCTGATACTCAGGCGTCAGATAGTAGCCAATACCGATACCGACCGTAGCCGAGATGACTATGAGCGCAAGAGCGAGCGGTGATGCGATTCCGACAGAAGGAGTCTTCATACTTTTTTAAATAAATATTATCTATTTGCGCTTGAGCTGGTACACTTTGAGGATTTCAGACTTGGCCTTCT
>CAZTYU010000025.1:0-13682 GCA_964617535.1 uncultured Bdellovibrionales bacterium | reverse complement strand
TTGATCAAACAGTTGGTTGTAAAGGTACCCGCAGGTGGCGTACTGCCTCCTGGTTGTGTGCGGGTACTGACCCGAATTTCACAACGCTCTATTCTAGCATAAAACAGCCGAAAAGTCAATGTTGGGGAATGGGTACTTTGAGGCTTGAATAAGGGGTAAAATCGATGCTTTTTCGATGACATTGGACGAAGGGATTCCCGATTGACAGATGCGCTATTCGGCCGTAGAATAAGCGTGCAAGGTTTACGGCAGTTGGAAGTTCGCGGAAGCGGGCTTTTTTTGTCGGAAATCTACATTCAAGAGTCAATAATAATGTTTTAACGAGATAAGTTATGCCCAAGCGCAAAGCAGCTGAAGCCACCGAGTCCGAGAGTCTCTCGGGCCGCCTCGGAGAATTCGGGAGTGCCGTGATGCAGATCGCCGAGGAGAAGAATCTCCCGCGCGAGAAAGTATTCGAGATCGTCGAGGCTGCCCTCGCCGCGGCCTACAAGAAGGACTATGGCAAGAAGGGCCAAGTCATCAAGTCGAAGTTCGACGAGGTGACGAAGTCAGCCGATTTCTTCCTCGTGAAGGAGGTCGTCGATGAGACGATGCGTGACTTTACCGTGGAGGAAGAGCCGGAAGAGGGTGCTTCAGAAAAGGAAGGTGCTCGTCCGGAGCCAGTAGTCGAAGGGGAGGACGAAGATCGCCTGCCGCGTTTCAATTCGGAGCGCGATCTGACGCTCGACGAGGCGAAGATCATGAAGAAAGATGCCAAGATCGGAGATGTTATCGAGATCCCGCTCGAAAGCCATGAAGACTTCGGCCGCGTCGCTGCACAGACAGCCAAGCAGGTTATCATCCAGCGGATCCGCGAGGCGGAGCGCGAGACGATGTTCACTGAATACAAGGAGAAAGAGGGTCAGGCCGTGAACGGCATCGTTCAGCGCATCGAGGGCCGCAATGTCTTTGTCGATCTTGGCAAGTCCACCGGCATTCTCTTCCCGTCGGAGCAGATCCCGGGGGAAAATTATCGCATGGGCCAGCACCTGAAAGTTTATCTCACCCGCGTCGAGTCTGATCCGAAAGGGCCGGGACTCATCCTGTCGCGCGCCCATCCGGAGATGGTGCGTCATCTCTTCTCGCTCGAAGTCCCGGAGATTTTCGCGGGTACCGTCGAGATCAAGGCGATCGCCCGTGAAGCGGGGAGCCGCACCAAGATCGCGGTCGCGGCGAACGAAGAAGGCGTCGACCCGATCGGTTCCTGCGTCGGCCAGAAGGGGACGCGCGTTCAGACCGTCATCGATGAACTCGGTGGAGAGAAGATCGACATCATAGAGTGGAACGAAGACGTCCAGAAATTTATTAGCGCGGCTCTGTCGCCCGCCAAGGTGCTCGCCGTTGAACTCCATGAGGACGAAAAGCAGGCAATCGTGAAAGTTCCAGCTGATCAGCTCTCGCTCGCGATCGGCAAACGCGGGCAGAACGTTCGGCTTGCTGCGAAGCTCACTGGTTGGCGCATCGACGTGATGAGTCCCGAGGAGGAGGCGGAGATAGCCGAATCCGAAGCCGCTACCGAGGGAGCGGCTGAATCCACTGAGGCAGCGCCAGCCCCCACAGAAACTGAGACGGAATAATTTCGTATTCTCTATCTGTAAATACTACGACTATGAATTTGTGGCATGATGTGAAGCTCGGCGATAACGTTCCGGAAGAGATCAATGTCATTATCGAGATCCCGAAGGGCTCGCCGAACAAGTACGAGATCGACAAGGAAACCGGACTCATCAAGCTCGATCGAGCGAACTACTCGGCCGCGCCGTATCCGGTGGATTACGGCTTTGCGCCGCAGACACTCTGGGATGACGGCGACGCGCTCGATGTCATCGTGCTGTCGACGTTCCCGCTCGCGCCTGGCATCCTCGTGAACGCCCGCCCGGTCGCCATCATGGAGATGATCGACGGCGGCGACTCGGACTACAAGGTCATCGCAGTTCCGGTTGACGACAAGCGCTGGGACGATGTGAAGGATCTCAAGGACATCAACAAGCACAACCTGAAAGAGTACCAGCACTTCTTTGAGACCTACAAGGTCCTGAAGGGGAAGAAGAACGAGGTTGTTGTTCATGGCTTCAAGGGTCGCAAGGACGCTCTCGCAGCGGTCAAGCGCTCGGTGAAACTCTACGAGAAGGAATTCGGGAAGCGGTAATCAGTAGCGACTGGAAGACATATTATGGAAGTTAAAGTACAGAAATTACCGGCATCGCGCTGGGAGATCGTCGTGACCCTTCCTTGGGAGGAATGGCAGAGCCATAAATCCCATGCGGTAGAACATATGGCCGAGAACGTAAACCTCGCTGGTTTCCGGCAGGGCAAGGTACCGGAGGCGGTGCTCGAGCAGCGTTTCGGCAAAGAAGCGATTATGGTTGAGACGGCCGAACACTCGGTCCATCACACCTATCCGCAGGCACTGCTCGAGGCCAAGGCAGAGGCAATCGGCCGGCCCGAGATCAAATTCGATGCCGTGAAAGAGGGTGAACCGCTCGTCTATACGATCGTGACTGATGTCTTGCCAGAAGTCGTCCTGAAAGACTGGCGCAAAGACGTCGCCAAGATCAACACGGCCGCGGCGGAAAAGACGGTGGAGGTTGCCGAGGAAGAGATGGACAAGGAATTGGCCGAGCTGGCTAAGATGCGAGCGCCCTTTGCTCCAGTCGAACGAGCCGCCGCATCCGGCGATACGGTAAAGGTCGATTTCGAGGTTTCGGTCGGTGGGGTGGTTATCGAGGGCGGGAAAAGCACGGACCATGCACTCGTGCTCGGCTCGGGGACGTTCATCCCGGGTTTCGAGGAGCAGATCATCGGAATGAAACAGGGCGACCAGAAGTCGTTCGAGCTGACATTTCCGGCGGAGTATCATGCCAAGCATCTCGCCGGAAAGCCGGCGCAGTTCGCCGTAGTTCTGAAATCAGTCGAGGAGCGCCAAATTCCGGCAATCGACGATGCCTTTGCCAAATCTCTCGGGAAGTTTGAAACGTTGGCGGAGGTAAAAGAAAATATGCGAAAGGGCATGCTCGAAGAAAAGACACGTGCCGCGAAAGAGGAGCGCCGCGCAGCCATTCTCGACGTGCTCATCGCTGCTGCAGAGATGGAGTATCCGGCGGTGCTGGTTGAGGAAGAGGCGAAACGGATGCTCGGGCAATTCCGTTCCCAGGTGGAGTCGATGGGCTTCGAGTGGGAAAAATATTTGACCGAGACCAAGAAAACCGAGGAAGAACTTGGTAAGGAGTGGGAGCCGCAGGCAAAGAAGCGAGTCGCCGCCGAGCTCATTCTCCAGAAGCTTGCCGCCGATGAGTCGATCGACGTGGATACGGAGGCAGTCGAAGCGGAGATGAACAAGGTCTTCCAGTATTACAAGAATGTGAAGCAGATTGAAGAGAAGATCGACATGGGCAAACTCTACACTTCGGTGCGCGGTCAGATGGTGAACGATAAGGTTCTCGTTTGGCTTGAGGGCATCGTGAAATAGTGATAGACTGTTCGGACCTGCATAATACGCATGGCTATGTCATCCATACAGAACAACTACCTGGTCCCGATGGTGATCGAAAAGACTGCTCTGGGAGAGCGTGCCTACGACATCTATTCGCGGCTCCTGAAAGACCGCATCATCTTCATCGGCTCGCCGATCGATGACAGCGTCGCAAATACTGTCATTGCAGAGCTGCTTTTCCTCCAGTCCCAAAGCGCCAAGGAGGATATCAAGATCTATATCAATTCGCCAGGCGGGTCAGTTACGTCGGCGATGGCAATCTATGATACGATGCAGCATGTGAAACCAGATATTGAGACGATCTGTATCGGCCTCGCCGCTTCGGCGGCATCGGTTCTCCTCTCAGCTGGCGCGAAGGGCAAACGTTTCGCGCTCCCGAATGCGGAAGTGATGATTCATCAGGTCCTCGGTGGCGTCGAAGGACAGGCGACAGATATCGATATCCATGCTCGGCATATCCTGAAGGTCCGCGACCGGCTCAACAAGATTCTCGTAAAGCACACGGGTCAGAAGCTGGCGAAGATCGAACGCGATACGGACCGTGACTACTTCATGACGGCCGAAGAGGCAAAAACATACGGCATCATCGACAAAGTGTTGTCGTAGTCAGCAGAACGAGCGAGAAAAAAACCGCCCGATCAAGGGCGGTTTTTTTGTTTGGTCGATAGCCACTGGCTTAGGCCATGTCTGCTTCGGCCGGCTTTTCGGTGCAGACGAGCCGGGCCATGAGAAGGAGTCCGCCGATGATCGCGAGATTCTTCAGGATCATTGTGTACTGCATCTGATCCTTCATGGCGTCCCCAGTAAAGGTTGTGTGGCCGAGAATCGTCGCGACCACAGTGAACGCGATGAGCATGTCGATCGCGAGTCCGGTTTTCCAATTGGCGAGGAGCATGAGCCCGCCGCCGAGTTCAAAGATGATCGCAAGTACGGTGAGTACCGGAGCGACCGATTCATTGGTGAGCGATCCGACATATCCGACGGTCGCGTCGAACCCGGTCAGCTTGCCGAAGCCGGCCACTACGAAAAGAAGCGCGAGGAACACGCGGGCCGCTGCCGGGGTCCAGGGCGCTGTTGCACAGGTCTTGGAAAACATAGCCTTTGTCATTAGTGATTACTACCCATAGTATAGCGCTTTTCTGTCCGTCCGGAGCGGGGGCTGTCAAGAAGCAAAAAACCTCCCGGGGCGGGGGAGGGAAATAGTGTCCCCGGAAGGAATCGAACCTTCATCAAGAGCTTAGAAGACTCCTGCTCTATCCATTGAGCTACAGGGACTTTTCCGAGCGAGGAAACAATCAAATATCCACAGGGGTGGCTAGAGGGAATCGGACCCTCGTTCACGGTACCACAAACCGTTGTCTTACCATTAGACGATAGCCACCACTCTAGATACTTGATTGTGAAGCGGTTTCGAAGGGGGTGGGTGCAGTAGGGATCGAACCTACGACCGTTGGCTTAAGAGGCCACTGCTCTACCGACTGAGCTATGCACCCAAACAAAAAACAACTGTCAAACAGTGGCTCTAGCTTAGCGAAAAAGAGGCTACCCGTCAACAAAAGAAAAGAGGGCCCGGGAGCGGATGCTCGGGGCCCTCGGACGGGCTTTTGCTTCAAGCCGGGGTCCTGGTGTGAAGGCGCCAGTGCCTTTGTGGGGCTTGGCGCCGGCCATCAGGTATGCGGAGGATCGCGGTTATGCGCGGTACGCATCTTCGCCTCGGCCGATCAGTTCAGCGCGACCACGCGTTGCCGGTGGTGGCCGCCGCTCTTGGCCTTGTGGACGCCGCCGCCGACCAGGTGCTGGCTGTGGGCCGTGCCGATGGGCGGGCCGGCCGAATCGCGGCGCAGGTGCTGCGTGCGGGCGCCGTGCTTCTTCGCATCGAAAGCGATCGCCTGCGGCTGGCCGGTGTCGAGGTCGGTCGCGGCGGGTGCGAGGGTCGGCGCGGTCTTGGCGCCTTGCTTCTGGTCGGCCATGGCGCACAGCGCGGCAGCGGCGAGCAGGCCGTGGAGCGGCGCGGCACGGGCGGCCGCGGACGTCAGGTGCTTCATCGGATCTCCTTGAGGGGAGGGATGGGACGACAGGGGGTCAGTAGGGACTGACTCCTTTGTCATGGAGGGTCCTGGCCTGATCGCGTTTAGAGCGCGGGGCCGGGGTGCTTTGTGAGAGTGATGGATCACCTCCTTCCTGGTTGCGACTCTTGCGAGCCGGGGCGCTGCTTTGCGTGTCGGGTTGATTCCCGGAGCAGCAGACTGGGACTGAGACGCGGCCGTCTCTTACGCAATCTGCTGTCCAGAAACACCCGTTCGGACTATCACAAAGAACAATAGGCCCATAGTACCGGTTGGCCTATGGACTGTCAAACTGGCCCCTAGGAGCGTATTTTCTTGTATTCTCGCCACTGTTTTTCCGACCAATCCTTTGGTTTGACGGTGTAGACGGGTTCGTCTCCTGGGTGCGGGAAGAGGCTCGGGGATTTATAGTTGCTCCAGAATGAATCGTTGATGAAGGCTTGGCCGGAACTATCGGTAACCGTCTGGGTGAAAACGGTTTTCATGCTGCCGTCGGGGTTGCTCTCGAGTATGTGCGGCCCGTCGATAGCTGTCGTACGGCCATCTCGCGTACCGTACATGGAAAAAGTGAGCGTCGTGCCACTAATTTCTGGGACGAGAAGAATAGCGCCGGGCGTATTGTTCTTGAACTGGAGGTCTGGTTTCGGGATGTAAATCGTCGCATCCATGCCGTACGGTTTGTAGTATTGGACTGGATAGGCATGATTGCGCCGTTCGGTAATCTTCAGCCCGGACTGGAGTGCGGCACGGAAAACGGTGGTAGAGACCTGGCAGATACCGCCGCCGAACTCCGGCTCAGTCTTGTTGTTCTTGATAACGAGCTCGGGGAGGTAGCCGTGCTCCCCATCGACTTCGCCGAGGTGGTCGACAAATGAGAATGTCGCGCCAGCATCGATGACGATGCCGTCGAAATCTTGGACGGCGCGATTGATATTGTAGATCCGGTTTTTGGGCGAACCGCGGAAATTCGTCGTAGCGGTTCCGATGAGTTCGGTGATCCCGAGCTGCGCAAGTGTTTCCTCGGAAACTTTTGCGGCGGTGGAGATACTTTTCAGGGAGACGGAGAGAGGCCCCTTTTGAGCGGTCCGGAGCGTTTCTTCGAGTACTTTCCGACTACTCTCGGTGTCAACGGTGATGCCGCTTTCTGCCGGTACAGCGACCACAATTTTCGAGTCCTGAACGGTAAGACGAGCATTTTTTGGTTCGCGGTCGGCTTTGTCGGAAAAGCTTTTTATGCTCTTCTCGATCGCGTCGGGGACGAGGTCAAGCGTGTGTTCAAGAACGATCTGCTGCCGAGTATTCCGTGATAAAAATACGCTGCAAAAGAGCGGTAGCCGCTGGCATGCCGGGGCAACATTTTCAAACTCTCTTGTCCGCCCTAAAGCAAAAACGATATGTTTCTTTTCGGTATACCAGGTATTGATTTCGTCTTGGCTCATGATTTGGACGAAGGCGTTCGTTTCGAGCGTGACGCTGTCCGGCATCGTGAGGGCATATGTCTTTTCAGGGAGCAGAAAAAGAAGAGCGGCGATGACCGCCGCATGAGAAAACCGCCAACTGAATCGGACCGTATGAATTGGCATGCGAACGTTAGAAACCTCTCACTTGGATCTTCTTTGTTTTGGTAGTGTCTGCCTTGGGGAGACGGATCGTGAGGATGCCATTTTTCAGCGAGGCGTCGGCTTTTTCTGGGATGACATCGACGGGGAGGAGGACTGAGCGAGAGAACGATCCCCAGTAGCATTCCTGGTAGTAGTAGTTTCCGTTCTCGACGATCTCTTCGTTCTTGCGCTCGCCTTTGACAGTCACCATGTCATTGTTGATCGAGACGTCGAGGTCTTCGGGCTTTACGCCGGCGATGGTCGACTTGATGACGATATCATTTTCGGTCTGGTAGACATCGATCGTAAGCTGGCCCTCGGCATTGTCGTCGGCCATGCTGCTGCCGCTCGAGTACGAAGGCGTGCTCCACGAGGGCTCCTCGACCTCTCGGGCGGCATAGGTCGGCTCGGTATTCATCTGGAGCGGGGTTTCTTCTTCCTGGGCATAGACGCTGACGCTCTCCTCCGGATACGAAGGAGTGTTGTCGAGTTCGCGAGCGCCGGTAAGCCGTTCAAAAAAGGAGCGTTTCTGTTTCATCATAGTGCTGATTAATTTGGGCTGATATCACTTCCTAGTATAAAGGAAGCTGGGCTACTCCGGCAAGAAGCCAAAAACTGCGCTAGAGAGACGAATTATACAAGGTGTGGAGCAGAATGGCAGCGACGAGGCCAAAAAGCCAGCTGAGCGGCAGGCTTTCCTTGAGCCGGAGACCGCCATAAATGACAAATGTACCGATGATCTGGACGGCGGCAATGGAGCCGAAAATCGTTAGGGCAGGGAAGGTCTTTGTGGAAAGTGCCAGTAGGGCGATCTCTGTAGCGACAAAACCGATGCCAAAAAGAAGGACGTGCAATGGGCTAATGGACAAAGCAGAGCGTCTCCCGAGCTGGACGAGGAAGAGGAGCTTCATGCTTTCCTCGATCGCTGCCGCTCCGATGAGGAACGGGATGGATTGCGTGCCGATCATCGGGGTCTCGATGAAGATAGAGGCGATCACTTGGATGAGGAGCGCGGCGGTAGCAGCAAAAAATCCAAAGATGATAGCAAGGCCGGACATCACGAAGAGAGTTCTTGGATGGATTGGGTGAGCGTCATTCGTTTCGCTTCGGCCTCGGCGAGCGACTGGCGCTGCCCCTCGATAATGTTGGCGGGGGCACGTTCCGTGAAACGAGCATCGGCGAGACGAGTTTTCAGTCCGTTGATGTATGCTTCGAGTTCTGCTGATTCTTTTTCGAGCCGTGCTTTTTCGGCTGCCACATCAATCACATCGCCGAGATGGACGAAGGCATGGAGGCTGCCGGCGACGATGCTCGCGCTGGCTGCTGGCCTCGCCGTCGAAGCGTCGGTGATGAGGACTTCCGAAATTCGCCCGAGCCGCTCGATAATCGGAGCAAGTGGCGTGAGCGTAGATTCCTCGCCCACGAGCGTAAGCGATAGCGATTCCTTTGGATCAATGTGATAAATCGCGCGGACATTACGGATACGGGTGATGAGATCGATGATGCTATCAAATTTTTCCGAGACGGGTAATTCGGCGGGGATAGAATCGTTCTTTGGCCAAGCAGCGCCTTCTAGGAGCGCCGTATCAGAGAATACGGACGCATGGAGTGCTTCGGTAACAAACGGCATAAAGGGGTGCCAAAGCCTGAGGATAGTATGGAAGACAAAGCGGAGTACGGCGTCATTCTTTTCGATCTTGTGAATTTCTACGTACCAGTCGGCGAACTCGGTCCAGGTGAAGTCGCGGAGTAGGTCTGCCGCAAGGGAGAGATTGTATTGATTGAGATGTGTCGTAACGAGGGCGTGCGTATTTTGAAGCTTGTGGAGTATCCAATAGTCAGCAGCAGAAAGTTTTATATCCGCATCGCTTATGTGGATATTCTCGGGAATTGGCGAGGCTGCAGTGGAGGCAGCGACGTAGCGCCCCATGTTCCAGAGCTTGTTCACGAAGTTGCGCATCGCCGTAAATTTCTCATCACCGACCTTCACGTCGTTCCCGGGGGTGGATCCGACGATAAGGGCGAGGCGAAGCGCGTCGGCGCCATACTGTTCCGCGACGTTGAGCGGGTTTACGGTGTTGCCGAGCGACTTCGACATCTTGCGGCCTTGCTCGTCACGGACGAGGCCATGCAGATAGACAGTCTTGAAGGGGATGGTGCCGAGGAGGTATTCGGACATGAGGATCATGCGGGCGACCCAGAAAAACAGGATGTCATAGCCGGTTTCGAGGAGCGCGGTCGGGTGATAGGTCTTGAAATCGTCGGCTGCTTCGTCGGGCCAGCCGAGCGTCGAAAAGGTCCAGAGTCCGGATGAGAACCAGGTGTCGAGCGTATCGGGGTCCTGCTGCCAGTCGTCGCCCGCGGGCGCCTCGAGACCGCAGTAGGTTTCATTGCCGCGGTACCAGACGGGGATCTGGTGGCCGAACCAAATCTGGCGCGAGATGCACCAGTCCCGGAGATTGTCGATCCAGTAGAAGTAGTTTTTCTCAAAGCGCTCGGGAAGAATGGTGATCTTTTTTGATCGGACGGCGTCTTGCATGAGTGATTTCAGTGTCACGGATTTTCCGTCTCGCTCGAATTCGCGATTGACACCGATAAACCATTGGCGCATGACCTGCGGTTCGACGGTGGCCCCGGTGCGTTCGGCGGTTGCGACCTGATGGACGTACGGATCTTCGATTTTGGTGACGAGGCCTTTGCTTTCGAGCTTGGCGATGATTTTCTCGCGCGCTTCGGTGATGAGCATCCCGGCGAATTCTCCGGCCACAGGAAGAAGTTTTCCAGAGAGATCGATGATCGGCTCCATGTCGAGTCCGTGCCGCTCGGCCATCTCAAAGTCGACCATGCTATGCCACGGTGTGATCGTCATGACGCCCGTACCGAATGCCATATCGATGGCAGAGTCCTTTACAATCGTCGCCTCAATCGGTCCATTTATCCACTCGACGGTGAGCTTCTGTCCGTCGGCATACTCGGCGTAGCGCGGATCTTCGGGATGCATGACGACGTATTTGTCGCCGAACTTGGTCTCGGGGCGAGCGGTCGCGATCTCGAATGGACCGTACTTTAGGTAGTAGAGCTTGGCGCTCTCTTCTTTGTAGACGACTTCGTCATCAGAGATGGTCGTCTGTCCGACCGGGTCCCAGTTCACGATGCGATTGCCTCGATAGATGATGCCCGCATCGTACATGCGTTTGAACGCAGTGCGCACTCCGAGGCTGCGGGTTTCGTCGATGGTGTAGGCTTCGCGTGACCAGTCGACGGACGAACCCATACGTTTCACCTGTCCGACGATCGTGTCATGACTATCGAGTGCAAATTTTTCCACCCGCTTCAGAAACTCTTCGCGACCCAGATCCTGGCGAGACTTGCCCTCTTCTTCGAGAAGGATCTTCCGCACTTTGCTTTCGGTGGCGATGGCAGCATGGTCGGTACCCGGGAGCCAGAGCGTCCGGTAGCCGGACATCCGTTTGTAGCGAACGATCGTGTCTTCGATCGCGAGCATCGCAGCGTGGCCGATATGGAGGGTACCGGTGACATTCGGCGGTGGCAGGACGATAGAAAAAGGTTCGGCATCGGCTTTGGTGACACCAGCCTTGATACAGGTGTCGGGGTTAGCCAAATCCGCCTCGTCCCAACGGGCGAGGATAGTAGACTCCCAGTTTTTCGGATCGTAGGCTTTAGGAAATTCTTTCTCTTCCATATATGCCCACCCTAGCATGGGAAAGGCTTGGATTCAAGGAAAAATCGCTATCTGAGCCGCCCTTTTCGAAGTTTTTTGTAGTCGATGAGCGGTGCGAAGAGATCTGCCTCCAGGGATGGCTTGAAGAAATCCAACTCCTCTTCTGTCGGGGAGCCGGGATTGAAATCGACAAAGGGGACATCGGAAATAATAGCGAGCGGCGTCTGTTCGGCACCCTCGCCCATCGCGAGGACGGCAGCGGCCGCGAGCGCATCGACTATGTTGGTATGCGTCGTGAAGCGGTGGCCGAATATATCGGGAACGTTTGCGTACTCTTTCAGCCCGATGAAGCCGCTCCAGCCGATCGCGACACCGGTCACTCCGCGTCGGAGCGGGGTCGAGTGGCTATCGGTGACGATGACGCCGACATTCTCTCTGTCGAACCGCTTCTCCAGATAGGCCCGGATTACTTTTGCTGTAGCGTAGCCATCAGCCGGGAGGAGTGAATACACACCGTCCGTGTTCGATCCGTCGATACCGGCGCGGGCGACAAAAGCATTATCCCGGATCGTGATTGGGACACCGTACGCACTTTCGCTTTTGGGGAGGTAGTAGTCGGATTCGCTGGCGATCGTTTCCTCGCGCAGTCCAGCTTCTTTGGAGAGGTAGCGGCCTTCGCAGAGTGCCGCGACTTTCGATGTGATGACGAGGACGGAATGATCGCTGAGCGTAGCGAGTGAACGATCGAGAAAATCAATCAGCGATTCTTTTCCTGGGTACACCCGATCGGTCCTTATGGCGTCGACGATCATATGTTTCGTGCGGCGAGCGAGTGATTGAGAATGCGCATGAATATCTCATCGCCCAGCGTGCTTTCCGTCAGGTGCTCGGGATGAAACTGAAGGCCCCAGATCGGCCGCGAGACGTGTTTGATGATCTCTGGGCCGTGGTCAGACTCGGCCAGTATCTTAAAATTTTCCGGTACAGTCTCTAGCGCCCACTGGTGGGCCTCGTAGACGCTGAAATGACGACCGTTTTCAAGGAGAACTTTCTCTTCGTCAGTGGAAGTAATATCGACTAGTCCTTTCCGTTTCTCTCCGAGATCACGAAGCATGCCGCCGAAAGCATGACCGATAAGTTCGGCGCCAAGGCAGATGCCAATGATTGGTACGGCGCTTTCTCGAATCAGCGTGATTTCTGATTTGAAGGCTGATTCATTGCCTACTACCGGCAATCGGCTGCTGCCGGAGAGAATGACACAGTCGTACCCGGCCGCACTCGCCGGTCGGATATCACCGAAGCGAACGGTGGTCGGTCTCATCGGTAAGAGCTGAGCCAGGCTTTCGGTGAGAGTGCTGCCGTTATCAATGAGGAGAAATTTTTCCATAATGGTCATTCGTGAGCGAGTGGAAAGTGAGCCGATGGTTCGAGTATTCCAACATTCGACCGGAGTGCCGTGCGCTCGGTCTCATTCATGCGAGCATATCGGAGGATGCCGGCGGCACCGATCATTGCGGCGTTGTCGAGCGAGTACTGAAACGGAGGCATGAGGAACTGACAGTCGGGATACTGTGCGACCATGGATTCCATCCGTTCTCGAAGCCTCGCGTTGGCCGAGACGCCGCCCGCGATGACGAGGGTCTTCGGTTGGAACTCTTGGATCGCGCGCTCGGTCTTTCCGACAAGTGTGTCGACGACAGCTTCCTGAAATTCATGCGCTGTCGCGGCGATGAAGTCGGGATCAGTCAGTGTTTCGGCGGATTCTTTTTTTAGGGAATAGAGGACGGCCGTCTTCAGCCCAGAAAACGAAAAACGGTAATTGTCGGTATCGAGCATCGGCCGAGGGAATTTTTTTGCTGGCTCGCGTTCGGCCGTCTGTCGATACTGGTCGGCGCGTTTCCCGATCTCGGGTCCACCGGGGTAGGGGAGGCCGAGCATTTTGGCGACCTTGTCGAAGGCTTCGCCGGCCGCATCATCATCCGTCTCGCCGAGGAGGTCGTATGCGAAATGGTCCCGCATCAGGATGAGCTGGGTGTGGCCGCCAGAGACGATCGTGGCGAGGAGCGGGAAACGGAGCTCGGCACCAGTGGTGAAGAGGTTCGCGTAGATGTGCCCCTCGAGGTGGTTCACACCGAGGAGCGGTTTCTGCCAGGCGAGCGCGAGCGTCTTGGCAGCCGAGACTCCGACGAGAAGCGCCGGGATGAGACCGGGCCCCTGCGTCACGGCGATGCAGTCGATGTCGCCGGGCGTCAAAGTAGCCTCGCGGAGGGCCGATTCAACGATGGGGATGATGTTTTTCACATGTTCGCGCGCGGCGAGGTTCGGTACGACACCGCCCCAGTGAGCATGGAGATCCGCCTGTGAAGAGACGGCGCTCGATCTGACGCTGACCGACTGGCCATCGGATTCGATGACAGCAGCAGCGGTTTCGTCGCACGAGGTTTCGATAGCGAGGAGTTTCATGAGGGTATGACTGAGAGCAACCCCACTGTAGCGGGGAGCGAGCGGATAGACAAGCGGACTCGATCACCCTGGGACTAGAGCGGCAGGATTGCGACGAGGACACCGATACCGACGAGCGCGGCGAGGAGCTTCAGGAGGATGGAGAGTCGATGCTCGTACATGTAGCGGAGATCTTCCTCTATCCAATGGTCGTTGCCACGCGCGGCCACAAGTGCGGTCATCTCTTCGGGCGACCATGAGACGAAGAGGTGTTCGCGGTCGTAGTGGATCTCGCCATCCTTGTCCGAAAAGAATTTGTGCCAGCGATCAGTAAATGGCCAAAAGAGCCGGATGCCATA
>CAZTYU010000024.1:6330-14282 GCA_964617535.1 uncultured Bdellovibrionales bacterium | reverse complement strand
GTCCAGGCGATGCTCGGCCATGCCTCCATCACCACGACGCAGATCTATACTCACGTGACCAACGAACGGCTGAAGGAAATCCATCAGTCCTTTCACGGCAAGCGAAAGAAGAAATAAGTTAGACCTTTTTGAGCGGGGCGACGCCGAGCATCATTTTCTTCACCCCGGCACGCTTGAAAGCGACCGAAACGAGCGTCCCTTCGACAGCGATGACGAGGCCGCTCCCGAACTGCTGGTGCTCGACCATGTCCCCCGGCCGCAGGTCTTTGGCCGGCGCGATCGGGGTGCTAGTGGTTTCATCGCTATTTTTCACCGGCGCAGTAAAGCGGCGAATCGGTGCCGCATAGCTCTTTCGACGCGGCTTGGCGAACGAGAGGTGTGTGCCGTTCGACTCACGTTTCGTGATGAGCGTTTCGGGGATCTCTTCGAGGAAACGCGATGGCGGATTCATCTGGGTCGAGCCGAAAATCGTCCGCATGTCAGCATGGATGAGGTAGGCTTTCTCTTTGGCCCGGGTGAGGGCGACATACATGAGCCGGCGCTCCTCTTCGAGCTCGGCCCCGGAAAGCGCACTTCGTGAATGCGGAAAGATGCCCTCCTCGAGCCCGATGATGAAGACTACCGGGAACTCGAGTCCCTTTGCCGAGTGGACCGTCATGAGATGGATGGCGTCCGCGCGCTGATCGATCGAGTCTGTATCCGAGGCGAGTGCGACTTCTTCGAGAAAGCGGCTTACCGCTTCGCGTACCGGCACGCCATCGTATTTCTGCGCCACTGAAAAAAGTTCCTGCACATTCTCCTCGCGCGCTTCGCCTTCGGGTGTCCCATCGCGAAGACTCTCGAGGTACCCGCTCTCGCGCGTGATGACATCGAGGAGCATGCGGAGTGTCAGACCTTCTTCATGCGCGAGACTATCCTGCCAGTGCGCGAAAAGTTCCATGAAAGCCTCGATCGTCACGATCTTCCGCTCGGGCAAAATCCCCTCGGACTTCAGAGTGGGAAGAATCGCGAGAAAATCGAGTCCGCGGGCACGGGCCGTATCGGTCCATGCCTTCAGGGTTGTCGGGCCAATGCCGCGTTTCGGTTCATTGACGATACGCTCGAGCGCGAGGAAATCGCGCGGATTCGCGAGGAAGCGGACATAGGCCACGATATCCTTCACTTCCTTCCGCTGATAGAACTTCACGCCGCCGACGATTTTGTATGGAAGCGACTCGCGGAGGAACGCTTCTTCAATCGCGCGCGACTGGGCATTCGTCCGGTAAAGCACCGCAAACGAGTGGTACGGGATCTCGCGCTCGCGGGCAATAGTACGGATCTCGCGAGCGACAAAGCCTGCCTCATCTTCTTCGCTTTCAGCCGGGTAGAGCGCGATCGCTTCGCCCGCCCCCTTGTCCGTCCAGAGTTTCTTGTGCCGCTGATTGACATTGTTGTTGATAACGGCCGTCGCAGCATCGAGGATACTCTGCGTCGAACGGTAATTCTGATCGAGCGTGATAACAACAGCTTCGGGGTAATCCGTCTCGAACGAGAGAATATTGCGGATATCCGCCTGCCGCCAGGAGTAGATTGACTGGTAGTCGTCACCGATCACGAAAAGGTTTCGGTATTTCGCCGCGAGGAGTTTCACGAGCCGGTACTGGAGCGGGTTCGTGTCCTGGTATTCATCCACCATGATATAGCGGAATGTCTCCTGATAGCGTTCGAGCACATCCGGATGCTCGGCCAAAAGCCGCACGGTGAGCAAAATGAGATCATCGAAATCGAGCGCGTTCGCCTCGACCAGTCCGGCTTGATAGCGCTGGTAGACCTTGGCGACGAGCTCCTCGAAGTAACTCTCAGCCATGGAGAGAAATCGCTCGGCCGAGAGCTCGCGGTTTTTTGCGTTCGAAATCGCCTCGAGAATCGACCGTGGCTTCACTTGATCCGGATTCATCTCGAGCTCTTTCATCGACTTCTTCACAAGCGCGAGCTGTTCGTCCGCATCAACGATATTGAAATCTTTTCCATAGCCGAGACGATCGATATCGCGGCGGAGGATCCGCGCGGAGATATTATGGAAGGTACCGATGAACTGCGGGATGCGATAACTCTTTCCCTCTGCTTCACCCGCCCGCTCGAGCATATGGCCGACGCGCTCCCGCATCTCCTGCGCCGCCTTGTTCGTGAACGTGACAGCGAGGATCGCTTCCGGCCGGACATGGCAGCCGGCAAGGAGGTACGCGATGCGATGCGTCAGTGTCTTCGTCTTGCCGCTCCCGGCCCCGGCCAGAATAAGCACCGGCCCGTCAACGGTCGTGGCGGCGCGCTTCTGTTCAGGATTGAGTCCGGCTTCCCAAAATGACATAGGACTCTATTGTACCACTCCCCGGGAATTCTTCACCCCTCGGCTTGTGCCGAAATCTTGCCGGAGCGGAGCCAAAATCTCCTGTGCTATAATGGCTCACTATGCAAGACAAGATCCAAAATTTCTTCCGTTCAGTTGAAGCCCAACCGCTCACGCTCGGCACCTGGGCAGTGGCGATTTTCGCCATTATCGCTGTTCGCATCGGGATCGAAAACGCCCTCGATTCCATCCCGTTTCGCTTTGCCGATCAATTCTTCTACCAGTTCTCCCATCACTTCCTGACATTTACGACCATTTTTCTCGCGGCGCTCCCCATCGTCGCCTGGGCGGGACGAAGCAAGGTGCGGGAGGCCGCCAATATCCTCATCACTGGTTTCCTCGTGATCTGGACACCGCCGATCGTCGACGAAATCATCTCTCGCGGCGCAGGGCTCTGGAGCTTCTATAGCTTCGATAGCCTCGCCGGCCTCCTCGAACGCTATATCACCTTCTTCGGCGACAAGCCGGATATCGGCATCACGTACGGCGTCCGCTTCGAAGTCGGACTCGTCATTCTCCTCATCATCCTCTATACCTGGATCAAATCGCGCTCTGTTCTTCGGACGCTTACTGCCGGTCTCGCCCTTTACACCACGCTTTTTATCATCGGCGTACTCCCATCGATCATTACCATCCTCCTCTGGGGACCGAGCCTCGGATTCATGGCGGTAGGCGAACACGATATCGCCCGCCTCATGCTCTCACCCGCGCCGCTTTTTATCCTCAATCCGCCGGACATCGAGAGCGTCCTTGCGATCAAGATGAGCCTCATGTACGGGTCGCTCATCGTACCAATTGTGCTGCTTCTTGTTTTCGCCTACTTCCGAGACCTCTTCTGGGCACTCATGCGAAATGCGCGCTTCCCTCAAATCATCTATCACATCGGCCTCTTCCTCATCGGAGCAGGTCTCGCGATGCTCCACGGCAATCATGCTTTCCGTCCCGATATCTTCCACTTTGCCGGCCTCTTCATCCTCCTCGTCGCGACCACCTGCGCGTGGCTCGCCTCGGTCGTCGTGAATGACCTCCGCGATGTCGCGATCGATCGGATCACCAACAGCCATCGCCCGCTCGTGACTGGGATCATCGACACCGGAAATTACCGAGCGATCGGTGGCATCCTCTTCGCAGCTTCGGTATTTTTGGCCGCTATCGTATCGACGCAGGCCGCGCTCCTCCTCGTCCTTTACCAGGCAATCGCCTTTCTCTACTCGGCAGATCCGCTCAGACTGAAGCGCTTGCCCGTGGTTACCACTGCTCTCGCAAGCCTGGCCAGCCTTCTTATTCTCTTTGCCGGTTTCATCGTATTCTCAGCCGAGAAAAACATCGGCGCCCTTCCCGCCTCGATTACCGCCCTCCTCTTCTTTGCCTATCTCGCCATCATCCCGATCAAGGACTTCAAAGACATCGCCGGCGACCGCGCCGACGGCGTTCTCACCCTCCCCGTCATCCTCGGCGAAACCAAGGCCAAGCGGCTCATCGGAACGCTGGTATTTATTGTCTTTGTCACAAGCCCGCTCATTCTCTCACTCCGCTCGCTCTTTCCGCTCGGCCTCTTCTTCGGCGGCATCGGGTACTGGATGTTACAGCTTTCTTCTTCCGACCACCGCTATTTCTCGTACCGAAAACTTCCGGGTTGGTTCATCGCCCTTGCTGCTGGATACGCGGCATTCCTCGCATTCACGCTCGCAAAATAGTCGGTTGTAGATACAACAAAAACGCCCGGGTCAGGGCGTTTTTAATCTTCAATTTTTTTGATACTGCCCGATCGGGCATCAACGATCACCTTCACTTCCTCGCTGTCGCTCGAGCGACGAATTTTCACTTCCCAAACCGGATCATCATCCTCATCTTTCAGTTCACTCTCCTTTACCGTTCCCGGGACCGCAGCGAGTGCCTTTGATCGGGCCGCACTTTCCGAAATAAGTTCTTCCTGGTCATCCTCGGCCGTATCGCTACCATCTGAATCCTCATCATCTTCACCATCTTTACCGGAAGACTCACTTTTCGGCTGCTCCGAAGTTGGCGTCGAACTCTTTGCGCTGACAGATGATTCTTTTTTCGACTCAGATATCTTTTCGGCCGAACTCTTCTTCTCGATCACTGAATTCGATTGCCTAGACGCTTGAACATCGGTATCGTCGTCATCGCTTTCGTGCTGATCCTCGTGCAGTTCATTCTCTTCGACCCAACCATCGTCATAACGCACTTCATTCTCACGCCGCTTTTCCTCCTCAGTTTCCTCCTCTTCATGCTCTTCTCGGACGCGGATACGAAGCCGGCCGGCATCCTCTCGCACCTCAACGTGCCTGACGCTTTCGATGCGCGCTTTGATCTCAGCCTCGATCTCTTCGCAGTTCTCGTCACCACTTGATTGACTGAATGCATCCGCTCGGTCGCGTTCTTGATTCAATTTTTCCTCCAATAAAGCCTGCGTGTTCTCATCCAGTTTCCCATTTGACGCCAGCGCCTCTGCCTCTCCTAAGCGGCGTGAAATGAGTTCCACCGACCACTCAGCGCGAGCAACCGGCGTCGGCAACACCGCCAGCCTCGCTGGTTCGTTTACCTTTGTCTTCCAAACGTACAATGCATCGCCCGGAAGCGCGCCTTCAGCCGCCCAGGCCGTTCCGCCGACCAGGAAAAGGAGTGAGGCAAAACTGCCGGCGCGGAGCCAGACTGATCCCAGCCAATTGAAGCGATGGGCTGGATATGGGGCCGCCGTCCCAGAACTCATGCGCGCCAAAAGCGCTGCTCGGCCAGCCGTCCGAGCTTCCTCCGAGAGTCGGACGTTGCGAGCCCGAGAAAAGAGTTGTTCGATGTCTTGGTGGTTCATAGCCTTACTGTGTGTCGCTCTCGAGCGGCTCTTTCTTACGACCGGTCACATCCTCTGGTACGAGGAGGCGGAGTTTTTCGATCCCGCGATGGATTCTGACGGATGCGACGTTCTCGCTCACCCCGAGGATGACCGCGATCTCTTTGACCGATATTCCGTTCACGTGTCGGAGGAGTACGGCGTCTCGGTATTTCGCATCGAGACTATCGATGACTTTTCGGATTGCCGCGGCATCCATCTGGAGGTCGGCCCCGGCAAGCGGTTCGAATCCCGCATCAAACCCTTCGTCACGGAGCGCGTCGAGTGAAAGCTCCCGCTTTTTCCGAAACTGATCGACGATGATGTTATTGGCTACTCGATAGACGAATGCGCGGAGGTTATCTACCGGTTTCCCAGCCTGGAGATACTCCCAGGTCCGGACAAACGCTTCTTGCGTCACTTCTTCGGCCCGGTCGCGATCAAGGAGCTTGAAATAAGCGAAACGGAAAACGCTGTCCGCCTGCTCGTCATAGAGTTTCAAATAGGCCTCGTCTTGAGCTCCGGACCGCATACTTATGTATGTCGTTCGACTGAAAGTTTTTCTTGCAGTCGCTCCCAATCAGAGAGACTGAGCGCCTGCGCCCGGACATTCGCTGAAAGACCGATGGCTTCAAGTATTTTGGTAATCGCCAGCTTCTCCAGATGGAGACTCGAGGAGAGATTGTTGACCAGCGTCTTCCGCCGCGCCGCGAAACCGGCCCGGGCGATACGGAACAGCTTCCGGTCTTCTTCGGCATCATAGTGCCGCTTCGGGACGAGATGGACGACCGCCGAATCGACTTTCGGCACTGGGTCAAAGGCCGTCTTTGGAACGGTAAAAGCAATTTCAGCGTCGCTATAGTACTGAACCATGATGGAGAGGAGGCTCATGTCTCCCGGCTCGGCCGTCATTCGTTCGGCGACCTCTTTCTGTACCATGAGCGTCAGGCTCTCCGGCGCTGTCTCGAGCGAAAGCAGCGTCCGGATGATCGGCGCCGTAATATAGTACGGGATATTCGCGACCACTTTATACTTCCCACTCTCAAATCCGGCATGCGAGAGCATCTCGTTCAGATTGACATCAAGGATGTTGCCCTCAAGGATCGACACTCCTTCGCTCGCCTCGAAGTGTTTCGAGAGTCGCTCGACCAGTTCGTGATCAAGCTCCATCGCCACTATTTTCTTCGCCCGACCATCGAGTGCATCCGTCAGTCTCCCGGTTCCCGGACCAATCTCGAAAACCTGGTCCGCCAGCTGGATATCAGCCGTCTCCAAAATCCGCTCGATGACCGCATCGTCCTTCAAGAAATTCTGCCCGAGTGATTTTTTCGCTCTTATGTCACTCATAAGTTTTGAGATTAGAAAGGAGTCGAAATGTCCCTTCCCCATAATTTTTCTCTATCAGGCGGGCAAGTTTCAAAAGTTTCCCAGAGAAATATGCTTCAGCGAACACGCCAAACACTTCATGAGGAGAAGAGAATCTTTCTCGATTATTACCATATATCTCCTCACATGTTGTGCGTAACGCATCAACTTCTTGTTCATAAGATCCACTCCAAAAATACTGATTGTCTTTGTCGGGATTTTCAACTTCCTTACCGAGAGAGTATCGAGATGAATCTATGCCGTAGATACGCTTCAGTGTCGCAAAGTCTTGATCCAAGAGTCGTGATTTCTGCTTCATCAAGGACATAATCTCTATGGCGATCTGCTCGGTCACTGCCTCGTTCAACGCAGTGAACAGCTCATAGCCCCCGTCTTCCGAGTCGAATCCGTGATGCGGATGACCGATAGTCAATCCCGATCGATTGCCTACTCCGTAGTACGGCTTTCCTGGCTCTGGTCGCAGTATCTTAATTCTGTGAAAAGAAGCATGGTGGGTCAACTCATGCGCTGCATGATGGGCCAACATACTATCAGATACTTTTGAAGAAGTATAGACAAAAACTCCTCCTTGGATATTCGCTCTCCCTCCCTCCTCATCGTCGGCTCCGAACCGCACGACAGCATCCTCACGACGCATAAGGAAAACATTTGTCTTCGATAGTTGTACTCGCCTCGGTGAATATTGATTGATCACTTCCTCGGCGGCACGGAGCGTCACAGAAATAATTTTTTCTTGGCGTTCATTCGGTTCTTTTACGTATTCCGTGACCCCCATAATTCTTGCCAAGACATCCCTTCGCTGACGCTCTTTTTTGTAGTCAAAAATAAGCTTATCGAACTCAGCCGGCTCGATGTATTCTCCCTTTTCTATGAACGTATTTGTGGACTCCTTCTTGTTCTCGAAAAATCTACCTTCTCTCATATTTCTTTTTAGTTCACAATTTCTTCCATCTTCACATTGATGACGCCGGCACCAAGCGAGGCGATTTTCTCGAACGCTACTTTATCGAGATCAATGATGCGCCCGGGAACAAACGGTCCGCGATCATTGATGACGACGATCACCGACTTTCCGTTATCCATGTTCGTCACCCGGACATAGCTCCCCTTCGGGAGCCAGGGGTTAGCCGCAGCCATGGTTCCGGTCCAAGCATACCACGAGGCCGCTCCGCGGTGACTTTTCCCCGTCTTCACATACGTCCCCTGGGTGATAAGTTCCGTCACGGGCTCTTTCGTGACCTCGGCCCTGAGCACCTTCCGGCTCACCTCCTTGCCGTTATGATAGCTCACCCGATACGTGGTCGTCTTCACGCCGTTTTCCCCTTTTTG
>CAZTYU010000024.1:4119-6230 GCA_964617535.1 uncultured Bdellovibrionales bacterium | reverse complement strand
ACTTTCTGCCGATATTTTTCTATCTGGTAAGCACTACAGCCGCAGACGCGGTCGGGATCACCATGATGGCCGCACGGACACGGGTTCATCGCCGCAACGAGCATGAAACGCGCCGGGAATTCGAGCGTTCCCTTGGCCCGAGCGATCGTCACTAGTCCGTCTTCGAGTGGTTGGCGTAGGCTTTCGAGGAGCGAGCGGGGAAATTCTGCGAACTCGTCCAGAAAAAGCACGCCACGGTGTGCGAGACTGATTTCCCCGGGCTTCGGCAACGTTCCCCCGCCGATGAGCGAGATATTGCTCGCCGTATGATGCGGCGATCGGAATGGACGCTCCTCGACGAGTGCCTCGCCGCGCGACAATCGCCCTGCGACCGAAAATATCTGTGTCACTTCAAGACACTCCTCGAATGTCAGCTCCGGGAGAATAGTCGGGAGCGCTTTGGCGAGGAGGGTCTTGCCACTTCCCGGCGGACCGATCATGAGCATATTGTGCCCGCCCGCGGCCGCGATCTCGAGCGCACGCTTGGCATGTTCCTGGCCGCGAATGAGCGAGAAATCCGCTGCGTTTCTTCGCTCCCCATCGGTCGGTTCTGTCTTCTCTGCTGGAGCGATGAGCGCCCGACCCTCGAGATGTGCCACAAGCGCATTCAGGGTTGATGCAGGATAGACAGCAATATCCGGAACCAGCGCCGCCTCCCGGGCATTTTCTTCTGGCACGAACACGGCTTCAAACCCTCGACGCTTGGCAAAAAGAACGAGCGGCAAGACGCCCGCGACCGGCCGCACCCGCCCATCAAGAGAAAGCTCGCCAATAAAAAATTTCCTCTCGAACGGAAAGGCGATCTGTTTCGTCGCAAGGAGAAAGGCGAGCGCGATAGGCAGATCATAGGCCGCCGAACCCTTGGGGAGATCGGCCGGGGCGAGGTTGACCGTCACTCGGCCGCTCATATGCGGCGGACGAAAGCCGGTATTTTTTATCGCCGCGCTGACCCGATCTCGTGCCTCTTTGACTGCCGCATCCGGGAGACCGACCACGCTAAATTGATGAAGTCCCTTGGAGAGAATATCCGCTTCAATCTCAACCAGGACTCCATCGAGTCCGACCGTTGCTCCGGAGTAGACTTTAGCTGACATACGGCTTGGCTTTGGACAGTATCCCGAGAAAAGAGAGACCGAGTAACATAACCCCGAGAAAAATCATAATATCAGCCAGATTGAAACTTGGGAAGAACGGCACATGCAGGTAGTCCGTGACGCAGCCTCGCGCATGCCGATCGATGGCATTGGTCACCCCACCAATGAAAACTGCTCCCCAGGCGACATTTTCCCACCCGAATGGCTTTTTGAATGCCTGCGAAAGGACGAGCGTCAGTATCAGGAGTATCGCTGCCCACATCAAAGACGGAGAAAGCTCTATACCAAGTCCGATTCCGGGGTTGCAGACCGGGGGAATCGACAAAAAGGCGCCGGAACGATATGCGCCATCGAGCAGCGCCAAAAAAACGAAAAGCCCGAGGACAGTCAAAGCCGTCTTCGGGCGGAGAACAGACATAATCGAATGCCTAGGCGCCGACGAGCGTTCGGGCGGCAGGATACGCTTGGAGTCGATCCAGCGGAATCTCCTCACCGGTCTTCTCACAAATGCCATAAGTCCCGACTTCCATCTTGGCGAGCGCGTCATTCACGTCCTTGAGCTCGGTCTCGAGCGTCCCTTCGATGGCAACGTTATCGGCATATTCCTCGACCTCGCTGGCGTTCTCGTCCGGATCGGTCCCAATGTTTTCGAACTGGGTCGTATAGTCCCCAGGGGCGCCGGTAGGCTTGGCAAAACGCCCGAGTTCACCCTCAAGGCGCGCTTTTTCAGCGAGAAGTTTCTCTTTCAGTTCTGCGAGTACTGTGGTATCCAAAGCCATACATGTGCGATTAAGATAGTCTCAGTATACATCGTCGGTACCGGTCTGTCTACGAGAGAAAGACATGGTCGAGATGCCGGATTTCTGGCTCTCGGCCAGAATAAAACGTAACGGCAATGACATCAAAGGAATAGTCTCGGTCTCCGAGCCGCTTTTCTTTCAGGTAAATGGCGGCAGCTTTCTCCATTTTCCGGAGCTT
>CAZTYU010000024.1:0-4019 GCA_964617535.1 uncultured Bdellovibrionales bacterium | reverse complement strand
CTGCCCGGAACCGGAGGTGTTGGTGCCGGGCGCTTGACGACGCCCAATATTTTAAAAAAATTGGCTGTACAAGCGCCCAGCGTGCGTGTGCCCAACATATCTCTGGAGAAGTATAGCCCGGGTGAGAGGCATTTTCGCTTCCACCTTGGAGAGGTATGTGGTTTGATGCTCACGCAATTGGTAGGACGTTTCTGGTTAAATCCTGATCTTTCACCGTTCTTTGGCTTTTGCCATCACAATTTTTGAAGGAACTGGTTTTTGTTTTGTGTTTTTGTGTAAAGGCCGAGCGATATATTATATTTCTCGACATTTTTGTTTTTGTTTTGGCGGCACGCTCCAGACCAGAATAGGAGCAGTTTGGTGACGATGCACCGAACGGTTAAACAGTGAAAGACTTCTCGGCCTCAAGAATTGGGGAGGAGAGGTCTTTCGCTGTTCAGATCATGTTTTCAAGCAACTTTCTCACTACGACAAACTCATTATAGCAGAAAAAAATGCTCGAGTCAATTTGGAAGACGAAATATATTTCATTTGCGCGGTTATTCGGCGTTGTGAAAACGAAAGCGGCACATCACTTGAAGTGCCGCTCGAAATAATAAGTGTTTGACTTTCGAAAAATCCTTTTTACAAGCCAGTTTTGTCGAGAACGGATCGGAGCGCATCCTTGCTCGTGCCGACGACCCACTGTCTCCCGCGTACCGCATAGTCAACCGAAAGTCCGAGCGAAGCATCGACATTGGAAAAACGAATCGGCCGCTCAAGGTAGGTGCTATCCCGGAACGTCAGGTTGGTTTTTGGTGCGGTCGTCACATCGAGGAAGAGCGGTTCAAGTGCTGCTGCTAGATTCTTCTCAGACTTCTTTAGCTCAGCCTCAAAAGCTGGGGCATCTTTCGCGTACGCTAGGATAGCGGCTCTCGGACGGCCGTCATCAATCGTAATATAGAGCGAGAATGGCTCATCAAGAGTACCGAGGAGCTCGCCCGGGATAGCAAGCTTCGCGAGGTACGCAAATCGAGAGAACGCAAGCGGATTTAGCTTTTGATCGCGGACGAGGAATTCGACCGCGCCCGGGAGATTATCCCTCTGAATGGCCTGTCCGGCCTGAAGCAGTGTGCTCTTGATCTGTTCTGCTGTCACCGTCTCCGTGTCAAAAGAGAGGATATTTGGCTGAGCAGTGAGGTATTTTGCCTGGCTTTGAGATTCTGCGTGCAGCGTTGTCTCCGGTATCTTCGGGGATTCCACTTTCATCTCAGATACATCGTCTGAATTCCGGATAGACTGCCACCAAAAATACCCCCCGGCGCCAACCGCCACCAAAAGGAGAATCACCGCAACAATTGAAACGATACGAATCCTTCGATCCTGAAAAAGTCCGGGCAGACTACGGAAAAGACGTGAAATTGAAGAAGCCTGAAAGGCTGGTGCGGTTGGTTGACGCTCCGTTGTGAAAGCGACCGTCTCAGACTCTTCCGAAGAGGAGGTTTCTGGTGCGGCCGTCACTAGCGGGGGGTCAAATGTGGGTGTTTCTACGGTCACCTCAGCCGGAGTCTCAACGGTTTCAGCCAAGAAAGGGCTCGACTCAGCTGGAACGGATTCTGTTTCAGGAGCGGCAGCAACTCCGGGCGCAGCAAAAAACGGCGCACCGACCGCTGCATCGGGACGAAATGTGACGAGCGGCTCGGCCGGCTTGGCCATCTCTGTCGGAACCTCACGGCCGGCGATATCGTCCTCCATCGTCCGCACAAGCGCCAGGAGGTGTTCAGGGGAAGTCGTCGATTCAGTAGTGGTTTTTTTTGTTTTGAACCAATCCATACAAATACAAAAGAGAGGCTATTCCTCTCTTAGTATACTATCTCTCTTTTGCGAACGCTATTCGCACTATTCGCGTTCTTCGCCGAGTTCCTCTCGGACGATTTTCGCCTTTGCCATCTTATGCGAGAGATTGATTCTCCCCTGCGAGTCGATCTCTTTCACAATGACCGGGACGACATCGCCGACCTTGACGACATCCTCAACCTTTTCAACTCGATAATCAGCCAGTTCCGAGATATGGATGAGACCTTCCTGATTCGGAAGCACCTCGGCGAACGCGCCGAAGTTCATGATCCGGGTCACTCGCCCCTGGAACAGCTCGCCGACCACGACCTCGCGGGTGATGTTGCGAACCCATTCGACCGCTTCTTTCGCGCTCGTTTCGTCCACAGAAGTGATGAAAACCGACCCGTCGTCCTCGATATCGATCGAGACACCAGTCTCGTCGATGATCTGATTGATCATCTTGCCGCCGGGACCGATGACGTCACGGATCTTCTCGGGATTGATGTGGAGCGTGGTGATACGCGGCGCGTACGGGGACATCGTTTTCCGCGGTTCGGGGATGGCGGCGAGCATCACCTGCATGATCTCGAGCCGGGCCGCCAGAGCCTGTTTGATGGCGATCCCGAGCATATCTGGGGTAAGCCCATCAATCTTCACATCCATCTGCATGGCGGTAATGCCATCTTTCGTTCCGGCAACCTTGAAATCCATATCACCGTAATGGTCCTCGAGGCCCTGAATGTCAGTTAGTACCTTGAAACGGCCGTCTTTACCGGTAATGACGCCCATCGCGATCCCAGAAACCGGCTTTTTGATCGGCACGCCAGCATCCATGAGAGAAAGCGTCGAGCCACAAGTCGAGCCCATCGACGAAGAGCCATTCGACGAAAGAACTTCCGAGACCAGGTGAATCGTGTACGGGAACTCTTCCTTGCTCGGCAGGACTGGGACGAGCGCCTTTTCGGCGAGTGCCCCATGGCCGACTTCGCGCCGGCCCGGGCCGCGCATCGGCTTGATCTCGCCGACGGAATAGGCCGGGAAGTTGTAGAAATGCATGTAGCGCTTCTTTTCATCCGTCTCCATTGTATCGACGACCATCTCATCACCTGGGGCGCCGAGGGTCGTCACAGTCAAAACCTGCGTCTCACCACGAGTGAAGAGGCCAGTGCCGTGCGTGCGCGGTAGAACGCCGACCTGGGAAGCGAGTGGACGGATCTCGGTCAGCTTGCGACCATCCGGGCGCGCCTCGCGTTCAAGGATATTGGTATGAAGCGCTTCGTCCGAAAGTTCCTCGGTAATGAGCGAAAGCACTTCTGACTGATTAGGCTCGTCAGGGAAATTGGTCGCTGCGTATTCGGCTGCCTGAGCCTCAATTTCAGCTACTTTTTCAGTCATGGCTGATTTGGGCCTGAGGTAGAGGGCTTCGGCAAGACCAAGCGAGCTAATATATTCCCTCATCTTCGACTCAAACGCTTCGCTCCCCACGAGAAGTGCCGCCTTTCGTTTTTCACGGCCCGCTTCTTTCCGTACGCTTTCGATGAAGTCAGTAATTTTCTGGATCGCTTCATGGCCGAAACGGAACGCTTCGGTCATTTTGTCTTCCGGAATCTCGTTTGCGCCACACTCGATCATATTGATCTTATCGTGCGTACCCGAAACCAAGAGATCGAGCGTGCTCGCCCCCCGCTCCTCACTCGACGGATTCAGGACAAAGCCCCCGTCTCCGAGAATGCCAACGCGCACTGCGCCGATCGGGCCGCCCCACGGGATATCCGAAAGTGTCAGTGCCGCCGACGCCGCGATCATCGCGACGACATCCGGATCATTTTCCCCGTCGATGGAGAGGACAGTGGTGACGACCTGGACTTCATTCCGCATCCGGCTATTGAAAAGCGGGCGGACGGTCCGGTCCACCGCGCGACCCGAGAGGATCGCATCGTCCGACGGTCGACCCTCGCGCTTGATGAAGCGCGAACCCTTGATCTTACCCGCCGCATAGTAGCGTTCCTCGAAGTCCACCATGAGCGGAAAATACCCCGTGATCCGGGACATTTCCTTGCTCATAACCGCTGTCGCGAGGACGACGGTATCACCGTACTGCACCGTCACTGCACCGTTCGCCTGACCGGCGAGGAGGCCGGTAGCAATGCTTAACTCACGCCCGCCGAGCTGGAGAGACCATTTTCTGGCTCCTTGCATAG
>CAZTYU010000023.1:10999-14858 GCA_964617535.1 uncultured Bdellovibrionales bacterium | reverse complement strand
GGAAATTCGTACCCGGAGGCTACCCGTTCAGAGGGCGTCCGTCAAGCGTCTGCTAGCCGCGAAGCGTTTCGAGATCGAGCACCTCGTCGATGCGGATCTGGGCTACGAAATCCGGCACGTGCGAGACAAAAATCATCGCACCCTGGTATTTGTCGAGCGCTTCGGCAATCACCGGGAGATGACGAAAGTTGATATGATTGGTCGGTTCGTCGAGGATCAGGAGATCCGGCTTTTCGGCATAGAGCCGCGCGAACATGAGGAGTCCCTTCTGTCCTTCAGAGAGGCTCTCTACCTTGTTTTGGAGGAGCTCAGCCGGAACGAGGAATTTGGCCGCAATCGCGTAGGCCTGCTGGATATTCTTTTCCTGCATCACCGCGAGCAGCGTACTCGCGACGGTTTCATTGAAATCGAGCGTCGAGAAATCCTGACGGTAGTAGCCGACTTTGACGCCTGGAGTGATGATGGCGCGGTCGGTATCCCCGGTCGCGAGCGCCTCGAGGAACGTACTCTTGCCAATGCCATTCGGACCCGTCACGAGGAGATGGGTGTTCTTCTTGAGTACGAGATCGACCCGCTTCACTGCTGGTCCGAGCGCTGTGACAAGCGAGACGGTCTTGATATCGACGATCGGTCCGATGACATTGTTGGTTGGGATCTCGAACGCCGGGAGCGTCTTATCCTCCTGGCGGATATCGACTTTGTTCTCCTCGAGCTCTTCGGCTAGCGTACGCATACGTTTCGCGACGGCGCGGAGCTTGCCGCCTTTGTTCGCAAAGACGTTGGCTTGTTCCTTCTTCTCCTTGATGGTCCGTTCGAGCCGGACGTTCTCACTCTGTTCCTTCTCGATGCGCCGTTTGATTTCCTCCACCACGTCATAGTAGTCGCCGGTGTACTGTTCGATAGTGTGCGTGTAGACGTCGAGGTAGAGCACGCCGTGCGTGAACGAATTCAAGAAATCTGCATCGTGAGAAATGACGATGACGGTCTTGTCGTAATCGATAAGGAACTGCGTGAGGTGCGCGATGCCATCAGCGTCGAGATTGTTTGTCGGCTCATCGAGGAGGAGAATGTCCGGATTCTGAATGAGCGCTGAAGCGAGGAGGAGCCGCGCCTGCTGTCCACCGCTGAACTGGCGGATTTTCTTGTCCATCGGCGGCACAGAAAGGTGGACGACTTCGAGGACATTCTGGATATGCTTCGGCAGATCCCACTGCTTCTCATGGAAAAACTGTTGAAAGTATTCCTCGACGGTCAGGTCGAGCTGATCCCTCGGGATCGTCTGTCGCCCGATAGCAACGGTCTCGTCGCGATCGATCGAGATACGGCCAGATGTCGGCTTGGATTCGCCCGTGATGAGCTTGAAGAGCGAGCTTTTTCCCGCGCCGTTCTGTCCCATGAGCGTGATCTTCGAACCGCGGCGGATGGAAAAACTCACCTCATCGAGGATCGGCTTCTTGTGCCCGTATTCGAATGAAACTTTGTCGAACCGAAGAACGACGTTGTCTTTGGCCATGGAGAAAAATTGCTTGTCGTAAAGAAAAATGCCGCAAAACGGCGAGAGCAGTATGACACGGATTTCGGCCTAAAGCAAGATAAAAGAAGAGCGGGCGCCGATGGAGTACATCATGCGCCCGCCTGGGGAAGGCCGGCTTTCAGCTGAGCCGGTATCTCGCAATGGTTTCGTGAGCCAGGTCGTTCGCACTGACCGGGTCTTCACGAAGCGCGGCTTCGATCGCCTCGGCATAGCGCTGCCAGAAATAGGTCTGACCCTCGACCGAAGCTCGTTCGCCTGGCGTTTCGCCAGGACGACCAAAGCGAGCCTGGAAGGCGTCGAGCACCGCCTCGTGTCCAGCACCAAAGTGCGTCAGGAGACTCAGCAGCCAGTGTTCTTCGTCCTTTCGGGCGAGGGCTTCGGCGAGATCGGCGGCGTCATCGACGGCCCGGCTCAGGGGCTCGGGCAGGAGGTGTGACCCCCCGAAAAACGGATGAGCAAGCTGCGGCTCTGCCATGGTGGAACCTCCAAACGGTTGATTGATAGGTACGTGAGAAAACTTATCTCGCACGGTACACCGAAAAACTGATTCCGTCAAGAGTAAAAATATTCCGTCAAGAGTAAAAATACCTAGCGGTAAGCGGCACGGACTGCGTTCACGATGACCAGCGCATCGATCACCTCCTGGAGAATCGCGCCTTGGACGGGCGGGAGATAGCCGAGCGCCCCGGCAAACATACCGATGATGGAAAGTCCGATGCCGATAAGCATACTCTCCCGCGCGATACGATAGGAACGGCGGCTCACATGGATGAGTTCTTGAAAGAGTCCGATATCGCGCTTCAGGATGACCGCATCTGCCGCTTCAAGCGAGAGGCTGTTCTCCGTCCCTGAAAAAACGACCCCGACATCGGCAAGCGCGAGTGCCGGCGCATCGTTCACACCATCGCCCACCATGATGACGATGTTTCCTGCTTTCTTCGCTTCCTCCACTACTGCCATCTTTCGGACCGGATCGCATTCCGCGATGATGGGGAGGTTATAGCGATCAAGTACCCGATGTGCATTCGCTTCCTTATCGCCAGTTAGAACCGAGAGCGCAAAGCCCCGCCGAGTAAGGTATGAGAAAGTTTCCTCGATCCCCGGCTTTGGCACATCATCGAAAACGAAACGGGCGATCGTGCCGCGAGGGCCATGAAGCTCGACGGCCATACCATCAAGAGAGCTACTCTTTTCGATACGATACTCCTCGCCATCAATCCGACCGCGGATACCTTCGCCGAGCTTTTCCACAACCTCGGTAGCATCGAGATCGACTCCCTGCTGGGCCCGATTTTCCGAGACGAGAGCCCGAGCGATCGGATGAAGCGAGTGTTCCTCAAGTGCTGAAGCAAGCGCGAGCGCCCTATCCTCTCCGACGGTCGCATCGAGCATTTCTATCGCCCGAAGCGCTGGTATGCCAAGTGTCAGCGTTCCGGTCTTGTCGAAATAGATTGTTGTCGCATTCGCCAGCCGCTCGAGCGTCTCGGGAGTCTTGATGATGATCTGGCGCCTGGCGGCCTTGGAAAGCCCGCCCAGGAAAGCAATCGGCGCAGCAATAAGGAGCGGACATGGTGTCGCGACGACGAGTACTGCGAGAAATCGTTCCATATCGCCCGTCACAAGGTAGGCACCGATGGAAAGAACGAGCGTAATGAGCGTAAACGGCCAGTTAAGCCGACCCGCCAAACGGACGAGCGAGGATGGTTCCCGTTTCCCCTCACTGACGATCGAGAGCATGCTCTGGTACGTCGAATGGCTGAAATCGCCCGTTACCCGGACCGTCACCGCCTCGCCCATGTTCACGATGCCCGAACGAAGACGCGCGCCTGGGCGATACGCGACCGGCTCCACTTCTCCAGTCAGATTCGCCTCACTGAACAGTCCCGATTTCGAAGCGAGCACGCCATCGAGCGGTACCATCTCCCGATGTCGAATCGAGATCATCTCGCCGACTCGGATATCCTGAAGCGGCACCTCAATAAAACTGCCGTTTCGCTCGACGAGAGCGCTTTTCGGAAGGAGACGAAACAGCTCTTCGAGCGAAGCCTCGGCTCGGCGCGTGCCATAGTTCTCGAGCGCCCTCGAAAGCGAGATCATCAGCGCGATGATAGCGCCCGCCAGCCACTCCCCGAGAGCGAGCGAAGTGACGAGTGCAAGGAGGGCGACGTAGTCGAGGTCCCATTTCTTCATCCGGATGCGTTCCCAAGATTGGACGCTCAGGATAACGACACCCGTGAGGATTGCTAGGATATACGGCCAGGGCTCATGCCACGCGAGGCCGAGCACCAAGAGTGCCAGGAGTGCGATACTGGCTGGATTTTCTTG
>CAZTYU010000023.1:1857-10899 GCA_964617535.1 uncultured Bdellovibrionales bacterium | reverse complement strand
TTTTCCTGTTATTATCCGACGAAACCTTATTCATCATTTTTCCCCATCTTTTATGTTCACCGCTCTCATCGCTCGGCTCGAAAGTCGCCCGGTAGTCAGCTTCATCGTGATCCTCGCCGCGCTCTTTGGCGTGATCGCCCTTTCGAGTACGCTCCGGGCACCCGGCGAAGGAGTCGAATTGCCGGAACAAACGATCAAGAGTTCGCGTCTCTTCATCACCGGCACAGATGAAAGCCGGATGACGGTCGCCGCAAAGGTCAAGAAGACAGATACTGTCGACATCGTTGCTCTCGTTCCCGGTATTGTACAGACTGTTCTCGTCCGCCCCGGACAACTTGTCGCCTCCGGGCAGACGGTCGCCACTTTGACCGGAGACTACGCCAGCGGGACCACCGCCCTCAGCCAAGAACGCGCCGGCCTCCAAGCTGCCCTGACCGAAAAAAGCTATAGCCTCGAAAAAGAAATCAACGAACTCGAGCGAAAAATCGCAAAGAGCGACGACACGAAATCGGACCGGGAAGAAAAGGCTGCGATCAACCAGCTGAAACTTGAACTCGATCGGCTCAAAGTCGGCCGTGAGACCGCCCGGATCGACCTCGCGCTCGCCCTCCGGAGCGATGCAGCATTCAATCCGAAAGCGCTCGTCAAAGGCACCGTCGAACATATCGCTGTCCGCCCGGGTGAGCTGGTCTCTCCTGGCACCGTACTCATGACGCTGCACGCTTCGTCCGGAACCAGTGCGCTCGAGGCCGCGTTCCCGAAGAAAGTAGCTGACACCCTCATGGAAGCCGGCATCGCTGAAATTATCGGGACCGATGAGTCACACACGCTTTCCCAAGGCTACCGCGCTAAAGCCGAGACCTCAGCCGGCCTCGTGATGGTGACCTATCCCCTCCCGGATTCACTCGCCGAATCCATGGCACAGCATGACTATGTCACCCTCTCGGTCCCGCTCGTCCCCCGGACAGAGACAGGCTTTCTCGTGCCGATCGACGCGATCCGGTCCGAATCCGAAAAGAACTCTGTCATCCTCATGGATGCGGACCACCTGACGCGAGCACAGCCCGTGACGCTTGGCGAGACCGTGGGCGCATCGGTCAATGTGAAATCCGGTCTCACGGCCGGCGATGAGATCGTGCTCGACGCATCGGTTCTCCCGGGTGAAAAAATCGAGCCGATCCGCTAACCTCCTGCTATGTCCTACACGAAAAGCTTTTTCGATCGGCTTCATTTCGATGAGGCGCTCCGAAGCGGTTTCATCGGCCGCTATTTCGAGAGTACGCGCACTATCGTGCTCATTACCGCGACTCTCATCATCGCCGGTGTCGCTTCGTATAGCTCGCTCAAGAAGGAACTCAATCCAGATATTCAGATCCCAACCGTCATCATCGGGACTGCCTACCCTGGCGCCGGACCAGAGGACGTCGAGGATCTCGTGACCATCCCGATCGAAGACGCGATCAGCGGTCTGTCCGACGTCACCCGAGTCACCTCGAGCTCGCAGGAAAGCTTTTCGTCGATTGTCGTAGAGTTTTCTTCAACGATCGATCCAGAAAAAGCCAAGAGCGAGGTCCAAAATGCTGTCGACCGCGTAACAACGCTCCCTGAAGCGGCTCAGGATCCTTCCGTCGAAGTGATTGACTTCACGAATCAGCCCGTCATGCTCTTTGCGCTCTCGGCGCCGAACGATGAAGCCGCGCTCCCGCTCATCGCCGACGAACTCCTCGACGAGATCAAGGCCCTCCCCGCCGTTGAAAAAGTGAGTCTGACCTACCGTCGTGACCCGGAAATTTCGGTCATCCTGACACCCGAGACTATCGCGGCGCATCGGCTTTCAATCGCGCATCTTGCACGAAGCATCGAGTCTGCACTCGGTAATTTCCCCGGCGGCTCTATTGCTGCGACCGGCACGACGCTTTCCCTCGATCAGGAGAAAAGCATTGACTCGCTCGAAACACTCCGGCGGCTCCCGATCGAAGTAAGTGGCGAAACGCTGCCACTCGGCAGTCTCGCGGTAATCGTCGAGAAAGAAAAACCCGGCACCGTCCCAGCCTACGCCCTGTCCCACAAGCACGACGCCGCCCGAGCGATCTTCTTTGCGGCCTACCAGACCGAGAGCGCCGATACCCGCGAATCAATCGACAGTATCGAGGAAGCAATCGCCCGCTACCAATCTACTTCGCCAGTCGCGTTTGAAGTCTCGACGTATTTCAATGGCGCCGAAGAGATCGACAAAAGTTTCAGTCAGCTCCAGCGTGACTTTCTCATCACTTTCGGGCTGGTCTTCATCATGCTCCTCCTCTTCTTCGGTGTCCGTCAGTCCATCATCGCTGCTTTCGCCATCCCCTTTACGTTCCTCGCGACATTCGTCGTGATGCAGGCGGTCGGGATTTCGATCAATTTCATCTCCCTCTTCTCACTCCTCCTCGCGCTCGGCATCCTCGTCGATAACGCCATCGTCGTCATCTCGGCGATCGCGAGCTATCATCGCTCGGGCAAATTCACCCCGAGTGAAACCGCCCTGCTCGTGTTCCGCGATTTCGGCGGCGTCATAACGGTCACGACTATCACGACTGTGTGGGCCTTTGTCCCGCTCCTCCTCTCGACGGGAATCATCGGAGAATTCATCCGGCCGATACCGATCGTCGTCTCGACCGCGCTCGCCCTCTCCGCCGCGACCGCGCTCTTTCTCGTCATCCCCTACATGGCGGTTTTCCTGAATGGACGTTTCCCCCGGCGCGTTACGATGCTATTCCAAGGCCTCCTCTTTGCGATCGTCCTTGCGGCACTGTTCTTCATCATGCCCGCAGGACCAGTGAAGTGGCTCCTCTACCCGCTCGCCGCGATCCTCCTCTTCATCGCTATCCGCCTGGTACGGTCATTCTTCCGGACCGTGACCGCCTGGAAATCAACGCGTTTCGGCAATGCCTGGGCGGGATTCCAAGATCATGGGGTCCTTTCGCTCGATACGCTCAGTCTCCGCTATAGTAGGCTCATCGAACGGATCCTCTCCTCTCGCCGCGCGCGCCGCCTCACGATTGTCTTTCTCGTCGTCTTCATGCTCGGCTCCTATGCGCTCGTCCCGCTCGGCTTCGTCGTGAACGAATTCTTCCCCGGCGACGATATCGATATCGTATACGTCAGCGCGGAACTCCCAGTCGGTACGACCGCCCTCCGCGCGGAAGCAGCAGTTCAGGAACTCCTCCCCCGCTTCAGAAGCCTCGCCGAGATGGATTTCGTCCTCGCTGAAATCGGAGCCGGCGCGCCGACTGACAGCAATACGAGCGTGACTGGCAAAGACTATGGACGCATCCTCTTTACGCTCCACCTGACCAAAGCCAAAGAGCGTGAAAGGAAATCGAGCGAAATCGTTACCGAACTCGAGCGTACTTTCGCCGATTGGAACGGTGGTACAATCACCGCTTCGCAGCTTTCCGGCGGCCCACCGGCCGGCGCTGATCTCCAAGTAAAGCTCCTCGGGCCTGATCTCGACACGCTGGAGGCGCTCGCTGAAAAAACCAAGCGGTACCTCGAGAACGTCCCCGGAACAAGCAATGTCTCGATCTCACTCTCAAGCGCGGGGAAAAAACTCTCGTTCATCCCGAATGACGCTGCCCTGTCGAATGCCGGGGTATCGACTGCCGATACCGGCATCCTGCTGCGCACCCTCGGGAGCGGCTACACCGTGAAAGAAGACGTCCGTTTCGGCGATGAGAAACGTGACATCATGATCCGTTTCTCGGGAGATGATTTCGGCACGCCCGAAGCGATCGGCCGACTCACGCTCGCATCCACTTCCGGTAACACTGTGCCGCTCCTCTCGCTCGGGAATCTTGAGCTCCGGAAGAATCCGACCCTCATCACTCGTGAAGACGAAAAACGAAGCATCTCGATCTCAGCTGCGGTCGCCGAGGGTTACTCGGTCACCGAACTGAACGCCGGACTCGAGTCGTTTGCCGATAACGAGCTCGACCTCCCTCTCGGCTACAGCTGGAAGACGGGCGGGGTGAACGAGGAAAACAACAAATCCGTCCAGTCCATCATGTACGCGATGCTCCTCTCGGCCATCCTCATCTTCGGGACCATGGTCATCCAGTTCAATTCGTTCCGCAAAGCAGCGATCGTCCTCCTCGTCATCCCGATCGCGGTTTCCGGCGTCTTCGTCATCTTTGCACTCTTCGGCATCCCGCTCTCATTCCCAGCGCTCATCGGCGTTCTCGCGCTCTTCGGTATCGTGGTGAACAACTCCATCATCATGGTCGACAAGATCAACAAGAACCTCGATCTCGGCCTCCCCGTCCGCGAAGCGGTCGTCGAGGGCGCGACCAGCCGGCTCGAACCGATCCTCCTCACGGCGCTCACGACGATCGTTGGCCTCATCCCCATCACGCTCTCGGATCCGATCTGGCAGGGTCTCGGCGGTGCGATCATCGCTGGACTCTCCTTCTCGGGCATCGCCAAACTCTTCTTCATCCCCGTCATCTACGAGATGTGGTTTGATCAGGAAAAGAAACAAACGGCCTAAGGGCCGTTTTTTCTTTGCTTACTCTTGTTCGACCGGCTTTGGAAACCACGGGAGAAAGGCGCTGGTGCGTTTCTTGTATTCTTCCCAATCAGGCCGGCCTGCCCAGCGCGCCTCAAGCAGCGGGATGCCCGAGACCTGCGTCAGGAGAAAGGTGATGAGTATCGGGCTCGCGAGAACGAGTTCAGAAAGCGGGAGTCCGAGAACAACGAGAAAGAGTCCCCACCACATCGTGGCTTCGCCAAAATAATTTGGATGCCGCGTGTATTTCCAGAGCTCGGTCGTCATGAGCTTGCCGGCATTCGACGGATCTCGAATAAAACGATCGAGCTGATAATCTCCGACAAATTCAAAGATAAATCCGATAGCCCACAGAGCGAGGCCAAGCCAGTTAAACCACGCGATCGGTCCCTGCGTCGTCGAAAAGATGACGAGAACCGGGAGGGAGACGACGAGGATGACGACGCCCTGGAGGAGGTAGATCTGGCCGAGCGAACGGAAGAAGAAGTAGAGCATCCCTTTTTTCTGCCACGCCTCACGCCAGGCTCGGTAGCGGAAATCTTCGGGCTTGCCCCAGTTCTTGAGGAGGATGCGCGTGGTCAGGCGAACCCCCCAGACGGTGACTGCCGCGAGGACGATCATCTGCTGGATACTCCAACCCTGCCACAAAAAAGCGAGACACCAAGCGATGAGCACAAACGCCGATCCGTAGGCGATATCCATGATGCTGTTGTCTTCGCGGATGAGTGCGATAACGACTGTCACCATCAGGTACACGCCGAGAACGAGCCCGGCAAACTTCAGCACATCGAGAAAATCGCTCATAATGATTTGTTCTTTTGTTGAGTCAGACGGAGTCCGAGCCGGTTCGCCTCTTCGAGCAGCCGCTCCCGGCCAGTCAGCCGTAATTGATACAGCCCAAAGACGATGAGGACGATGGTGTTGGCAATTTTGTATCGCACCCAGGTTTCAGGCGAAGCCGCATGCCGAACGAGTTCATTCAGCGCGGCGGATATCAAAAAGAAGAGCGCCCAGCGGACCGCGAGGATATGCCAACCCCGGTCGGTGATCGCAAAGAGCGGCATGAAAAACTTCCGCAAGAGGTTTTTTCGAAAAGCGAGTCCCAGCAGAATAGTGAGCCCGAACAAGCCGTCATAGATGCTGTCTTTCACGATGAGCCACTGCGGATCGGTATAGTACAGAGTCGCGCCACCAAAGATGAGCACAAATGACGCGCTCCACACCGGAAACCAGGCGACCCGCTTTGAACGATACCAAGAGATAGCGGTTGCCATCACGACTGCAGCCATGAGGACAGCCGTCGCCGCGAAAAAGTTCTGCCCCGACCCTTCAAAGACGAGGAAGAATGTCGCGATCGGTCCGAACTGGATAAGCCATTCAACAATCATTCTCTTATTGTACCTCACTCCTCCTGAGACTCGCTCAAAACCGGATGCTATGCTATACAAAGAGACTGCTCTAACACCCGATTCCCATGAATATCCTTGACCGACTGCTCCAACCCAAGCCGCTCTTTGCGCTTGTTTTCGGGCTTTATATCCTGTTTGGCGCGCTTCACCTAACACAGTTCGTCACAGCAGACGAGCACTACTGGCTCTACGAACGGGTCCCCAAGTACTGGAATGCCTGGGCAGACTGGGAACTCCGAAAGACGTTCATCAATGACAAACCAGGAGTCTCGCTCGCCCTCGTCACCGGACCAGCTCTCATCGCCCTCCCCGATACGAGCGCGCACTGCGTCGAGCAGGATAACCGGCTCTACGCGTGCCAGGTCCAGGATACGACATCCCTCCTCCTCGCATTCCGGCTCCCGATACTCATCGCGAACGGCCTCATCCTCATCTATCTCTTCTTTCTCCTTGCTAGACTCTTTGGGCCATGGGTCGGTCTCTTCACATCGATCTTCACCGCGCTCTCGCCGATCATCGTCGGGATGACGCAGATCGTGAATCCCGACGCGCTCCTCTGGTCGACCTCGGCCGGCGCGCTCTTTTCCTTTCTCGCCGTACTGAAATCCGGACGCCGACAGGATATCGTCATGACCATCCTCTTCACAACCCTGGCGCTCCTCTCAAAATACACCGCGCTCATTCTGTTCCCAGCGTTCGCGCTCGCGGCGTTCATCCGTTTTGTCGCCACGCCAGAAACATCGCCCGAGGAGCTTAGTGCTACCCTCAAGACTGATGTGTTGCGGCTTCTCGGCATCTTGGCCGCTTCGACACTCCTGGTCCTTGCCCTCGTCCCTGCATTCCTCCTTGACCGAAAATATCTGGCGGAATACCTCGCGACCGTCCCCGACAAAGAAGTCCTGCTCTTTGTCTTTGCTCCGCTCGCGCTGATGTTCCTCTTCGATACCTTTGCTTTTCGCTCACGTCTCCTCCGCTCCTGCCGGCTCGGGCTGTGTCGCTCTATCCCTCACCTGCGAGTGATCGCGCTGTTCGCGATTCTCTTCATTATCGCGGTCCTCGCGGCGAGATATGCCCTCCCGTCCTGGAGCATCTATGCGATCCCGTTCGATATCAAGGACCTCACCGACGCCCGATACCATTCGAGCATTCCGAATGTCTTCGAAGCCTTTTTCCTCGAATGGAACGCGATCCTCTTCTCGCTCCCGCCCGTACTCCTCATGGGCCTGCTTGCACTCGCCCTCTTGGGCCTCCGAAAGCGCGGACTATTCGAGGCACCGACCATACTGATGCTGACCCTCTTCGTCATCGGATTCACCGCGATTCTCATTCACTCGAACATCCTCGCGACCGCGCGCTACGCGATCATGCTCTTCCCGGTTCTCGCCCTTCTCGGCGCCTTCGGACTTTCAGCCGTCGCACAAATTGGAGAAGATCGAGGTAAAGAATGGCGACCAGCGATCGCCGTCTTCGCGATTGCTGCATCGGTACTTTCGCTCGGTCTCATCTATCCGTACTATGCGAACTACGCGAATGCCCTCCTCCCGAAACGTGCGCTCGTAGCCGACGCTTGGGGCTATGGCGGTTATGAAGCAGCTAAGTACCTGAACACGCTGCCGAACGCGAGCGAACTTACTGTTTGGAGCGACTACTATGGCGTCTGCGAATTCTTTGTGGGACGCTGCCTCACCGCCTACACCTTTGATGGGACCGAGATCCGCCCCGACTACTATGTCCTCACTCGCCGCGGCGAAGCCCGCTACATGTCGCGCTTCGAGCGTTGGGAACGCCTCTCGGGACTCATCGCGCACCGCTACTATCGGCAGACTGCGATCCCGCCCGTCTGGTCGCTCGAGATCGACGACCGCCCGGGCAACTACGTGAAAGTCTTCAAGGTTGAGAGATAATAAAAGCCCCGGTATCCGGGGCTTTTTAGTTTCTCGCTTATTTCTTGGCGCTGCGAGAGGCGCGGATGCGGTCAGTCTCCTTCAGGAACTGCTTGCGGAGTCGCACTGACAGCGGCGTGATCTCGAGGTATTCGTCCGCGTTCATGACTTCGAGTCCGCGTTCGATATTGAGCTCCCACGGCGGCGTCAGCTTGATCGCTTCGTCAGCACCCGACGAGCGCATGTTGCTCATCGCTTTTCCTTTGGTCGGGTTCACGGTCATGTCTTCGCCCTTGGTGGCATTGCCGATGACCATGCCCTCGTATACCTCGGCGGCGTGGCCGATATAGAGCGTCCCGCGAGTCTGCAGGTTGTCGAGCGAGAAAGCCGCTGCCTTGCCAGTCTCCATGGAAATCATGGCGCCGACATCGCGGTGATCGATCTCGCCAGCGTACGGACGGAAGCCGATGACACGGGTGTAGAGCGTCCCCTCACCGCGGGTGTCTACCATGAATTCACCACGGTAGCCGAGGAGCCCACGCGTCGGGATCTCGAAAATGAGGCGCTGATAGCCGCCCGAGCCTTCGCGCATGTCCATCATGATGCCTTTGCGCTTTCCCAGTTTCTCGATGACCGCACCGGTCACTTCCATCGGGCACTCGACCGTCACTTCTTCGAACGGCTCCGACTTCACGCCGTCGACATCTTTGATGATGACCTGCGGCTGGGAAACCTGGACTTCATAGCCTTCGCGGCGCATATTTTCGAGGAGAATAGAGATGTGGAGCTCGCCGCGGCCGTACACTTTGTAGTGATCATCCGCGAATTCGATCCGGAGACCGACATTGATCTCGAGCTCTTTCTCGAGACGCTCGCGGAGCTGCTTGTTTGTGACGAACTTACCCTCGCGACCGGCAAACGGACTGTCGTTCACCATGAAATCGAGCGAGATGGTCGGTTCATCGATGGCGATCGCCGGCAGGAGCTCGGCGTTCGCGTCGGTTGTGATGGTGTCGCCGATCTCGACGTCTGGGAGACCAGCAATCATGACGATGTCCCCCGCTTCGACGGACTCACTCTCGACACGCTCCATACCACGGAACGTAAAGAGTTTCACGATGCGTCCGCTCGACTCCTTGCCATTCACATTCCGGAGCATGACCTGATCATTAACGGCGAGGCGGCCATCGTAGACGCGAGCGATCGC
>CAZTYU010000023.1:0-1757 GCA_964617535.1 uncultured Bdellovibrionales bacterium | reverse complement strand
GCATCGACCACGAGGATGACGTCATCGATCGAGCGGAGCACACGCTCGACTTCCGAACCGAAGTCAGCGTGTCCAGGCGTGTCGACGATATTGATCTTGGTCTCTTTGTAGAAAAGCGAGCAGTTCTTGGCGTAGATGGTAATGCCGCGCTCCCGCTCGAGCGCGTTCGAGTCCATCGAAGCGCCTTCGGCTGTCACGACGCCTGTCTGACGCATCAGCGCATCGGTCAAGGTCGTCTTGCCGTGGTCGACGTGGGCGATGATAGCGACGTTGCGTGTCTCCATAAGTGTGTGTCACAAACGTTAAGTATCGAAAAAAGGCGTCGCCGCCTTTGTTCTTTAAGCAGAGGCAGTATACCCCAAAACGGGGCCCCCGTCAACCTACTGCTCGACGATATCGACCGAGGTGATCTTCACCGGAGTGACCGGCTTCGACCCCTCGCCTCCTGGCTGCGTCGGTGCGGTCGCGATCGCATCGACCGCCTCCAGTCCCTTGGTCACCTGACCAAAGATGACGTAGTTCGGCGGAAGCGCGTAGTCCGCGTGCATGATGAAGAACTGACTGCCGTTCGTATCCGGTCCAGCATTGGCCATGGCAAGTGTCCCACGCTTGTACTGGCCGCTGAACGGCTCGTCCTCAAACTTATACCCCGGCCCGCCCATGCCGGTACCAGTTGGATCCCCGCCCTGGATCATAAAGCCCGGGATCGTGCGATGGAAGACGACACCATCATAGAACTTTTCGCGCGCGAGGAAGACGAAATTGTTCACCGTGATCGGTGTGCTGCTCGCTGCGAGTTCGACTTCGATATCCCCTTTCTCGGTATGGAGGATAGCCGTATACTTCTTGGCTGCATCAATTGCCATCGCTGGCGCTGCGGAGTACTGTTTCCCACTCATAGGTTCGGGTGTTACTTTTTTAGCGGCTGCTTTCTCTGCTTCTTTCTTCTTCGTTTCTTCCGCAAGCTGTCGATCAGTCTCCGCGCGAGTCAGCTTGTCGAGGGGAAGCTCTGCCTTTTTCTCCGTCTTAGCGACCGGTTCATTCTCCCAGGAACAGCCCGCGAGGAGAAGCATCGCCGAACCGAGGAGGAGGAACGAAACTGCTAATTGATGTTTGCGTTTTTTCATATCGTATTCCAGTATAGCGCTTTTTCTTTGACCCTTCTACTTTTCCATCCGCCGGACCGAAAAATACCCAGGATAACCACCGGCAGGCCTTGACTTTTACCAAAAATGGGAGTATACTGAGGATGTTGAAGTGAGAGAGACGGGTGGCTCTGCCCCCCGTCTTTTTCTTTCGGCAAGGTCGTTTAAATAATTAATAAAAACAAACACTCCTATGGAGACAAAGGGAAACGAGCCCGTGATGGAGGCTCCGTGCACTGGTCCCGCGTGCGAGAACTGTGCCAAAGTCGCCTCTCAGCAGGCGCAAAGCGAAGAAACGTCTATGGCGTTCCTCCTCGCCCTCGTACCGGTTCTCACCCTCACTTTCTTCGGTCAGGTCGGGCTCTTGTAAGAGAGCTCCCCTCCCCGACAAAAAACCAAGGTATCTCGAAGACCTTGGTTTTTTTTATTGCTTCATCCGATCGCGCGCTATTCTTACCAGCCAAAGAATTCTTTCAGGTGACCGAGAACGATATAGGGAACGGTGCGATACTCAGGTTCGAGCAAAAATTTTACGTCTTCGTCCCTGGGCAGTTCAACGGACCGTGATTTGAAACCCTTTGCAATGATTGATACCTCCTTACCACCGTCTTC
>CAZTYU010000022.1:13780-17067 GCA_964617535.1 uncultured Bdellovibrionales bacterium | reverse complement strand
GCATAGCAAATGTCCATCCGAGACTTGCCTTCCGAAATCAATCTATTCAGTGCCACAATGTCCAAATTGACAAAGAATTCATCACACCCTGCCACAAGAACAGCATCATGCGAGGAATACGCATCTGCGTGGTTTCGAGCCGTCGCAAAATCGAAAATGCGAGACATCCCAGTGACAATCGGAGGCTCCGAACCAGCCCGAAACTGGCTGTTGATAGAATCTATTTGGATGGCGTCAAGCTTCACATCAAAGCTTTTAACCGGAGGACACTTACACCCCCACGCTTCCGCAATTTCCCTGGAGTTGTCGGACGATCCTGTGTCTTGATAAATGACCTCTCCTCCCCAATCTCTGAACTGTTCCAGAGACTTGAGAATCCGGACGGGAAGCGTCTTGGCTTCGTTTCGTCCAATCAGGACAACAGAAAAAAGTGGTCTTTCCATGACCCTATTATGTCACGGTTTGTAAGTTCCGAACATTTCCGCCCAGGCCAGTCCATACCGGAAAAGCAATCCCGTGATGTCTGACACTGAGAACATGCGGGGGTTTCCGTCGTAATCCCAGATAGGCATGGAGGTCTGATCATCGAAAGCGCCCAGCTTAATGCCCACTTCAATCTGGGTCATCATGTTGGCGAAGGTGTTGCAAGCCTCTTCTGTGGTCTTTAACCTAATCTTGCAAGTTTCATCCCACCAACCCTCCTGCGTCTTCCGTTCCCATTCGGCAAAGTAGGCTTCTGGATTCTTTCCAGAGGCAATATAGGCGTTCAGCTCCTCCTGGGTGACTTCACGAAATCCCGGCTTGCCAGCGGCACGGCCAGATTGATCGAAAAGATTTTCGGATTCATTTAGCCAGTTCATAGATCAAAAAATGGAAACCACAGTGACTCGACCATGCGCCCCTCTGCCCCCCGCACCCCCAGAGGAAGACGTGCCACCGGCACCAGAGCCACCACCGCCGCCAGGAAACCCACCATTGCCACCGGCCCCACCCACCCCCGAAGGGTTTCCTGATCCACCGCCCCCACCCCATCCGCAAAGTGTCCCAGCAGCAAGAGCGGACTTTCCATCCGTTCCGTTCCCACCATCCACAGCGCCACCACCATTTGCAGCCCCGCCAGCCGTGTAAGATCCGCTCACACCGCCAGGATTGCCGTCAATGCGAGCATTGGAGGTGTTGACCCCTCCACCGCATCCACCACCACCGGCACCATACATTGAAGAACCGCCATTGAATGGACTTGGAATGGATGTGGATCCGCCACCGCCACCACCTCCATATTCAGCCGCACCCCCTGTAGCAGAAAACCCGCCTTGCCCGCCTTGCCCAGCAATAGCAGTAAGAGTAGCACCGCTCCCAGGAGTTCCGCCAGCGACATTGGCCGCGCCTGTGCCAGTTGTTCCAGCGGTAGCAGAACCACCACCGCCACCACCAACGGATCCAGTGGCGGCAACCCCTGCCTTGCCCCCGCCACCCCCTCCTGCGGTAATGAGCGCCCCAAACGTAGAATTACCCCCTGCCGTTCCAACGGATGCTGAGGCACCCCCCGCCCCTCCGCCTCCAACCGCGATGGGGACTGAATCAGGAAGACAGTCCGGAGTAAACCAATGTTCAACCCTCGCGCCACCTCCGCCACCACCGCCAGGACATCGAGCGGAAGCGGCTGCTCCAGTGCTACCACCTCCGCCGCCACCTCCGCCACCGATCGCCACCACCCCAATCAATTTGACTCCATCCTGTCGCCTCCAGAGGTAAGCAGTTGGTGAATAATCGAAGACCTCCACACGATAGAGATCGTTGCCCGGCCGCTGATTTGGAAAGTGGCGATCCATTAAAAGAAACTAATTATAGTGATTCTCCCATGGGCTCCATTACCTCCTGCTCCACCGACAGGGGTGCCCCCTCCTCCGGATCCACCGCCTCCGCCAGGGAACCCGCCCTTTGCCCCAGCTCCTCCTGTTCCAGAAGGGTGTCCGGCGCCACCGCCTCCGCCTTGTCCACAAAATCGTTTAACGGTAAAAGCATCCTGGCCATCTCCAGCATTTCCCCCATCCCCTGTCCCAGCATTTCCACCGGAAGAAGAGGCGTACAGCCCAGAAGACCCGCCATTGGATCCGTTGACTCGAACATTGGATGTGTTGACGCCTCCTCCGGCTCCGCCTCCGCCTGCGGCATATCGAGATCCACCGCCAGCGACAGAGGCGGGAACAGCCGATGCGCCAGCCCCACCGCCCCCGCCATACTCACCAAGCCCACCCGCAGCCGAAGCGCCACCCGCAGCGCCTTGCCCTCCCAATACGTTAGTCGAAAAAGGGCCGGGACTGCCACCTTTTACTGCGGATGTTCCTGTCCCGGTTGTCCCTTGTCCAGCAGACCCTCCACCCCCACCACCAACAGACACCGTAGCATCAATGCCACCTTTCCCACCACCACCGCCGCCTGCAAGGACCAGGGAGTCTACAGTAGAATTACCCCCTGCCGTTCCAGAAGTGCCAGCCCCAGCAGAGCCACCGGCTCCGCCAGCCCCTCCGCCCCCGACAGTGATCCCTAAAATATCTGGGAGCATTTCAGAAACAATCCATTTTTCAACTCTTGCCCCACCACCACCACCCCCGCCAGGACATCGAGCTACCGTGGTGGTTGCGTTTCCAGACCCCCCGCCCCCTCCGCCGCCCGCCCCAACAGCAATCACCAAAATACCACGCAGCCCTTTTGGCTTATTCCAATAAGTGACAGCTCCCCCAATGTAGTCAAACACCTCTACCTTAGTAAAGGTCACTCCCAGAGCATGAAATGGAAAAGGAAGCTCCATTAAAAGAAACTAATTACAATCACACGGCCATGTGCCCCTCTGCCTCCAGCTCCACCAACAGAAGTGCCCCCAGCACCAGAACCGCCACCACCCCCCGGCAATGCCCCATTGCCACCGGCCCCACCCGTTCCAGAAGGGTGTCCAGCTCCGCCACCGCCACCGCCACCGCAGTGCTTAATGGATGTGGAAGCAGGGGCATCCCTGCCAGCAACGCCATCAATCCCGGACCCAGCCGCACCGCCCCCCGTCGATGTGGAATAGGATCCAGTTGAGCCCCCAGAAGATCCATTAACGCGAGCATTCGCTGTTGTGACCCCACCCCCGGAACCACCTCCACCTGCGCCATACATGGAAGGTCCTCCCAAGTTTGATGCTGGTGTGGCGGATGCTCCAGCACCACCACCACCACCATATTCCGCAGAACCTCCAGCAGAAGCAGGGGACCCCTGTCCACCTTGACCAGCAATAGCGGTAG
>CAZTYU010000022.1:0-13680 GCA_964617535.1 uncultured Bdellovibrionales bacterium | reverse complement strand
GAACCTCCAGCAGAAGCAGGGGACCCCTGTCCACCTTGACCAGCAATAGCGGTAGTGGTAGCAGTGCTTCCGGGGGCTCCGCCAGCAACAGCCGCAGTCCCGGAGCCAGTGGTTCCTTGTCCGGCAGATCCGCCACCGCCGCCACCAACAGCGATCGTAGCCGCCACACCCCCCTTTCCACCACCACCGCCACCCGCAAAAACAAGTGATCCGAACGTAGAATTACCCCCTGCCGTTCCAGCGGTTCCATTTCCAGAAGATCCCCCAGGACCACCCGATCCCCCGGCTCCCACCCCAATCTGAACAACAGGGGGGACATCATCCGGTTGAAGAAGCCTTTCAACCCTCGCACCACCCCCACCACCCCCGCCAGGGCATCGAGCTGATCCAGCGGCCCCACCATTCCCACCCCCACCACCGCCACCGCCACCGATCACAATTACTAAAAACCCCTTTGCTGCCGCTGGCTTAACCCAATTGAATGGAGTTCCGCCATGATAGTCGAAAATTTCTAATCGATTGGCGGATACACCAGATGCAGGAAATTGAAAAGATTGATCCATTTACAGATCTGCACCGATCGCCCAGACCGCCAAAGCGATGTTTGTTCCGCCTGTTGCCGTAGAAATGCCAGCGTAAAGCCTGTAGTTAGCCGGAACAACAATTCCTAGCGGGATTTCGTAAGCAGTAAGCGCGGCCACTGCCGACATCGCTGTCGCGGGAATGGTGATTTCTTTGATAAATGCGTTGTTGGCGGCTGTGGTGTCGGAAGAGTTGTTGTTGAGCCACAAACGGAGCACGGTGGCGTTGCTCGTTCCAGACGGCGCCGCCCCCGCTGTTCCCGACAAAGTAGCGACGACTTTGTCGATACGAGCCCCATTCGCCCCAGCAGTAAAAATCAATTCTTTCTTTGCCGATCCAGTCGCTTCTGTGCCGTCATACGCCTTGGTGTTTGTCATCGCCGCCGATAGCAAAACCCCCATTGGACCTGAGTTAGGCCCTTGGCACGTAATTACTGAATTAGCTGTTCCTGCCATAAAAGAATTTTGTTAAAGTGCTCCGTAAAGCCAATAAAACATCGCAACGACATTCACACCTCCGCCTTCACCGGATGGACCTGTGGGGCCTGTTGGGCCAGTGGCGCCATTAGATCCTGCTGGACCAGTTGGTCCGGTGACAGTGGAGTCTGCCCCAGTTGGTCCCGTTGGGCCGGTTGGACCCGTTGGGCCGTTTGATCCTGCTGGGCCTGTCGGACCTGTGACAGTCGAATCCGCTCCGGTGGGACCTGTCGGGCCAGTGGGGCCAGTTGGACCTGTTGGTCCGGTAACTCCCTGGGATCCTGTAGCTCCCTGTGGGCCTGTCGGACCAGTGGGGCCTTGCCCTCCATCGGATCCATTTGATCCGGCTGGTCCAGTGGGTCCAGTAGGACCTGTAGCCCCCTGGCTTCCTGTCGATCCTGTAGCTCCCTGTGGGCCGGTTGGGCCAGTAGGGCCTGTAACAGTAGAGTCTGCCCCAGTCGGACCTGTTGGGCCAGTCGGTCCTGTTGGTCCAGTGGATCCTTGTGATCCGGTGGAACCAGTAGATCCTTGCGGACCAGTGGGGCCGGTTGGACCTGTTGGACCCGTGACGCCTTGGCTGCCCGTAGAGCCTTGCGGGCCTGTTGGACCTGTGGGGCCTGTTGGGCCAGTGGCCCCTTGACTGCCGTTTGATCCGGCTGGGCCTGTCGGTCCGGTGGGGCCTGTCACCCCTTGACTGCCAGTTGACCCCGTAGACCCCTGTGGACCTGTCGGACCTGTTGGTCCGGTGACTCCCTGGGAGCCAGTGGAGCCAGTAGATCCTTGCGGGCCTGTTGGGCCTGTCGGACCTGTGGGGCCAGTGGGACCTTGACCGCCTGCGGCCCCTCCAGCACCGGTTGGGCCGGTTGGACCTGTTGGTCCGGTCGGCCCAGCACCATCCCCACTTGGTCCTTGGGGGCCTGTTGGACCCGTTGGGCCTGTAACAGTGGAAGCGGCCCCCGTGTTGCCCTGTGGTCCTGTCGGACCAGTGGGGCCTGTCGGACCTGTCGCACCCTGTGCCCCGGCAGTTCCATTGGATCCTGCCGGGCCTGTCGGACCTGTCGCACCCTGTGCCCCAGCACTTCCCGATGTTCCTGCCGGACCTGTTGGACCGGTTGGACCCGTCGCCCCGTCCAGTCCTATGTATCCCGGAGGCCCCGTGGGGCCGGTTGGGCCGGTAACAGTGGAAGCGGCCCCAGTCGGACCTGTTGGTCCAGTGGGGCCGACTCCATTAGGGTTTACGAAGAAGGCGGACACAAATTAATCACAGAGGCCCATGAGGCTTCCAGGCATCCGAGGCGAAAGAGGTTTCCAGCTTTTTCTGGAATTCGGCTTCCTGTTCCGCCGTCCACTCTTTGGACTGAATCAATGCAGTCCGAGCCTTGTTGGCTACATCCAGAAGTTGGCCGACGATGTTGATAATCAGAATGGGGTCCATATCACTTAGCTAGGTATTTGGTGGCTTCCGCTGCTCCTGCTTGAAGGACGGCAAGCGCCGTCATCAAATTGGCCTTGTTCTCAGGGGTGCGATTGGCTTGGTAGGTCCGCAACATAATGTTTGCCGAAGCCATCCATCTGGGAGCCCCCGCCCGAATCTTTTCAGCAACATTCCTAATTTCAGGACCCAGCTCACCCTTGGAGTTGTTTGCATGCTCAAACCTGACAAAAGCGTCCATGGTGTCGAAGGCCAAGGACATCGCTTGCTGTGTGCGGACCGCCACCGGGTCCCCCTGGATCGTAGCACAGCCAGAGGTGAGAAGTGCAACAGAAGGCACCCCCACCGGAAGCAATAGGGAAAAGCAAAGAAGCGCGAACGAAATAAACCGATTTAGAGACTTCATATCAGAGCTGATTTTGTGGGGGTTGGGTCGATTCCGGCTCCTCTTCTGGGGCTGGAAACTGACGAAGATAGAACGCAACATTCGTGATACCGGAGATGATGAAGGTCCCCACCACGAGCAACAGAATGTGACCAAGTCCGGACCAAGTAGCTAAATTGAACTTGGCCGGATCGATCGCCGTGGAAATGCCCGAAGATGTGAGGGCTGCCGCACCACCACCAATGAACACCGCCGCAATCTTGTGCAACCAGTGACGAGTGTTAGCGTTCATGACGGGACGCTAACAAACAAAAACTGGATTGCAACCCTAATTCCCTCTCGAAGCTGCTACCGCCTGCTCTGCCTGCTTTATCAGCTCTGCAAGATTCCCAGGCCGGACTTGCCGCAAAATGATGAAGTTATTTACTATCTGAGTGGCCTGCTCCTGACTGAGTCCGTGCTGCATCAAGTCCTCGATCGAAGCAGAGTTGTCCAAAGCAACCGCCACGGTTTTGATGCTTTCCCCGAGTGCCCGATAAATGGAGCACGTTTCAAAAACGATGCTTACCAGAGCATTATGGCCGTTGCTCTCCATTGCAGCCGTCTCCGCTTTATGAAGACGTTGAATCTCCAAAACCTCTTCAACAGTCTTTCCTACCCGAGCGGCAACTTGCTCTGGGGATAGACCTGCGGAAAGACACTTGATGACATACTGAGTTGTTTCGGCTATTGGCATAACAAAATTGAATCTAGTAAAATTCTTCGATTGTCGTTCATCTGCTTCGTTGTGCGATACCTTGGATTGGTATTGGGAGCGTGCCACTGATGAAACAGCACAAGGTCCCAATTGCGATTGAACGACTCTTGTGCTTTTGGCCGTCCAATCTCGTCACGACATCGTTGGGTCACGTTTGAAGCATTCACCCCTCCGGGCAATGGGTTCCTACCAAGCTGCCTGCGCTCCAGGAAAAACATCTGATAGTAGTCCTCCCAGCCATACCCAACAAAGCCAGGATGACACCAACCTGAAGCAATGTAATCCTCTTTTCTGCAAACGAAATTGGATCCAGCCGGTCCATTCAACTTGCTCCAAACAGAAAGGGAGCTAAGCAAGTAGTTCCGAAACTTCATGGAGAAGTCTTTTCGAGCAATTCGCGTGATGTCTGGGGTCAAATAGAACATGCCAATGTTGAACCACTCTTTTGGATGCGCAGACGCCAGCACCGGAAGCAGGCTCTTGAAAAAATCAGGATGGACCAGACAATCCACATCCAGTTTCATAATCCATTCAGTTTCCGCCTGAGTGGCCCCAAGATTATGGGTATGTCCAATAGACTTGTATCCCCACGGACTCAACTCGACCGCAGTGAGGGACCCATTGTTTGGGGCATACTCAGTGAGGTCCCGATACTCGCCAACGAAGTAAAGCAAGTGACGGACCTGCGGGACATGCGCAGCCGCCAAAGCCTTTAGAAAAGGCCCAAGCATCTCAGGGCGTCCCCAGTAAGGGGTGATGGTGGTTAGGACTGGCTGCATAGATCCCTTACAAGTTCAGCTAGAACTCCATGACCGCCGCGAGTCTCCAAAACAGTAATACCTGGGAGACACCTCACAGACTGGTCGCAATCCCTCGGAGCAAACGCGGCCACGGCCCCCTGTAACATTGGAACGTCCCAGGCGTCATCTCCCACTGCCACGTAATTCCCATACGTCTGAGGAAGCCGGGTCTTGTCGCGGAGCGTCACAAATACAGCTCCGGTCTTTTCAGCGAATGCCGGACCACCGGGCCAATCATCGGCCGAAATAATTACCACCTCCCAGCCATTCGCAACAAATTCACGAATGGCGCGAACGTCGCGAGTGTGAAACGCTTTGAACATCTTTTCCCCGGTGTGATCGATGTAGAGCTTCCCATCCGTCAGCACCCCATCACAGTCAACCAGCAGCGTGTGAACGTTCATGGCTTGTAATCCACCCAAATGATCCAATCACGAGAACTCCCATCCACCGTAAGCTTTTTACGAAAAGAGAAGTTTCCAGGATAGTCCCCGAGAGCCTTCCCATCAATGTTGCGAATGCAAAGACTGTGATTGTTCATCACGTCAATATTCCACTGGTGCATCCCAGCCCCATTCATGTGGTCCGCTTCGTTCACGAACCCGCAAACCAAAAGCATGCCGCCCGGTTTCAGACAGTCATAGAAACTGGTCATTGCCAGAAATGGATTTTGGCAATGATCCAGGGCATTCGAGATGTGGACGGCGTTAAACCCGCCATGGAACGCGGACGAGATCTCTTCTGCACAACAAGGGATTGGGGGCTTCACCCCATAATGACCGTAATCAAAGACCAATTGATAGAACTCCGAGAGCGGGTCCATCGCAATTAGTTGTTCCGCTGGGACGGTCCCTCTCAAGATCGACACCGCTCCACTCCCCACATCGAGGATGCGAGCCTTGTCATTGAAAGTAGACCCATCTGCATGAAACAACTGGGCACGAATCAGAGATCGCGTCTCCTCATGAAGCTCAGGTGTTGGGATGTTCGCCACCCACCCTTTCAAAAAACGATCCGTTTTGACGAACCCCTTCCAAAACCCAAGTTCATGGGCCACCGCAGACAGTTCCCTTTGTGTCATCATATTCCACCCTTGTAATTAAGCAGATCTCTCCAATTGTCCCCGTATTTGTGGCGGAGCCGCATCACTGTCGCGACCTCCGCCTCTTCCCGTTTCTTCTTCCGCAAAGCCGTGGCCGGATGCTCGCTCTTGGAGTGGCGCAAATACCCGTGCTGAACTGTGACCGCAGGAGATGGGGTGTAGCAAAATAACTTTTCGCCATCCTCCCGAACACGATGCCCCCAATCAATGTCATGCCCGGTATAAGGCATGTAATCATCCAATGGATTCTTTGCAAAAGTGAGCGTGTCCACCAGTGGGGCCGTAAACTCCACAAACGGAACACATGTCACCTCAGAATGCCCAGCAGGCCGAAGAAAACGATGGTCACTTGCAAAAGCTGGATGAATAGCAGCAACACGATGGTCTGTCTTCAACTGCACAGCCGTTCTAACCAATTCTTTCAGCAACGGCCCCGTGAAACTAAAATTTGTCAGAAACCAGACGTAATCAAATTCCACAAGCCGGTTAGCAGCAAACGCCTCATTGAACGGACCGGCCAGCCCACCGACTCCATTGCGTTCCGCAAAGAATACCGGGACACCTGGACAGTGTCTTTGAATAGATCCGATGGTGTTTAGCCACTCAGGCTCGTGATAGATCATCGCCAGGATGGCGACACTAGGATTTGATTGGGTAGGCATGGACAACAAGGGAGTCGTCAGTTTTTCGATGTTGCAAGTGAAAGAAGTTCCAAGCTCGGTCCGTGTAGCCAAACTTTTCAACCCCTTCCAAACTAAAATAGTTCACAAACGAGTGAATTCGGTAACAGCGAACATGCGTTGGGTCGCACATCTCCAAATCCACGTTGGCGCCCGCAAGCGGAGTCTCCAGATACAGAGAGCCGCCCGGCCGAAGAATGCGCCAAGCCTCATTCATGAACGGGAGCAGAAGGGTCCGCAAATGCTCCACTACATGGACAGCCACCACGCTCGTCATCGAGTTGTCGTCAAAGGGCCACGGGTGTTGGTCCAGGTCCCACACCACCTCCACCCCTGGGAATTCTCGAATATCCAAAAGAATTTCCCCTGGTTGCCGAACGTGACGAGGACCGCACCCAAGAATCAGCTTACTGCCCACATTCACGCCCATAGGATTTTTTCAATCTGTTCCATCCAAAAGTCCCAAGTAAACTCTTCGGAAACATACGCCCGACAGTTCGCCGCCAGCATGTCCCGAAGAGCCCTGTCGGTCAAAAGAAGCTTGGCATTTCGATACAACGCAGCCGCATCATACCCACTTCTCAGACAGTTCTGGCCATGCACCAGATCATCATCGCCCTGGATGATGGCGCGAGCCGTGACAGTCCCTTTCGTCATCGCCTCCATGGGAGAGCAGCTTCGGGCATCAAACTTCGTGGCCTTGATCAAAATCGTAGCCTCTTCGTAAAGGCTGTTCAGATCAGCAAGGGATGGGTTGCGGACGAATTTGTCCACAATATCCACATGCTCTCCGATCGAATGAGGCGAATAAGCAAGGATCCGATAGCCATCCTTCCGAAGCAAAGCCGCCACCTTTGCCCCAAGCTTCATGGTGTCTTTGGTGGGGTTGGAGGCGACCAGCCCCTCAATTAATACGGACCGGCCGTCCTTCTCACCGTGAGAAATCGGGAAATCCTCAAGATTAACCCCGTTTCCTACCAAGTGGGTTGGGCCAGTCCGCCCCATCTGGTGCATTTCTTGAATGTTCCAGCGGGAAATTGAGATGATAGGCAGGTCACTGAGATACGTCCTCATACAGCGAGCATGCCAAGCCCGGTCCTGCGGGCGAAAGTGGTGTTCCATCATCTGGAGGAAAACCACCTTTTTGACGCTCACAAACTGGTTAGCGAAATCGATCGAGTGCGGAGACGTGATGATCATCAAGTCACAGCTAGGGCACATCGAGGTGTCCGACACAACATGGACCCCTTGGGAAAACCTAATCCAATCATGCGGACAAGAGGTGTTCAGAGGATGAAGAAAAACCTCGTGCTTTCGCGCAAGACGATTCGCCCATTCCACAATCACACGGATCCCGCCATGCCTTCCAAACGACGGGATAAAAATGAATATCTTTTTTCTCATGCCGGTATCCAAGAACAACGACAATTGCTTGACAAGAGCCCATTCGCAAGATAAACGGACTCATGCGTGAATACATCAAAAACCGGCACACCTCCCCGGACAGGTTCTATGACCTGGATCTTGCACACCTTGTCCAATTGTATTCCTCCGGGATGTCGATCAATCAAATCGCTAAGAAACATGGGTGTGCTAGAAATGTGATCCGATCCCGATTGAGGTTTTGCAAAGTTCCGCTCAGAGACGGCGCCACTGCCAACAGACTCATGGCTTCCAAAAGAAGTTCGACTGAGAATAGGAAGAACACTCTCGCTGCACACGAAGCTATCCGAGGCAGACGCCAAACGAAGGAGCATCGTCGAAAAATCGCTAAGACCGTCCAACTCCAATGGCGAGGCAGAATGAAATCCTCCCGGCATGAGACTGATTTTTACACCATCTGCAATGGTCTTGGGGCCTCTCCCATTCCGCAATACGCCATTGATGTCTACAACGTCGATTTTTTCTTTGAAAAGGGGTCCATCGCCGTGGAAATCCTCGGGTCGGGTCCTCGCTATTGGAGTGCGATATTCAGGAAACGCTTCAAAAAGAGAGCAAAAGACATCCTCAATGCCGGGCACAATCTTGTCCTGATCTGGACTTGGTCTGGTTGTGGAGTGCAGCCCAGTGCAGTTAAGAAGATAATCTCCCTGTGCAATATCCTTAGCAAATCTCCAACCCTTCGAGGTCAGCAATATATGATGCTCGGAACAGGTCACATCTTTTCCTGTTGTCGTGATGAATTTGAAAAGCTTTCCAAAGTAATGAGCCCGAGTAACAGCAAGTGCATTCGGAGTTACAATTTGAGTTGAGCCAGTTACGCAGTTCACATGATAGGGGATCAGTCCCCTCGCCTGCTCCACTGTATAAACCGTTCCAGCCTTTGCCTCACACAATGGGCACACCCTATTATCTCCTGCCGTCGTCCATTCCACCAAAATTTTTAAATCAGTCACTCCGCTATTTTGGAAAGCATCTAGTTGGGCCTCCGCATGTGCTCGGATTACTTCCGACTCCACCATTGCGTTTGCCCGCTTCTTCTCGATCGCTTTTGCCTCCTCAAGCATCTGCTGTCGAATATCTTCAATGCTGGACTTGGACAACATGCCCTTGCTCAACGAATCAAGCAACGAAGCACCGAGAGCAGCGCCAATAGCCACAAGCACACCACGGGTCCGGGAGGTCAACAGCGCCAGAGTGTTGCGGCGGTCCTCCTGCACAGAAGGCATTGACCGGAAAATCGGAAGAGCCACGTCCAGGTAGTCCTCACCATTGGCGCCCACTGTCGCATTTCTCACCCCTGCATCATAGGCAAGAGCAAGGTAGAAATAGATCCAATCATTGTTTGCCTGCTCCTGCTTGTTCTGCAACAAGGTTTCCTCGACAGTCTGCTTATACCAATCATCGAATTCTTCCAACTTTTCTGCGTCAGTGGTGTGGATTCTTTGAGCGAAAGGGTCCCCAATTGGATCAGATCCGTAAGAGAACAGCAGTCCCGGATTTGTAGAAAGATATAGCTCCAAACGAGACTGAAACTCCGCAAAACGAGAGCGCATCTCATTGCGAAACGCATCTCGAATGAGTCCTGTTCGAGTAGGATCCAGGCGAAGGGGATTAGAAGTCCCCTTTCGCCTGAGAAGTTCCAGAGTAAACGGATTAAGCATTCTTTCCTCGCGGGGGCATATTGCTCCCAGTTGGGTTTGTGGTGGGAACCGGCTTGGGGGTTAGGTCCAATCCATCCGCCCCCTTGTTCTTCGCAGCCTCGATGCAGGCAGTGGCCTCGTCGTCCGACAGCCCGGCAACCAGTGTCAAGAAGTAGAAAGGAGGGATCATCAGGTCCACCCCACTCTGCACATACTTGGCCAAGGCATTCGTGATCTTTTCTGAAACGGCCGCTTTGTCAGCATCCGTTGGAGAGTTGAGATCCGGCCAATGAACCTTCACCTCGGCAGGTTTCGGAAGCACGCCAAACTCAACAAGACGGTCAATGAGCGGATGCAAAATGAATGGATTGATATACTGCTCCCGGCGCTTCTTTAGGCGCCGGTTCCACGCCCGCATGTCCTGTTCCGATGCAAGCTGGCCGACTTCCACACCCATGAGAATTCGCCAAGGGATGCCAGTGGCGATGGCGATCAGACGAATCTGCACCTCCATGTGCGGCCGGGGGTCCGCAATCTGGATGGCGAGCGACTTGACGGACATGCCGACCGTGGCGATGTATCGCTGCATTCCGTTCATGTAAGCCTGCATCTGCTCTTTAGTGGCTTCTTCATCAAAGTCCACATCGCCTCCGTCAACCGGGATGCTCTCCACGGACAGGCCAGGAAAGCCACCCTTCCAGAACATCTCTCCCGCTCCGCCCGCCACTTTTTTCAAATCGATCACGCGATTGTAAACCTTCTCCAATCGAGGCAATCCGTAAATGTCCGAGTTGGTCCGGTTGTCTGCAAAATGAATTACTCGGGTCCAGTGGACCGTCATCTGCTGAGACGGCATCGGAGTGGCCCCAGAAACACTAGCCTCCTGGAACGTGATGGAATACGTTAAGGGCTGGCCAAATCGAGGATTGGACAAGTTCGTCTCGAACGTTGCCACCCGCACAAACTTCTCTTCAAACGGCCGGACATACAGCAGTTTGTGAGCCCCCGGAGAGACAGGTTGCGCCAGATCAGCGGACCCATCAAACCCAAGAAGCAGAATCCCAAACCTCCCAATCCCACTCAGCACATCGGCTCGGTGCAAGTAAGAATACAAATTGAATTTTGTTTGAATCTCCTCCCAGGCTTTTTCAAACTCAGTTTCCTCCTCCTTTTCCGTTTCGTAGACTTCCGGGTTTTCGCCCCAGCATTCATCTGGGTAAATGGAAATAATTCGGTTGGCGATGTCCCCGCGAGTGAAAGCTGTAAAGCAGTCATCCGTCCCAACCTCTATGGGATGGCCGCACTCCTTTTCAACGTCCTTCGTTCCGTTTCCAAACGTCCTTTGAAGCCACTCCTGGCGAGTTGTCATCAAGGCATTGTGAATCATCTGTGAAAGTTTCATGCCTGGGAACGTATCAGCAGACCCGCAAGTTGTCTTCAAAGAAAAAACCCCACCCTGGCAGGAGTGGGGTTTGTGGAAGAGAAGCGAGCTACACCTTTTGCAGCACAGCCCACTTCCGAAACCATCGCGACTGGCGCCGGGAAGATCGCGCCCCAACCAACATCTTGTTGTCCATGGAACCATCTGAGGTTCCTGTGTCCATCCGACAACGGCCCCCCTTTCCACCCTTCTTGCCGCCACGCTTGCCCATCCTGGGAGGCGAGGGGGATGAAAGTCTGGCCAAGGACTCAGGGCTGTATTCGACTGCCTTCCCTCCAAACGGCAGACCAATGGCTGCCAAAGAGGCCATCATTGCTAACTGCATTTTTTTCATAAATCTATTTTAGGATTGCCTGGAGGCGCTTTCGATTCTGTTCAATGGCTGCGGACAACGTAAGCAAGGCTCGGGCAAGTTGGGGGTTTCCTTCCGCCATCGCTACCAACAGCGTGAAATGCAGATTCTCACAGTCCTTGTCCCCCTTTGGCATGTCGTAAGCCTCGATGCTCGCCATGTAAACGCGAACCGTTCCGTCCGGAACCGTCGCTTCCGCAGCATTCGAGTTCACGCAGAAGAGTCCGGGTCCAGTTTTGAAAACAGTGCTTAGCATTTTCCGTATTATGTCAGTATTTCTTCATTTTCCAACCACCAATGCGAATGCGTTTTTTGGAAAGGTAGTTGAATGCCCCTGACAAAGCATCGACCTGATCTTTATATTTTGATTTAGGAAAAAACCGCATTTCCTCCAAAAGATCCTTGAGCCAGTCGCGTTTCAGCACATGAACGTTTCCAGCTCCAACTTGAGTGGAGAGTGGGTAGGCCCTCGTCTCTTTGTCGCCGGTAGGGTGATAGGCGATGACGCGATACCCTGCCAAGTTTCGCACCGTAGCCTCACCGGACTCCTTTCCACCGGACCCACCCTCAATTTCTAGCAAAATCGGAATATCTACCCCATCCTCTTCCGCGACATAGCGAATCTTCATTTCCCGCTTGGTGGCGTTCCACCGGCCGCGCACCACGTCCAGGATCCAATACTCCCCATTCTTGTCCACCCCCATCAAAGCCCCAACCGAGTAAGCCCCTCCCTGGTCTGTTCCGGCTTTGTCCCAAGACCGTGCTGTGCGGACAATCTCAACCTCACATTCGTCCTCCAATTGGAGTTTGTTAAGGTTGAATTGACCACCTCCCGCAGGAATGGGGGATTGAAGAACCTGAGAAGCGTAACCGTAGTCCCCCAGTTCTTGATGGATCGCGTCCAACACTGAGCGAGGAAGTCGAACAGGGTCCAGCAATCCATCGACATACCTTGCGGCAAGTTCCGGTGGCGCCACGTCTTCCGTCAACTCGCCAGGAAGGCAGATGTGCCGCAGCCCCGCCCCTTTCGTTCTGCTCAACATCTCACCCGAAGGATCAGCTTGGTGCAAACGTTGCTGAATCAATATTGTGACAGCAACCTGCTTGTTGATTCTTCGGGACGGAATGGTCCCCTCCATCCACTGGTTCACCGATCGAAGTTCAGCATCCGAAGACGCCTCTTGTGGGTTGATCGGATCGTCAATGATCAGAAAATGTCCGTGGTATCCAGTGACGGCGCCCCCAATGCCCGCCGACAAACGAAATCCTTTCCGTGTGTTCGAGAAAAGCGGCTTCATGTTCTCGTCCGCACGCAAGCGAACCTCTGGAAAGCATTTTTGGTAAAGTTCGCTCTCCACAATGTCACGGGTTTTCAACGAATCCTTGAGCGCCACTTGATGGGCGTAAGACACACAAATGAATTTAGCGGACGGCATGCGTGTCCACACCCAGGCCGGAAACATCTGACTGCAAATGGTGGATTTGGTGGAACCAGGAGGGACATTGATCAGAATGTCGTGTTTGCGAGGCTGATTCTTGAAGACTCGTTCAGCAGCCTCCTGCAACTCGTCACACATCAAACGGACATGCCAATTGAGCTGAGGCGGGTCAGCGATGATCGTGCTCCAGAACTCCAAAACAAAATCATAGAAAGACTCCCGGACCAGGGAGGCCAACACTTGCGTTTCCGTCAACTTCATAATAGATCTATTCTACGGGGGCCGGGATCTTGTAAGTAGATGGATATTGCTCCTTCACCACCATCCCTTTGACCGGCTCCAACAGCCAGACCTGGAGGACCGGAGATGGCAGAGACACCTGATTGGAGTATCGGGCCTCCACAAAGAAATACCATGTGGTGGTGTAAAGGTTGGAGAGCGCCACGACATTGGTCATGGTCATCATCACTTTTACCGGCGCAAAGATCTTGTTCGTCCCAACCATGTGGACTGGGTTGGTAGACCCGTAGATGACATGGTAAGTCCCCTTTGGGTTGCCAGGAACAGGATCAAACGCCAGCTTCACCCGCCCCTTCTGAGACAATGGCGCCGCCAACACCGCCAAAGCCGCCATCCAGAACATGGTCAACGAAACCCAGCAAAACAAAATCAATCCAACCAGTGTTTTTGTTCTCATATTGTCACGATGTTCTTTCCGCAGTCCGGGCATTTCTTCTCACTGGGTAATTCCCACATTTCCGACCCATTGCACTCAAGCCTAAAAAAGTGGCGCCCTGTTTCGGAGCATCTGTCCGCCTGCCAGTGGCATGTGTTGTAGGCGCAAGGAGAGCACCACAGCGCACGCTTGTCCCCAATGAGCTTTTCCGCAGCAAAGCCGGATGGGAGGAGGTGCACTCACTTCTTCATCTCCTCAAGCAGTGTGTCCACGGTGGCGATAGCCGCTCTGGCGAACGATCTCCGAGCCTCCAGCATACTTTCTCCGTCCTGCACGTTGTCATTCCAGAACGGCCCCGCCGCCATCCCGGCGATGATCTGTCCAATGTAATGCTCCCGGATCGTCATTGTGCTAGCCGGAGCCTGCTCCAATGTGTTCGCATCCATAAATTTAATTTAATTTCCCTGCATGCGCC
>CAZTYU010000021.1:0-17829 GCA_964617535.1 uncultured Bdellovibrionales bacterium | reverse complement strand
GCGTAGAACGGCAGCCAGAGCCACAGCGTCTTCCGGAGGAAATTATCGAGCCACGTATTGAGATTGAAGGCCATAGGTTATTTCTTCTTCGCTATTTCGTAAACGACGTCTTTCTTCTCGATGACGATACGCCAACCCTCCTCGTCCGCCACCTTTTTCAGGTTCTGGTTGGGATTGAAAGCAATCGGATGTGTCACCATGCGGAGGATGCTCGCATCGCTCTCGGTATCGCCAATCGCGTACGAATCCTCAAGGGTAAGCCCGTGTTCGTAGACGTACTGCTGCAGTACTTCGCCCTTGTTCCGCGACGGCTCGAACTCGGCCTCGCCCGTATATATCCCCTTGTCGTCCTTGGAGTAGATGCTCCCGAAGACACGATCGAAGTGGAGATAATGTTCATTATACTCCTCGACGATCTCGATCGGCGACCCGGAGATGGCGAGGAGATGGTAGCCCTTGTCGCGGAGCTCTTTGATGAGCGCCTCCGAAAAGAGGTAGGTGCGCCTGGCATGAAACGGCACGACGATGTGCGCCGCCTCGCGCACGGCCGCCTCAGAGACACCCCTGATGTGCTCAGCGTAGATGCGGACGATCGCTTTGCGGTAGTCCTCGTACGTGCCCGAGTGTTCGAGCCAGCCGCTATAGACTTCCGTCAGTTCGCGGCGGACGGCATTCGGAAATACTTTGAGCCACGACAGCTCGTTGATGAGCTCAAAGTGCAGATTTTTCCGGAAGATAGTTCCATCGATGTCAAAGATGGCGATCTTTTTATCTTTCGTAGCAGACTTTTTCATTTCGGAAACGGTATTTATTTGATTTCGGGCTTCTCCATTGTAGCCGACAGATGATAGAGCGCAATACTGCCCGCCACCGAAACATTGAGCGAGTTCTTCATGCCGCGCATCGGGAGCCGGATGATCGCGTCTACGAGTACGAGCGTCTTTTTCCCAATTCCATCGACCTCGTTCCCGACGACAAGCGCTGGAATTTTTCTTTTGTTCGGCCGCCAATCGCGATAGTCTATCGCAGCGATGCCCTCCCCCTCCTCCAGCGCGACGAGCTCATAGCCATCTGACCGGAGCCGTCTGGCGAGCCTTGCAAATGACTTCACGCTCGTCCACGGTATCGAGCGCTCCGCCCCGAGCGCCGTCTTAGCCAGCGTCTTCTGGGCACTCGTCTCATAGAGCTGATTCGACCTCGCTGGTGCCGGTGTAATGCCGACCAGATAGACATGGGTCACCCCCGCACCATCGGCTGTACGGAAAAGCGCCCCGACATTGTAGGCGCTCCGGAGATTGTCGAGGATAAGGATCATGGGACGCTATGGGTACTGGAGGAAAAGCTCTTTGCCTTTCTCCCAGACCGCTGGATAATCCTTTTTTACTTTGAGCCAGTACCACCACTCGCCGCCCCAGAGGTAGATATCCTCGAAACCGACGCGGCGCGCATAAGTGACGTTCTCCTCCAGGAGGCTCTCGTTCATGGTGATGAACTGCTCTTCGAGCGGGACGTTTGCTACCCAGCCGCTCGCCCATGGCTCGGCTTGAAGCTCGATGACCGAAAAATGTTCCTGATCGGTGAGGAGTCTCACGAGTTTCTCTTTCGCGCGGAAGAAGTTCGGTCCGATCGGATACGTCACATAGCCCCAGCCGCCTTTGTAGATCATCCGGTACATCGTCGTTCCGAACATATCGCCCCGGCCGGCCGCGCGGTACCAGACCGAAAGCTCGCCTGAATCGGTAAGCAGCACCGGGCGCTTCGCGACCTGATCGAGCGACTTCACGAGCGCGACTTCCTCCTCGAGAAAATCCACGTCAAGCGGCGGACACTCGCCGAAAAATACGAGGAATGGCTCATTCTCTACCTGCCACGTCGTGACGACGCTCCGGCCCCGATAGCGTTCAACCGTCTCTTTCATAAATGACTTCAGAGCATCCTGACGCTCTGCCTCGGATCGATCTTTCGCCCAGGAAGGAATATGGCACTCGGGCCAGCGTGGCACCCTTTGCCCGATCGAGAGTATAACGCTCGCCCCGGCGCGCTCAGCCTCATCCAGCTGCCAATCGACATCCGCATAGTCACGTTCGCCCGGCGCACGCTCGGCGAGATCCCAATAGACCGGGATGCGGAGTTTCTTCACCTTCGCCTCATTCAAAAGTGCGAGATAGGTTTCGCGCCAATCGAGGCCGAGGTCCGTCGCATAGCGCGAGGAGAATGTCATGCCGAGATGGACATCCTCGCGGGGCGCCGGACCAGGCAGATTGAAATACGCGAAGAGCGCGAGCGCAAATGCCACGATCCCTCCGAACGTATACCCGATGAGTTTCAGAACGCTGAACCAGCCAGATTCTCGAAAAGACATAGGAGAGAATTAGAGGAAAAGGAAATCGACACCCTGCGTCACCGCGAGCCACATGCCGAGTCCAATGAGAATGACGGCGATGCCTTTTTGAAACCAGTCCCAGAAATACAGCTTTTCCTCAAAGACCCGCGGAAAACGAATCGCGAGCGGAATCGCGAGGAGAAGCACGAATGCGTACTGAACGCCGTTCAGCGCCTGAATAAACGTGACCGGGCCGAGAAACGTCGCGTACGTCAGAAAAAAAGAAGCCGCCGCCCCGAACACCTTGTTCAGGATAAAGAGTGCTCCAGTCGCAACATCGCGCCGGTTCGATGAAGACAAGCCGCGCGTGTTCGAGAGGATGGCCTGCCGGTATTCCGGAATGATGAAGAGACTGAAGCCGCCGACGATGAAGCCGAGCCGCGACCAGAGGAGTCCGTTCACGAAATCCACATTGTTGCGATACCCCGCCTTCAGAAAAAGAAGCGATAGTGCCATGAGCGCGCCCGCGAGAAGCGTCGACTTCATCAGCGCATCGTTCTTTTTCAGCGGGAGGTCAAATGCGATGAGAAAGGCACCCGTAAGAAGGAGAAGAAGCGAAAACAAATGCCCTGGCGAAAATGACAGGCTCGCTGCGGGTCCATAGCCGAAGGACGCAACGCCAGCAATGACCGAAATCGTAATGCCAACGAGCGGTGCGACGCGGCTGATTTCGCTCCGCTTTACGGCATTGTAGAACGCGACGAGCCCGTAGAGAAACAGCACGCCGGAGATCACGAACACGACCGCGGTCTGCCACGGAATCGGCTGATAGCCGAACGGAACGAGGACAACCGCGAACAGCGAGAGGACCGAGACGAAGAAAGCGTAGACGACCGGCTCTTTGATCCGGCCGGCGAGGAGGAATTTATCGAAAAGCGCCGTAACCGCATTGAAGAAATAGCCCGCGAGCGCGAAAGTAAGCCAGTGTGTCAGCATATGTGTTTGCCTCCAGTATACCCGAGGGCGAGGCAAACGAAAACTGAAACGCTATCGTCTCGCGATCTCGCGATAGTACAGATCGACGTCAGAAATCCACTTACGGACGCTTTCCGGCGAGTGGGTCGCGCACGATGAACCGCATTTCCAGATTGTCATATTGGCAGGCTCGCTCGTTTTCCGGAGACGGACGAGTTCTTGGAGCCGATTACCGATCGCATGCACCGCTTCGGCTGGTTCGCCGAAACAGCCGTGGCCCATGGCGACGCCACGAGCACCAGCGCCCTTGTAGCCCCAGTAGTTGAAGCAGTCCTCGCCGGAATCGGTACGCGGAACACGCTTGCCCCAATTCGATTCCTTTTTCCCGATACCGATGATGAGAGCAGCTATTTCCCGGTCATACTCGGCGATCGTCGGCACCATCACCTCGATCGGGTAGCCCGAAACAATAGAGCGGAGCTCTGCCTCAAAAAGCGCCTTTTCATTCTTCTCCGAAGCGAGAGAGGTATCCGCCAGGGCCTCGGCCTTTGGCTGCGCGAGCTTGGCAAATGCCTCCTCACAAGGGATGGAGGACTCGGCTTTTTCAGTTTTCTTGGCCCCCGTGAAAAAATCGTAGTCGCGCTGCCAATCACAGAGGCTCACTCGAGATAAAGGGTCGTCGGTAGCTGTAGCCGTCCCAGAATCGCTCGAAACTTGATCGGCCGTCCCAAGGGCGAGCGAAAGCATCCCGAGGAGGCCCAGCGCTTGGCAGGAACGAAAAAACTGGCGTTTTTCGGTCTTTTTCCGAATGGCTGAGTGGAGATTCATGCTGGGTAAATTTTGTCCTGAATTACGCGTCCAGCGGAGGGAAATCCTTTTGGGACGCAAGCCTGAGGATAGCATTTTTTACCCCCTCGGTCAAAGCATTTTTTCCACAAATAAGGCAAAAAATGCCTTTTATAAAGCAAAAATCTGCCGATCGCGGCAGACTATTTCAGACAATATAATCTACTGAAAGTCAACCCTACTCTATCGGGCCTCCTTCGGACTGATTGAGCTCTTTGAAGTACATATCAACGTCAGAAATCCACTTTTTCACGCTCTCTCGGCTGTGACCGTCACAGCTATAGCCGCATTTCCAGATGATCATTTTTGCCGGCGTATCGATCTTGGATGAGTAGATGAGGGACTCAATGCGGAGCGCGACGGTATCGACGGCATCCTTGCGGCTATTGAAACAGGTGTGGCCGCCCGTTCCCATGAGCCGGCGCACCCCTCGGTAGCCCCAGTAATTGAAACAGTCCTGGCCATCGAGGACTGGGACGCGTTTCCCCCAGTTCGATTCCTTTTTCCCGATGCCGATGAGGAACGCCGCAACGATTCGGTCTTTTTCCAGGATATATGGGAGCATATCCTCGATCGGATAGCCTTTCACGAGCTCTTCGATCTGACCACGATACTCCTCTTTTTCAGCCTCGCTGAAGAACTGCAGGAACAGATCATCATTCGGATCATACTTCTTCTTTTCATCCGAGAGCTCTCTGGCGAGCTTTTCTTCCTCGGTCTCTTCAGGTGCAGGGAGAGCCGTTACCGCTGTCCCGGCATTCGCCTCATCTCCTTTCAGATCCTGAATGACCGACATCGACACCATGCCGAAACTCACACCGGCAAAGAGTGAGGCATAGAGCGCCTTCTTCGGCGAAAGATTGCCCGGCTCCGGCAGGTACGCGCTGAAGCGGCGACCAGCCCGGCGCGAGAGGACAAACACGCGCCGGAAAAGCATCAGCTTCTTCCAATAGCGCCAGAGTCCGAAAAGCGTACCCCGCGACTTCGCCTGTTCCTTGAGAAGCACCGCATCAAGCTGTCGCCGGGCGCGAATCATGCCAGGCGTCAGGAGCACTGGACGCACCGGGGCAAGGCTCGGCCGCGGCGAACGGTATTCGCGGCCGTGAGCCACGCCGTCAAAGAGCATCTTGGCGGAAGATATGGATTTCGCTTTGGGAGGTACGATTTCTCGCATGGCGATTTAGATGCCGGCTTTTTGTTTGAAGAACTCGATCACTTTCGGGGTCCCGACGAGGCATTTGCCTTCAGAAAAGACGAACGGAACGGCAATCTCGTTTGATTTCAGCGCGCAGATGTTTGCCGCCTCGCGCATGAGCGATGCGTTCCCACTATCATGCCACACCTCACGTTTCACGAAACTGAACTTCGACTCGATATTATTCTCATCAAGAAACTTCCTCACGTCCTTGCAATGCGGGCACTCTTCGCCGTAAAAATAGGTCGTGACAGTCTGATCAAGTGTTTCTTTCATTCCCTCCTCGGCCATCCCCCACCAGACCAGTCCACCGATGACTACTGCCAACCCAAGCGCGAGCGCAATGCCGTGTTTTTTCTCCATATATAGATCTTTTCCTGATTATACCACGCGTTTCCGAGGCCAGAGCAGCACGGCGAGTCCGAGAAGTACCATAACAAAAGACAGGGCTTGGCCGATAGACCATGCGCCGAGCACCATATCCTCTGGGAGAGGTATGGCTCGATAGTTTTCTGCCACATAACGGACGACCGCATAGAGAAAGAGGAAGAGCGCCGTAAGGCGGCCAGGAACCTGGATGAACCGCGAAGCGATCGCCATGACGATGAAAAGCCCCAGGCCCTCGGCAGCGGCCTCATACAGAGTCACCGGGTGAAGCAGCTCGGTCCCGCCGTTCGGGAAATACATCCCCCAATTCGAACCCGTTGCCCGACCGAGGATCTCATGATTCAAGAAATTTCCTAGGCGCCCGAAGAGAATCGCCAAGGGAACCGTCTGAACCAAAAGATCAGAGAAGCGAAGAAAACTCCGATTTCCTTCCCGGGTGAACATGACGAGTCCAAGCGCACCCCCGAGGAGGCCGCCGTGGAAGCTCATCCCCCGGATCCCGACCCACTCGCGGAGTTCGAAGTCATACGGGGAAATGATGCGCCAGGGCTCGGCCATGAACTCCGAGCCGCCATAAAAAAACACATACCCGAGCCGGGCGCCGATGAGCACGCCCCAGAGAACGCTCAGAATGACTTCAATCGAGATATCTCCGTCCGGCAAAAGTCCGCGGCGCTTGCCGAGGGAAACGAAATAGAACGCCGAACATGCCGCACCGAGGATGTACATGACGGCGTACCATGTCACCGGCAGACCGCCGACATATCCGGCAATCGGGTCAAACGAGAGCGGCAGGGTCTGCCACGACAGAGGCATAGCTTAGTCGTTGTTGAATTCAGCGAGCTGACCCTTGAACTCGATCGAGTAGATCTCGCCAAGCGCCATGAAAAGCGAGATGATGATCGGCCCGATGATGAACCCCGGAAGTCCAAAGAGCGAGATTCCGCCGAGAGTTGCAAAGAATACCATCAAGGGATGCATCTGCGTATCCTTTCCTACGAGCTTTGGCCGGAGGATATTGTCGATGAGTGAAATGACGCCAAAACCGACGATGAGAAGGAATACTCCCTGCCAGACCTGTCCGATGAGGAGGAGCATGATACCGACTGGGAGCCAGACGAGAGCAGAGCCGACGAGCGGAATGATGGAGAGCAGAATCATGAGGAGCCCCCAGATCGCTGGCGATGGCACGCCGACAATCCAAAATGCCAAGCCGCCGAGGAGTCCCTGGATCGCCCCGACGACGAGCGTCCCCTTCAGCGTTGCACGGCTGATCGAGATGAATTTCGACGCGAGGAGCGTCTCATGTTCCGTCTTAAGGGGCGACAATTGCATGAGGCGATGGAAAGCCCGGTCGCCATCGATGAGGAAGTAGAACAGCGTAAAGAACATGACAAAGACCCAGAACACGAAATGAGTCACACTCTGATAAGCCGTCTGCAGGAGTCCGAGTGCGTTCTGGCTAAATTGGCGGATATCTTCCATTACGCTCTCGGTTGTGAAGGCCGTGTCCTTGAACACAATTTCGCCGAACGAGGTCTGATGGATTGCCTCTACCCCCGCTTCAACAACACCAGAGAATGACCGCTCCTCAGCAATCGCATGGTAGAGGTGGTTTGCTTCAGCGATTGCAAGCGACAGGACCGACAGGACCGGTGTCACGATGATGATGAGGACGAGGAGGCAGGTGATAATCGAGGCTGATCCGGGCCGACCCGGCAGCATCCGAAGGAGCGACTGATACGCAGGCCGGAAAAGCACCGAAAGGATAGCTGCGGCGACGATCGCTGTCAGAAACGGCTGAAAAATGAAAAACGCCGTGATCCCTACGATCAGCATGATCAGGAAAAAGAAGTAGACGTTGAGATGTCGAACTTGCATTGTTTTTTTTCGGCAAAGATTCGGGATTTCCCGCTACCAGCAGTATAGCGGAGAACCGGCCGTGAGAAAACTACCTCAGGCCGAGGCAAGACGCACCGCCTCCGCCGGATAGGTCCGAAACTTTGGCGTACCGAGAAGAATCTGGGCATTGACGAAGACACGCGGCCGGCCATTCTCCATCCGCTTGTCATGTACCGGACGGACAGCGAGTGTGAGCCCATAGCGCTTTTGAAAATAGTCCTTGATGCCAGAACGCGTGTTGTAGCTCGCCGGCAGGACAAATGGCGCGTATTTCGTCCGGAGCGAAGAGTAGTACATCCGGTGATTCTCATGCAGGACCACAACAGCCTCCGCCTCGCTCCAGTCGGCTTTTGGCTTTCCGCTTTTGGCTTTTGGCTTTTGGCTGCTTTCCTGTTTACCGCCATCGCGATAGTACGCGCAGCGCGAGTGAAGCGGACACGCGGCGCATTTGGGACGGGCGGTACAGAGAGCGCTCCCGAAATCCATGAGCGCGGCATTCAGGGACTTCCTCGGGACCGAGAACTTCGATTCGAAAGCATCCGTATCGATCGGCGCTTGTTTTGCCCCGAGAAAAAACCGCCCGACGACCCGCCGGAGATTCGTATCCCAAGCGAGGTGCCGGTCGCCGTATGCGAAACTCATGATCGCCGCCGCCGTATACGGACCGATGCCGGGAATAGACTGGAGCATCGCGACATCGCGTGGAAACTTTCCTCCATGCTCTATAGTGATAGCCTGAGCCGCACGGAGCATGTTACGGCCGCGCGCATAGTAGCCGAGGCCGGCATAGTACGGGAGAAATTCCTCCCAGCTCGCCTTAGCTAACGCCTCAACCGTCGGGAACCGCTCGAGGAAACGCTCATAATACAAGATCACGCGCGACACCTGAGTCTGCTGCAGCATGATTTCCGACACCCAGACCTCATAGGCGGTGATCCCCCTTTTCCGCCATGGCAGTTCGGCCCGGCCCGCTTTCCGGAAAAAATCCATGATCTGCCGTTCGAAGAATGCTATCCGGTCTCGACGAATCAGCATAAATGTTATCTACGCGCTGATTATTCCCCCGCCCAAACAATACTCACCAGAATAGAAGACGGCATATTGGCCACTCGCGAGGCCCGAGTCTTTTTCTTCGAGCCGAACCTCGAGTAAATCCTGATCTAGCCACTGGACTCTCGCCTGGTGCTCTTTCGGTCCGTGACGGAGCTTCACGGAAAGCGCTGTGCCATCCTCCGGCCTTTCATTGAACCAGTTCAAATCGCGGACGACGAACGTGTCCCGGGCACGCTCGCTCCGATGCTCCGCGTGCGAAATAAAAACCGTATTAGCCTGCGCATCCTTCCCGACCACATACCACGGTCCGCCCGACAGTCCAATGCCCTCCCGCTGACCGATCGTGAAATACCAGAATCCGTCATGTTCGCCGAGCGTCTTTCCGGTCTCGAATTCGACGAGCGGTCCCCGTTTCGTCCCGAGATGATGCCAGAGAAATTCGTCGAACGGGATCTTGCCCAGAAAACAAATGCCCTGACTGTCCTTGCGTTTCGCATTGGGGAGCGCGAACTTTTCAGCCAGCGCACGGACTTCAGGCTTTGCGTACTCGCCGATCGGAAACAAGGCCCGGGAAAGCTGCTTTCGGGAAAGCTGCGAGAGGAAGTAGGTCTGGTCTTTCACGGCGTCCGGCGTTTTTTTCAAGAAAAACTTTCCGCTTTTCTCTTCGACCTGTGCGTAGTGTCCGGTTGCAACCTTTGTATATTCGCTGCCGACCGCATCCCAGAACGCGCCGAACTTGATCCGGGCATTACACAGCATGTCGGGATTCGGCGTGCGGCCGGCTTTCACTTCGCTGATCGCCTCCGCGACAACGCGTTCCCAGTATTCCTTCTGAAGCGGCACAATCTCAAGCGGCACCCCGAGTTTTTCAGTCACTGCCCGGACATACGCGAGGTCTTCTTCCCACGGACAGTCCCCGAGAAACGCGAGCTCGTCCTCGAGCCAGATCTTGATATAGAACGCGGTCACATCGAAACCCGCTTCTTTGAGAAGCGCAAGCGCGACCGAGCTATCGACGCCGCCCGATACAAGGACGGCGATTTTTTCAGGTTTTTTTTCTGGCATGATCTTTCGACGGATACTGGGCGCCGCGCAAGACAGGAAAAGAACGCCCGGCACAAACGTCCAGACAGCGTATCAGAAAGCGAGCGAAAATCAAGCCTCGGTATCTTTCGTCTGGCGTGCGCCATCGATGAGCGCTCGTACGGCGCTCACATTGATGTCCGGTTTCCTTCGGAGGGCCTTGAATTTCTTGGGTTCGATATGCTGCGCCTGAGACAATTTCATCGGCTGCTCGTTCGGGGCATACGCCCGCAGTTCGGATGTGCGTTTCCGATCCTCCCTCGGCCGACGCTCCGTTTCGCGATGGGCGGGAGCGGGTTGCTGTGACTCGGCGGCGAGCTGATTGCGCTCGCGCGCTACCGCCCGCTGATAGTCCCGGAGGCAGTCTTTGCAGAATGTCGGTCGCGATGCGTCCGGCGCAAACGGCACCTCGATATCGATGCCGCAAGTCGCACAGACTGCCGGGTAGAGAACCTTTTCTGGGACAGTCACTGGCGGCTCAGTCTCGAGGAGCGCTGCTGTCTCTTCCATCGTTGTCACTTCAGGAACGACTTCCGGCCTTGGGGCACGCGCCCGGGTAGGAACGGGCTTCTTCGTCACAGGAGCAGGCGCGACCGGAGCAGGGCCGGGTTCGGCAACCGGCTCGATGACTGGGGCCGGCTCAACTGACACGACAGGCTCCGGATGAGCAACCTTCTCTGGTTCCGGTAATTTCACCGCGATCGGTTTCGGTGCAATCGGCCGCGACGCCGGTTTTGGACGCGGCTCTGAGTCTATACGTTCACGCTTTATGATCGCTTCTTTGCCATGGCTCGGTACGCGTTCTCGCGACTGAGGCGCCGTAGTACGAGGCGCTGGACGCGCAGCCGTGGCAGAGACCGGCGTACGAAGCGCCTGCTTCTCTTCGTCCGTCAGCATCCCGGTCCAGCGGCGGATTTTCTCCTCGACCTCTTCCTGAGATGACGCATAACGTTCGCGGGTGACAGCGACTACCTTATCATTGATACCCGGCGTCTCGATGAGAATCGGCGGCAAGGTGGTCGCAGAAAACGCATCACCGGCGATACCATCGATCATGAGCTTCAGATAGATGTTGTACTTCGGCAAATTGACGATATCGTTCATCATGAACACCGGCTCGAACTCTTTTTCCAAGAATTCAGCATCCGCTGCACCGACCCGGAACGAGATGAGCGTCCCGGCATTGCCGAATATCGCATCGCGCACCTTTTCCTCAAGCTGGGTGATGTACTGATTGGCGAGGATGAGCGAGAGACGGTATTTACGGGCCTCAGAGAGGATGTTGGCAAACGAATCGGTTGCGAAGTTCTGGAACTCGTCGACGTAGAGATAGAAGTCTTTGCGCTCCTCTTCTGGCGTATCGACCCGGCCCATCGCCGCGAGCTGGATCTTGGTGATCATCATGGCGCCGAGGAGAGCGCTCGAGTCTTCACCGATCTTTCCTTTAGCGAGATTCATGATGAGGATCTTCTTCTCATCCATGATTTTCCGCACATCAAAAGCGCTCGTCGGCTGGCCGATGATGTTGCGGATGAGACTGTTCGAGGTAAATTGTCCGACCTTGTTCTGGATCGGCGAGATGACTTCTTGGAGCGTCCGCTCGTTCCAGCCGGCGAATTCCACCGTCCAGAACTGCTTCACCACCGGATCGGTCACCTTTTCCATGACGCGCTCGCGGTAGCTTTTGTCGACGAGGATACGCATCACGCCGAGGAGCGTCGAGCCCGGATACTCGAGCAGCGCGAGGATGGCATTCCGGAGGATGTATTCGAGCCGCGGCCCCCAAGAGTCGGCCCAGATTTTCTTGAACACGCCGACGAGGCCGGAGGCAACGAGCGAACGTTGGTCCGGACCGACCTGTTCGAGCACGTTAAAGGCGATCGGAAACGCCTGATCCGCCGGATCGAAATAGATGACGTCGTTGATGCGTTCCGGCGGAATCGCTTTGATGAGCTTCAGCGCAACGTCGCCGTGCGGGTCGATGAAACAGATACCGTGCCCCTGCTGGATGTCCTGGATGGCGAGATTCTCGAGGAGATTCGTCTTGCCCATACCCGTCTTCCCGATGACATACATGTGCCGCCGCCGATCATCGGCCTTGATACCAAAGACCCGCTCCTGATTGCGGAAATTAGTCTTGGCAAAAACGGTAATCGGGTTGTTATCGAGCTCGGGCATAAGATACGTTGATCTTTAGGGAAAATGGAAAACGGTCGGGAGAGAGACGAACGAGAGTGCTCATCATTGTACCGGCAAATTGTTGGGCGCGCCACCGCGCTTGGTCATGACGCGCGTAAGCGACGGAGCGAGCACCTGCATATCCGGGAGATGAAACACCGTCGCGAGCTCCTCGGATGAAAACAGGAAACAGTTCTCCCCCGGCTCGGAGTCTCGCGTGATGTAGCGGCGGAACAACCGGCGCTGGCGATAACGGGTACGCTGATCGACCATGATATAGGCCGCATAGGTCTTGGAGAGATCGTCCGGCACCATGCTGTTCAGACTGATATCGTTGAATTGCTTGATCGCGCCGATAAAGGCCGACACGCCGGTCGCCTTTGAAAAATGTTCTTTTCTCCCGAGATAGACATGGCGCATCTTGATCTTGAACATCGGCTTTCCGATATTGCTCTCGAGTGCTTTCAAGATGTCCTTTTGGCCAGGCGTGAGCCGGAACTCGACCGGCTGCTCCTCGCCCTTGGCCGCTTCGGCGAGACTCGTCCACGTCAGTTCATGCCCCATGAGTCCCGAGAACAGGTTGCGAAAGATATCGCCGAGGTCATGCCAGACGCGTGCGAGTATCCCCGGTCCGGCAACTTCCTCATGACCGAGAAATTCCTCGATGGTCGCCTGGCCTTTCTTCGGTCCCCAGTCCTCTTTCACTGGCGTCACGAGAAACTGCAGCCACAGGTGCTGACCGGGCCCCAGCTTGCCCATCGTCTCGATGAGCCCCGCCAAAGGATCAAGCATCTTCCCCGTCACGGATTCCTCGAAAAACTTATAGGTACGGATCGGGTAGAGGTCCGGCTTGAAGAGCTTGAATTCAGTCCCCCAGAGATCCCAGTCCTTGTTTGGGAGTGTCCGCGGCACCTGTTTGGTATAATCCTCGGCCTCCACAATCTCGACGTTCGGATACTGCGCATAGAAATGCGCCTCCACAAGGTTGCGAAAGGACTTCTGCGTCCGAATGTACATGTGGACCTTGCCCTCGGTCGAAACGAGCTCGAGGCAGAACTTAGCCGGGTACTCCCCGACGACGTATTCCTCGAAGGTGCTCGGACTCTTGATCACGCCGCCAAATCCGGAATAAATGAGCTCCATGGGATGCGGGCTCTTTTCGAGCTCTTTGGGCGGGATGATCTCGAGGAGCACCCATTCGATCTTCGAGCCAAAAATCTCATTCCGGCTGTCGACCCAGAGCAGCATGAAAATCGGATAGAACACGAACGGAATGATGTAGTACCAGACATCGCCTGCAACCGAAGCGATGGTGGCCATGTTGTGAAAAAGTTCGAACATGCGGTGATGCCATTCATTACGGAGAGCGTTGTCTCCACTCTATATAGATAGTATAGAGAGTTTTCTATCGGGAGCAAAATCTCCAAAAGCCATTTGCCCTCACTTTCATTCACGAAAAACCCCGCCAGCGGCGGGGCGAGAAATCGGGAGGACTTCCTTACTTTTTCTCATCAGAAACGGAATAAATATTTTTACCCACCTTCGTAAAGAAGCTATTCAGGTTGATGATGACGGTCGAGCGCTTCACCTGACGGACTTTCATGACCGCCTTGAGCAAGTCTTCGCGCGTCATCGGCTCTTCGTGCTCTTTGAGTATCGACTTCAGCACCTCGCGCACCGTGCCGGGACGAAAGCCCCAATCAGAAAGTGCATAGGTACCACGGCCGACCAAGACAAAACGTTTGTCCTTAATGAGTTCATTGTGAACCGTCTGCGGATGCGTCTTTTTTCCAGACTTGTAGAGACCGTGTTCATCGATGAGGCGAGCGATCTCGCGGAAATGGAGCGGCTTCTTCATTACCTGGAGGATGAGGTGGGCGCGCTCTCGAGTGCCACGCGGACGCACCGCGCTCCAATGCGACAACCCGTAACGGCCGAAAGCATTCTTCTCGATCTCGGCCGAAGGGGCGAGCAGCGACTCAAACATCTCCTTGGAGAGATCAGCGCGCTCTGACTGCTTCACATAAAGTGCATAGAGATCCTCGAGCGACTGCACATCGTTCGCCTCCTGGAGGAGTCCGATCGTAGCAGACACAAGCTTTTCCCAGTCCGACATCGAGAAGCCGTCCGTCGTGACGATCGTCTTCCGCTTCGGAGTTTCCTTGCCAATCTTGATCCCAGGAAAGGCCGGGAGCAGTGCGGCGAGCGCCTTCTTTTCGGAGACCTTGCTATTCGCGATCACTTCGAGTAAATCATCAATCGCCATGATCCCGCCATGATTCTTCACCGTGTCGATCACGCGGCGCACCAGGACATGATCCGTCTCGCGAGCCATGACCTCCTTGATGCGCTTCATGATGACATCGACAATCTGGCGGACGCGCTCGCGGGTAATGCCATGCGCCTGGCCAATTTCTTCAAGCGTTTTCTCCGTGCCGTCGACAACGCCAAAACGTTCACGCGTGATAACCCCGGAGCGCTCTGGAAAAGACGACAAAAGGGCACCCAAAAGCTCCTCCGCGGTGCGGGTGCTTGACAAGCGGACGGAATCGATTGCCTTCCTTCTTTCAGCCATAAAAAAACAGCGATAATTAGCATTTCTGAGAACGCCTCATATTAACGCATATTACCATATTTTGTCAAGAGTCGTGGGGTCCTGGCGGGTACTTGGATTATCCCTTATATCCGACCTTGTTTGCTATTGACAAATATGTCTTGTATAATTTTCTACAGGAAAACCCAAAAGAAAGTTTCCTGAAAAATACAGAAAAAAATAAACTTCTATGTCAGACTCTTCTACTGATCCAAATTTCCAGTCGACGCCGGACAATGGCGCCAAGATTCAGGCGCTCCGAGACATGATCATGAATGCCGAACGCACCATCCAGGGTGCCAAGGCGATGCTCCTCCAGATCGAGGGAAAGAAGAAAACCGGACGTCCAAAGAAGTCTGACGATGATGCCATGGGCACGGTCGTCGAGGGTACTTTCGATGGACAAATCATGCTCGGCACCGATGGCAAGCAGTACCCCGTCCCAGCTAACTATGCCTCCAAGTCAAAGCTGGTCGAGGGCGACATGCTAAAGCTCACGATCACGACGGACGGCTCGTTCATCTACAAGCAGATCGGACCGATCGAGCGCCGTCACGCGATTGGCATCGTCAGCCAGGACGAAAGCGGCAACTATCATATCGTCGTCGATGGCGAACCGTACCGCGTCCTCCTCGCCTCCATCACCTATTTCCGTGCCGAGCCCGGCGACGAGGTTGCCGTCACGCTCCCGCGCGATCTCTCTGCTTCCTGGGTCGCGATCGAGAACATCCTCCAGAAAGGCGCGCTTGGAGCTCCGGCTCCCGTCGTCAAACGCGCGAGCGAGCGACATCTGAACGCCGACTGGAAGAAAGAACTCGCCGAACCCAAGCCGACGGAAGAAGTCTCCGCCGAACCGAATCTCCCCGACGCCACTGCGAACGCCAATCTCTCCCCGCTCGATGCCTGGGTAAAGGATATGGAGGCGATCGAAAAGGAAATCGCCGAGGGGCGCTAGACGAGGTATCAAATTTACAAGCATTCAACTATGGACATCAATCCCGTGCCGAATCCCGAGGTCGCCCGCTTCTCGAAAGAATGGGTCGCGCGCACCGTCAAGCAGTTCTCCAAATTCATCATCGTCGGCGGAGTGAATACCGGGATCGATTTTCTCATCCTGAACATCTTGATGTACGTGACAAGCGTGAATTCCGGGCCGATGCTATTCCTCCTGAACTGCATCTCATTTTCGGTCGCTGTCGTGAACAGCTACTACATGAACAAGCGCTGGACCTTCAAAGAGGCCGCGGCCGGGCTCGAGGACAAGAAAGCTACACTCCAGTTCTCGCAGTTCTTTGTCGTATCGGTGATCGGCATCGTCATCAACGGGACTATTCTCACCGGAATTACCACCCTCATCCCGGCACCGTTTGGCGTCGGCGATCAGCTCTGGGCCAATGTCGCCAAGCTCTTTGCAACCGGCGCTTCGCTCGTCTGGAATTTCGTCGGCTACAAACTCTTCGTCTTCAAGAAATAGAATCCTCCGAGCTCCCTCGCCCCGCCTCCTTGGCGGGGTTTTGTTTCGCCGGAGGAGAACCGGTATAATAAGAGTCACCGCCCTCCTATCCCGATGCCTATGTCCGAAACCTTTTACCGGAAATACCGCCCCCTCCAATTCAAAGACGTCATCGGCCAAGACACTGCTGTTACCGTCCTCACGCAGAGCCTCGCCACAGGAAAACTCGCGCACGCGTATCTCTTCACCGGACCGCGCGGCACCGGCAAGACGACGCTCGCGAGGCTTTTCGCCAAAGCACTCAACTGTTCGAACAGAAAAGGTTTTGAGCCCTGCGGTTCATGCACGCACTGCGTCGCCATGGCGGATGGCCGATCCCTCGATGTGATGGAAATCGATGCCGCTTCGCATACCGGAGTCGACAATATCCGCGAACTCCGCGAAACCGTCGCGAGTGCCCCCGTCCTCGGCAGTCACAAGTTGTATATCATCGACGAAGCCCACATGCTCTCGATCGGCGCTTGGAACGCGCTCCTCAAAACCCTCGAGGAACCGCCAGCACATGTCGTCTTTGTCCTCGCCACGACCAATGCCGCCAAAGTCCCGGAAACAATCCTCTCGCGGACGCTCCGCCTCGATCTCCGGCGCTTTCCTGTCGAAGCGATCGTGGCAAAGCTCGAGAAAATCGCCAAAGCCGAAAAGCTCAAGATCGAAAAAGAGGCGCTCACGCTGATTGCCCGCAGCGCCCAAGGCGGCATGCGCGACGCTGAAATCCTTTTCACCCAGATCGCCACGCTCGAAGAATCCCCCATCGATGCCGCTCGCGTCGCGCTCCTCCTCGGGACGACGACTATCGCCGGGAGTCACGCGCTCCTTTCAGCCGTTGCCGAACGGGATTTGACCCGTGCGTTTGCAACCGTCGCCGAACTGAAAGACACCGGCGCCCAGCTCGCCGGCTTCACCCTGTCGCTCCTCGAATACTGCCGCAAGCTCCTCTTTGCCGCTGTCGATAAGAAGGCCGCCGAAAAGCTCATCGATGACCTGACAAAAGAGGAGAAGGCCGAACTCTTTGCGCTCGCAGCTGCCCTCGGACCGGTTCGCATCGTCGAATGTCTCGAACGTTTTCAGGAAGCTGACCGGCTCATCAAAGTATCTCCCCTCCCGGAACTTCCCATCGAAATCGCGCTCGTTAAACTCATCCAGGGAGACCAGGTAGCCGCGCCCGCCATCCCCATAGCACCAATGACGCCGAAATCCAGTATGCCGAATCCAGCAAAGCCGTCTGCGCCCATTTCCGAACCGCCGAAACCCGCTCCGTCCGCCTCACCCAAACGCTCTGTCCCCGCTGAGATCAAAGTCGCTGCTGTACCAGATCCTATCTCGACCGAACCTGAAACGAGCGAACCATCGGTCGATCTCGGCCTCGCCCTCCGGCAGTGGCAGGCGGTCGTCACGCACGCGCTCCGGCTGAACGCCTCGCTCGGCGTCGCGCTCTCGACCACCGTCCCGGTCGTCCGCGGCCAGCACCTTCTCCTCCAGGTGAAGTATCCCTTTCACAAGGAGCGACTCGATCAGAAAGCGAATCGATTGACGCTCGACCAGGCTTTTGTTACGATTTTGGGGTTTCGCGCGCCATGGAAAGCCGTCACCGAAAAGGAGGCGGCTGGGACATCTACCGAAGTGCCAGCCGAACGGCCCGCCATCATCGATGAGGCAATCGCAGCGCTCGGCGGCCAGCTCGTGACCGAAACCAACTAGTTTCTTGGGGAGTAGCCAAGCGGTAAGGCAGGGGCCTTTGAAGCCTCCATGCGATGGTTCGATCCCATCCTCCCCAGCCGCAA